>JAHFDY010000057.1 GCA_023248735.1 Myxococcales bacterium
CGGAAAGACGGGCCAGCAAGAGGTACGCATTACCCTGTCGCTCAAGGCGCTTGCCCAAGACCCTTGGGACGACATCGAATCGCTCATCGCGCCTGGCAAGGTCGCGATCGGCACGGTGACGCGCACCGCTGAGTTCGGCGCCTTCGTGCGACTCGCAGCCGGTATCGAAGGCTTGCTCCACATTTCTGAGATGGCGACGGGCAGCGGAAAGCTCGAGCCCGGCTCGCAAGTGAACGTCGTCGTGCGCGAAATCGATCGCGAGAAGCGCAAGTTGTCGCTCGTCCCCGCTCCCGCCGGCCTAAGCCTGGGCGCAACCGTGAGCGCGCCCAAGGTCGGCGTTGGCGCAATCGTACATGGCACCGTCGAGCGTATCGAAACGTACGGCTTGTTCCTTCAACTCGAGGGTACGGCCGGTCGCGCAGGTCGCGGACTTGTTCCCAATCAAGAGCTCGGACTTCCGCGCGGAACCGACATGCGCAAGCGCTTTCCCGAGGGCACCAAGCTCAAGGCAAAAGTGATCGAAGTCAGCGACGGAAAGATCAAGCTCTCGGTCAAGGCGGCACTCGACGACGAAGAACGCGCCCAGTTCGAAGCCGTTCGGGATCAAGGCAGCGCGCAAAAGACGCTTGGGACGTTCGGCGATCTGTTCAAAAAGAAAAACAAGTAACGAAATCGATCATCGTTTGATGTATTTTCCGCGCTCTTCCGGATGCTCGTTTTCGAAGGCCTCAAGGCTCTCACGCGTAATTTCGACGGTGATTGTCCCTTCGCCAACGACCTTGGACTGGCAGCCGAGCCGAGACTGCGCGCGCACATCGAACGCCTTGTCGAGAATGTCGTTTTCTTCGTCACCCATCTCTGAGAGAAGCTCAGCGCCCTCTTGCACATAGACGTGACAGGTCGAGCATGCACACACACCACCGCAAGCGTAACCTTCTGGCGCGTGGACGCTTTGCGCGGCTTGCAAAATAGATGTACCGACGACAACGTTGGCTTCGCCAAACCCTCGAAAACGCACAATCGCCATGACGAACACCCAACTAGCACACAAGGCCACTGCGCTCGCGCTTGCTGTCACATCCCTCGCACCACTTTGGGTGACGGCGTGCGGACCAAACTTGGCTGAGAGGATCGCCGA
Organism: Myxococcales bacterium; assembly: GCA_023248735.1. Lineage (GTDB taxonomy): Bacteria > Myxococcota_A > Polyangia > Polyangiales > Polyangiaceae > JAHFDX01. Next base: position 1,139 of record JAHFDY010000057.1, read on the forward strand.
GCAGCCCAAAACCTACCGCGAAGCCGTTGACAACGGCGAGTGCAAGCGTGACGGCGTCGCTGGCAATCCACTCATCGTCGACTGGCCACCCGAGCAGCGTGGTGATCTCGAAGTCGCCATGAAGGAAGGCGTCCCGGTCGTTCGATACACGTGCGAACGTTTCGAACTGCTGCGGGACTGTCGTATCAAAGGCAGTTACGAATATCTTGGCATGACCCGAAAGGAACAGCTGGTCCGCATCCTCTCGCAGGACGAGCTCCGCGCAAATCTGCCATTCTCGAACTTTGGCCTACCGGCGAGCCTCAAAGGCGATCTCGACCGTGACGCTTCGCTCGACATCGCGCTCATCATGATTGGCAAAAAGTCAACCAGCTTGACCTCTGCAACCGCGAGTCAGCTCGAGGGCAATTGCGCAAATGCTACGCATTTCGTAAGGCGCGCAACCCTTGGGGCGTTCGCAATGGATGTGGGTACAAAGGCTCATGCAGCCGAAATCGCAAGCTTGTTCGGCTTCGAGCAAAAGGGCGATTCGAAATTCCAGAAGCGGCTCTACAACAAAGACGGCGATCTCGACGCGTGCAAGAAGTCGGCAAGCGGAGCCGAGGCCGCGCCCGAGCAGTGCGGCGCGTTGCTTCGGCTCGAATTATCCGCTGTGAAGAAGGGCGACGAGGCCGAGTCGACCACCCACGAAGGGCCGGAGAAGCAGACGGTGAGCGATGCTTGCCCGAAAGGAATGCACCGTGTGAACGACAAGTGCACGGTGAAAGGCGCTTCGTGCGAGGGCGCCAGCTGCGACGCACAGTGCGATGCTGGCTCAGCAGAAGCATGCATCGTCGGTGGAGATCGCTTCCTGCCTGACGTGAACGGAGTCGAGCGCGTCTCGCGCCTCGCAAAAGCGTGCAAACTTGGTTACGATGAAGGGTGCCTTTTGCTCGCGTGGGTCTTCCCAGAAAAAGCGAGCGAAGACGCAAAGCAAGTTTACCTCGAGCTCATCGCCGCACGTTGCGACGCTGGTACGACCCAGGCTTGCGCCGACGCGGGTGACCTCCTATGGACGGGAAAAAGGGTCCCCAAAAACCGACCTCGCGGGCTCGCCATGCTTGAACGCGCGTGCCTCGGAGGAAGCGCAACGTCGTGCCTAACGGTCGCAATCGACGCGCAGGTTGGGGCGCCCGCAAGGGCCGTGCGCTACCTCACGTTTGCATGCACCAGCAGGCCCACGACGCTCGATGAAGCGGATGCGTGTCTGAAGCTCGGCCATCTCTACGAGAAGGGCACGGACGTAGCGAAAGATGTTCATCGCGCATCGGAACTGTACGCGCGAGCATGCCACGTAGCGCCGGGCGTGCTCGATGGCTTCATGATCCGGACCGAAGGACGCACCAACGAGCCGCACAAGAAGGCGTGTGTAAAGGCGAAAGAGCTAGGGCCGTAAGAGGCCGCCTTGTCGATACCCACGAATTCGTCGATGCGGAATCCTCAGGCTGTTAAGATTGCCCAGTGACCCAAGACTGGGAGTCGCTCAAAGACGAGGACCTGCTCAAGATCCGTTTCTGTGATCTTGGCGTTCGGATCGAGGGAAGCGAAGTCGAACTTCGGGTGCAAAAGCTCATGGCGGCGCTCGATGCGCGCGGCCTCTCACTTCGTCCCACCGTCTACTTTGCGGACGAATGGCTTTCGCCGACCGGCGTGCCCGCCATCGGAATCCCGTTTTACCTCGCCCACCCCAGGCTCAAGCAGATCGAGATGCGGCAGATGATGGAGGTCGAAGGAGGTACCCCCGAGTGGTGCGACAAGCTCCTCTTTCACGAGTGTGGTCATGCTTTCGACCATGCGTACCGCTTTTCTTCAAGGCGCACGTGGCGCACAGCATTCGGAGATCCGGCACTTGACTACCATCCGGAAACGTATCGACCGCGTCCGTACAGCAAAGCGTTCGTAAGGCACCTTCCTAACTGGTACGCGCAAGCACACCCTGACGAGGACTTCGCCGAAACGTTTGCCGTATGGCTCGCCCTGCCTCCAGAACAGTGGCGCGTGGATTACGAAGGGTGGCGTGCTCTCGAGAAGCTCGAATACGTGGAGAGCCTGATGCGATACGCCGCGCGAACTGCCCCACGCGTGACGCGGGGACGCCTCGTCGCAGAGACATCCAAGTCAAAACGCACACTTCTTTGGCACTACAAAGCGAAGCGCAAGGTCTGGGAGGCCGACTATCCAGATTTCTACGACGCCGATCTTCGAAAGATCTTCGGCGAACTCTCGCCTGGCGACGAACCGGCCTCTCGGTTCATGAAGCGTTATCGACGTGCCATCGTCGCATCAACGGTCAGGTGGACAGGCGAATCGAAGTACACGGTGGACGGGCTTGCGTCGAAGTTGATCATTCGCACGGAAGCGTTGAACCTTGGAACGCCGAGCGACGAGAGCGCGCTTCTCCTCAACATCGGATCGTTTCTCGCAACGCTTGTGACCAACTACCTTCACACCGGGAAATTCAAGCGAAAGGTCTGACTTGAAAGTACTCGTCCTGTTCGACATGGCCCGGCGCATCGGCCCAGACGAATCTCTGTCGATGCGCGCTCTGCGCAAAGATGAGGCAAAGGCGACTGAAGCAGACGTAATCACGTGCCTCCGCGCGCTCGGTCACGAGGTCGAAATACTTCCCGTCTACGATCAGGTTTTTGAAATGATGAATCGCATCAACGCGTTCGCACCTGATGTCGTGTTCAATCTTTGCGAGAGTTTCTTCCTCGATCGGTCGCATGAGCCAAACGTGCCGGCACTTCTCGATCTCATGAAGGTTCGGTACACCGGTGCGGGACCCGAAGCGCTCCTTCTGTGCAAGGACAAGGCGCTTGCGAAAAAAATTCTGGCGTTTCACAAGATCCGGGTAGCTGGATTCGTCGTCTCGACACGAGCGAGGCCCATCCGAAAATTGCGGCGCTTTCGATTCCCGGCGTTTGTGAAGCCACTTGGTGAAGAGTCGAGCGATGGCATCGCAAAGGCCTCTTACGCACGCACAGAAGACGAGGCGCTCGACCGCGCGCGCTTCATTCACGAGAGCATGGATCGCGACGCCCTCATCGAGGAGTACATCGACGGAAGAGAGCTCACGGTCAGCGTGCTCGGCAACACGCGTCTCCTCGCATTGCCACCTCGCGAGATCTTCTTTGGTGCCGGCGAGGGATCGAGCCCCAGATTTACGACACGACGAGCAAAGTGGGACGACGCGTACCGAAAAAAATGGGGCATCAAGAACGGCCCCGCGGCTCCACTTCCGAACGGCACACCCGACAAGCTCGCACGCACCGCGCGGATGGCATACCGAATCTTGAAAATTCGCGGCCTTGCCCGTCTCGACATACGCCTCACCGAAGACGGCGAAGTGAGCGTAATCGAAGTGAACCCAAATCCGTCGCTCGCGCGCGGAGACGATCTTGCGATGTCGGCCGCCGAAGCAGACCTTAGCTACGAGGCCCTCATTCAGCGAATCTTGGACAACGCAATGCGCTAGCCAGACTGCCGAACCCTAACGTTCCGGCGGCAAAGGTGACCCGTGCGCAGCCTCGATCCCCTTGGCGTGCTCCACCGCCTTTTCCACGCGGTCGATGGTTTGGCCCTCGAGCGCCTTTGCTATCGCACGATTCATGCGACGACCGGCAAAGTCCCTCGTCGCGCCATCAACCGCGTCGATCGCATTCGTAATCAACGCCGGTTCATTTCGCGAGATCGTCGCCTTCAGATGCGCAAGCGTTTCCTCGATGCGCTGACTCTCTGGTGGGGCGAGAAGGTCGGCGTCTGCCATCAGCGCCTTCGTTGTGGCAAGCACAAGACGTTGCGCATCCACGCGCGCTTCGGCAAGCCTACGCGTCAGTAGATCGCCCTCACCATGGTCAAACGCATCGAGCAACATTTGCTCCACCGCTGCATCGTCGAGACCGTATGACGGCTTTACGTCAATCGCCTGTGCGATGCCGGTCGTGCCTTCTGTCGCGGAGACGCCGAGCAACCCGTCAGCATCGACACGGAGTTCAATCTCAAGGCGCGCGAGACCGGCCGGCATCGGCGGAATTCCCTTGAGGGTGAAGTGCGCGAGACTGCGGTTGTCTTTGGCCATCTCGCGTTCACCTTGCACGACGTGAATTTGAAAACCCGTTTGGTTATCTTCTTGAGTCGTGTAGGTCGCGCGCGCACCGCATGGGATCGATGTGTTGCGTGGGAGAATCTTGTCGACAACACCACCACCCACTTCGATTCCGAGAGACAAAGGCAGAACATCGAGGAGCAGGACGTCCTTACCTTTTCCCGCGAGAAGATCAGCTTGTATCGCCGCGCCGATGGCCACTACCTGATCGGGATCGATGTCTGCGAGCGGCTCTCGTCCAAAGAAAGCGCGAACGAATTCTCGAACGGCAGGCACGCGCGTTGAGCCGCCAACAAGGATCACACCGTCGAGTTCTTCAGCCTTCACGCCCGCATCTCGCAAGGCCCGTCGGCAGGCGACACCCGTGCGATCGATGAGTGGACGAATCGCATCCTCGAATTCCGTGCGTGTGATTCGTAACTGCGCTTGTTTTGTATCCAACGCGAATTCGGCGTCCACCGCCTGAGCCGTTGTGAGGCCGTGTTTGATGCTGCGCGAGCGATCGAGGAGCGCCCGAATGAACTCGGGGCGCGAGGAAACCTCAGTGCTCACTCCCAGCTTTCGAAGCACGATCTCGGCGACAGCGCGGTCCATGTCATCGCCGCCAAGTTGACTGTCACCACCCGTCGCCTTGACTTGAAAGACACCATCGTCAAGGAGCAGGACGGTTACATCAAACGTCCCACCACCGAGGTCGTAGACCGCAAAGAGGCCGTTTTTTTTGTGCTCGAGCCCATACGCAAGCGCGGCTGCCGTCGGCTCATTGAGCAGCCGAAGTACTTCGATCCCCGCGAGGCGCGCGGCGTCCTTTGTCGCTTGGCGTTGCGCATCGTCGAAGTAAGCAGGAACCGTTATCACCGCGCCGCCGACGCTCCGCAGCTCGTCTTCGGCGCGTTCCTTGAGGGCGCGTAGGATCTCGGCGCTCACCTCCACAGGAGAGACGGGCGGGCGCCCTTCGACCGCGAAGCGCACCACATTCGGTTCGTCGTCCCGTGGCTCGACAAACCGATACGGCCCCATTCGGCGCGTTTCCTCGTTGTCGGCGCCGCGACCCATGAAGCGCTTGACGCTCACAATGGTGTCCGAAGGCCTGATCGCGGCGAGCTCTTTTGCACGCTCACCGACGATCACCGTACCGTCGCTTTCGTAACAGACAACGCTTGGAACCATGGTCTTGCCGAAGCAATCCTCGATCACCGAAGCACGATCGCTACCGACACTCGCTACGAGCGAATTGGTCGTTCCGAGATCAATGCCGATCGGCCTCGGCGGCGCTTTCGGGTCGAAGATTTCGAGCAGCGTCATCGCGGCAACTCGTCTTGCCACGCTTCTTCGATCGCCGAAACCTCTTCGAGGAAGCGACGATAGAAGCGAAGCTCACCCAATTGTACCTGTGCCAGTTTCAATTCATGAGAACCTGGTTTTTTTGGACCAAACGTCGAGGCGAGCACTTCTTCACTCCCCATCGCGCGCGCGCTCACTTCGCCGCTGAGCTTCATGACGGCGGCCACATCTCGCACGGCACGCGCCTCCGCCAGCCCTTCGCGCCACTCCATGACCTCCATCAAGAAAGCTGGCGATGCCATAGGTTCATCGCGCTCGCCGACGGCAACGCCCGCAAGGCGAAATAACGCCTCTGCTCGCGAAACCGAATCGCGCAGGACGCGCCACGCCTCGTTCGCCTCAACGGCCTTGTTGAGCGACGCGCGCCGCTCGCTCGCACCAGCGCCGATGAACCGGTCCGGATGCAGCGCCCGGGAGAGATCGCGATGTCGCTTCTCGAGCTCTTTCAGATCGATCGCGAACACCGGCGCGAGACCAAGCACTTCAAATGGGTTCATCGCGATTTCGTGAGAGGTCACATCGTGAACGAGTGTCCACAGCCGCACTTGGTCTTTTCAAGAGGGTTGTTGAACTTAAACCCACGTTGCATGACCGTCTGCTCCCAATCGAGTTCCGTGCCATTCAAGTAGATGAGGCTTTTCGGATCGACCACGACGCGAACAGCAACGCCGTCCGTCGACACATATTCGAAGACCCGATCGCGCGCATGGGGAGGACCGTCGTGAAACTCGATCACGTAGGAAAAGCCCGAGCAGCCGCCACCACGAATGCCGACACGCAGGGAGGCATCCATCGTGCCTCTCTTTCTCATCTGGCGAGCGATCGCCTCAACCGCACCAGCGCTCACTGAAATGCTCAGCTGCGTGACCGGCGCGGCCTTGGGCGGATCGCTCGTCTGTGAGGTTGATTCTTGGGTGTCGGACATTGTGACGACCTCAGAGGTTCTTCTGTTCCTTCTTCTTCCTGTAGTCGGCGATTGCGCTCTTGATCGCGTCCTCAGCTAACACCGAACAGTGAATCTTCACCGGCGGAAGATTCAGTTCGTTGACGATGTCGACGTTCTTGATCGCTTCCGCCTCGTCAATCGTCTTCCCTTTGATCCACTCGGTCGCAAGCGACGAAGACGCGATCGCCGACCCGCAGCCGAACGTCTTGAACTTCGCGTCTTCAATGACGCCGTCCTCGCCAACCTTGATTTGCAGGCGCATCACGTCGCCGCAAGCCGGCGCGCCGACCAAACCGGTACCCACGTTTGGATCGTTCTTGTCGAGTGTGCCGACGTTGCGCGGATTTTCCGCGTGTTCGATCACTTTTTCGCTGTACGCCATGGCTTGGTCCTTTTCTTACTCAGTGAATCCGCACGTGGACAGAGAACATCAGTGCGCAACCCACGCCACTGACTTGAGGTCGATTCCCTCTCGATGCATCTCCCAGAGCGGAGACATCTCGCGCAATTTATCAACTTTATTGACGACCAGATTCGCGACGAAGTCGACTTCTTCTTCGGTTGTAAAGCGACCAAGGCCGAAACGGATACTTGAGTGGGCGAGCTCGTCGCCTACCCCAAGCGCGCGGAGCACGTAGCTCGGCTCGAGACTCGCAGAGGTACACGCCGAGCCAGAGCTCACGGCCACGTCTTTGATCGCCATCATCAAGCCTTCGCCCTCAACGAAGTTGAAAGAGAGGTTGAGGTTGCCAGGCAAGCGATGCTCGAACGAGCCGTTGAGGTACACCTCGTTGAGCTGTGACGTGATCTTCAGCCGAAGGCGTTCGCGTAACGTCAATATTTTTGACGATTCAGCCTTCCCCTCCGTCGCCATGATGTCGCACGCTTTGCCGAAGCCAACGATCGCAGGAACGTTGAGGGTGCCAGACCGGTTGCCGCGCTCGTGACCTCCACCGTCGATTTGTGCAACGAGCCGAACGCGTGGCTTGTTGCGACGCACGTAGAGCGCCCCAACACCCTTTGGGCCATACAGCTTGTGCGCAGTAATCGATGCGAGATCAACGTTCATCCGTTGCACATCGAAGTCGACTTTGCCGAAGCCTTGTACCGCGTCGGTGTGCAAGAGCACGCCTCGCTCGCGCGTGATCTTGCCGATCGCCTCGAGCGGCTGAACGGTGCCGATCTCGTTGTTGGCCAGCATAATGCTCACCAATAGGGTTTGGTTGGTGATCGCTTTTCGAACGTCGTCGGGATCGACAAGGCCCTCTTTGCTCACCGGCAGGTAGGTGATCGAGAACCCATCTTTTTCAAGACGTTTGCAGGTATCGAGCACGCTCTTGTGCTCAAGGACCGTCGTGATGATGTGGTTGCCTTTGTCGCGATAGAACTCGGCAACTCCTTTGATCGCCAGGTTCGTGCTCTCGGTTGAACCAGAGGTAAAGACAATTTCCTTTTCGCTCTGGGCCCCAAGCAACTTCGCAATGCGCTCACGCGCGTACTCGACCGCTTCCTCAGCGGTCCAACCGAACGCGTGACTGCGACTCGCCGCGTTACCGAACTTCTCGGTGAAGTACGGCAACATCTCTTCGAGGACGCGCGGATCAACCGGCGTCGTCGAGTGGTAGTCCATGAATACGGGGAGTCTGATGGCCATATCGCTTACCTTTGCGCGCTATTGAGCGTGTGGGCGTGAAACCCTGCAACGAGTTCGGGCGCCCGATCGTCGCACTCGTGAAGGTCGCAACCGGTGCACGCCGAGAGGAGGCGAGCAGGATCGCATTCGTCACAGGTATCGAGATATTTGAGGCTCGCCTTGAGCTCGTGTTCGAGCTGCGCGAGCTTCTCTCTATGGAGCCGCGTTTCCTCCAACTTGCGTTGGTAAACCGCTCGCATGCGAACCATGGCGCGCGGTGCCGAGCCCATCTGTTCCCACTCGCGGACACAGGCTTGAATGTCCGAGAGGCTGAAGCCCATTTCTTGGAGACGGCTTATCCACCGGATGCGAAGAAGCGCTTCAGTGCCATAAAGACGATACCTTCCCTTGCTTCTGCCTGCAGGTCTCAGCAGGTTCAGCTCCTCGTAAAGGTGAATCGCGCGGACCGTCTTGCCTGTTTCACGCGCCAAATCACCCACTTGCATCAACGCGCGGTCATCGCCAGCGATCGCTTCGAGATCGGGTGAAGACTCAACAAGTGGGAGGCGGACATTCGACATGTTGAACTCGGACCTCAACGTCTTACGTGCACGTTAGGGTTCTTATTAACACTTAGGTGAGCGCGGAGACCTGGTCAAGGCAAGACTGCCCTCCACGTGAGGGTTGTATCTTCCAAAGCGAGGTTTCGAGCGCGCGCCTGTCCTCACTCCGCCAATTGTACCCCGCCCCATTCGCGCGCGATGGTCGTCAACGTCCTGAACATTTCGTCGCCGTGCCCCTTGTCGTCAACCCACGCTTGCAACGCCTCGTCGTACGAAAAGTGCCAAGCCCTTGCGTTGGCCGCGAGCCAAATCTGACGCGTCGGCCTCTGCGTGTTCACGACACACCGCTTCTTACCCGCGAACGTGATCGTGATGACATCGCCAGCCGCTTCGCAATCGGCCAAGTCAGTGTCGATCGCATCGAAGAGGTCGACAACCTTCCGAAACGCCACGTCTACCAAGATTTGATAACGACTATTGTCCACGATGCTCCGCGAACCCCTTTAGCCGTCACAACGGCAACGAAGATTGAATAACGTCAATTGAGGCTATGCGGCATCGAAAGCTCGAACGTCTCGATTGCCGCGTCAAACATCGTGCCGTCGGGGCGTTGCATTTGGTACGTGCCACGCATCTCGCCACGGGGCGTCCGGAGAACGCAGCCACTCGTGTACTCGAAGTGCTCGCCGGGTCTTAGGTGCGGCTGTTGGCCGACCACCCCGGGTCCGCGCACCTCTTCGACCTTGCCGGTCGCATCCGTGATGATCCAGTGCCTTGAGCGGAGCTGGGCTGGCGCGTTGCCTTCGTTCTCGATGCGAATTGCGTAGGCAAAGGCATAGCGGCGCGACAGCGGCGATGACTGCTCGGGCAAATAACGGGTGCGAACCGTGATGCGGATTCCGTCCGTGACGGCAGTGCTGGCGGACATCATAGCACCCATTCATTGCGGCGAGTCAGCGTCACCGTCAAGGGGTCGCGTCGAAGGCAAAAAAAAAGGGAGGCGCGGTCGCCTCATTGGCGCCGCGCCTCAAGGGAGCCGATTCGCTAAGGAAGTAGGGGGGACCTTCGTTGATACTTCCGCGGGTTACTCAACTGGGTTGACGATACGCCCTGCGAAAAGGATGCCGCCGGTCACGCGATCGCGAATGGCGACGAAGAAGGGTCGATCAACCTTGAGCGTGTGATTGTCCACCACGGCGGCTGTGTCGTTCGTGATCACGGCAGTGGCCGCGGCGGCTTCCGTGCCCTTCTCGTTCACGTCGACAAACGCTTGATGCAAAACGTCGCTCACCGCGAGCTTCGTGTCCGTCATCGTTGTGAAGTCCGCGCGCTCAGTGAACGCGTCCTTCATCCCGAGAGCCTGAAGCTGCTTGCTAAGCGAAATCGTCGCACCCTTGATGTGAAACTTGGGGAGCGACAAGGTGATATTTGCGCTCTTCTGCGCCGCAAGAGTGGTGGTGAGCGTTGCGCCTGTCAGCTGCGACTCCCATGTCGAGAATGACCCGGCCTTCGGAACAATGACGACCATGGAAGTTTGATCGCCGCTGTATGGCACTTCGACGATCTCGGCAGTGTCCGTTGCGCCATACGTACCCTCCACGTCGCCGTGCATGGTGGCTACTTTCGTCGGCACCTCGGCACCGAGAGGAGTAAAGTCATCGTTGGTCGTTTTCGCCGCGTCGAACAATGTTTTCCACGATGCGTTGAAGTAAACCGCGTTGACCAATACGAGTCGCGTGTCCGAAGACACAGCGCCCGAGGGAAGAAGCTCGTCAATTTTCTTTTCGGTTTGGTACGAGACCCATTCGTTGATGCTCTTGCGGCTCGGCTCCGCCGCGCCTGCGAAGTTCATCAAGTTGACGCCAGCGCCATAGTTGACGGCAAGGGTATCGAGGAAAGGCGCTTTCCACGTTGTGGTGCGCTCAGCGAACAGCGTGTTGACCGCGCGCAGCTTAAGCGGCTGACCGCCTTGATCCTTGCCTGCCGCGCTGCGTTTGGTGAGCTCAAGGTCGAGCCAATTGAACGCCGCGTGCAAGCGCGCTCCGGGAAGCGTGTAGTGAAGCGCCTTTTCCATCTCGGTCGCCGTTGTGCCCGACGCACCCGCGTAGGTCATCGCCAATGCGCTGGTGATGCTGTGCGGCGAGAACCAGGTATTGCTTTTGGAACCGGCAACTAGGCCTTTGTACATGTCGACCGCAAACGCAGCGTTATCACCCACAAATTGCGCCTGATCGGCGGCGGGAACGGAAGGGTGCTCCTCACGCAGGAGTGCCGACTTCGCTTGCTCGAGCTGAGGGCCCGGATCGACCGGTGTGTTGGTGCCGCACGCAGCCAGTGCAAGCACAGTTGCCGTTCCGATTCGCTTCATCATGGTTGTTATTCTCCTAAGATGGTCTCAATCCGCTTCTAATCCGAGGGGCGATACTGCATCGCGTGTGCCAACCACCGAATCCATGAATTCGTTGGGTTTCATTCCAAGAAATCGTGATCGCCCAAACCATGTGGCACATCGTTGGCACACACTGCCGCTGAAAAAAGCGTGCCGTCTGAGGTTGCGCAACAAAGGCCAAGTGTCATGGTCGCTGCCGCGTGGCCGGACCAAAGGCTGCGCGCTTACAGAAGAAATATCGAAAGGGGATTCTTGTGAACTTAACTCAACTTACGTGCGTGGGCATTTCGCTGGGGCTCGTTGTCGCTGGTTGCAGCGGGACGCTTGGGCAAGACATTCGCGAAAACGATCCCGAAGCGCCGACGCGACCGACAGACGACTCTGAGGACGAGATCGCTCTGGGTCGCAAAACCGTCAAGTACAGCTTCGACGCAAAGCACGGCGCGTTTCCGGAGGGCACGAGTTTCCTGTTTACGAACTACCCTTCCGCCGAAGATGCGGACGCAAAAGCGCAGACGCGTACGAAGAAACTCGCGGCCGATGAAGCGGCCCTCCAGAAGAGCCTCGGTCGCGAAGGCTTGCTCAGTGAGTGGTTTCAGTCCGAAGCGTCGCTCCCCTACTCCATGAATGACCTCGGCTACTGGCTCAACGATCGCTTCGAGAAAGTGGTAGCGACTGACGCGTCGCCCGCGCTTGTCATCAGCCACTTCAACCACTCCGACGATATGTCGACGAACCTCATCTTCAAGATCGATGCAGCACAATTGCTTCGACCCAACACGAAATATACGATGAAGAGCACGTTGGTTTTGCGAACCAATGCGCCAGTCGGTTGCAACGGTGTCGGTGGATCACCTGACGGCGTCGAATACCTCATCGCGTTCTCGAAGACTCCCGTTCAACGAGAGGCTGACCAACTCAAGTTTTGGCGTCTAACGAATCGAAAGAGCAACGGAGCCGGCGACTTTGGGGCACTTGATCCCGATCGGTTTGCGGGGACTCCTCTACGCCTCGGCAACATCGGCGCGCCCAAGGCGACCGACTGCGCGAAGTGGAACGCATTTCAGGACGTCACGCTTGGCAAGGGAGCAACACAAATCGTGACGACAGATGCCTCTGGCACACTCTACGGTGTCCTCAGCTCACACTCCGGCTTTGAGGGAACGTCCGTTTGGGCCGTCAAGTCACTTGACGTCACGCTCACGCCGAAACGCTAAGCCGCGCTAGACAAAAAAGTCGGGTACGAGCGCAGCGCCTGGTACGACGGCGTACTCCGAAAGGTCGCTCTTTCCGGCCTTCGCCATAACTTCATCGTCGACGAAAAAATTGCCAGTCACAGTCTTCGGCTGCGTAAAGATCCAATAGGCAGCGTCGCCCATAATCTCTGGCTTGCGGCTCGCTTGCACGAGCGCGTCGCCTCCAAGGAGATTCTGTACCGCCGCCGTTGCAATGACGGTGCGCGGCCATAGGCAATTGACGCCAACACGCCCACGGAACTCCGCAGCCATCCCAAACGCGAACAAGCTCATGTTGTACTTTGCGACCGTGTAGGCGACGTGCGGAGAGAACCACTTCTCCTCGATATTAAGCGGCGGAGACAAATTGAGGATGTGCGGGTTCTCGGCCTTGAGCAGATGTGGCAACGCAACATGGGAGCAGAGGAAGGTGCCGCGACCGTTGATCTGGTGCATGAGATCGTAGCGCTTCATCGATGTTTCAAGTGTGCCCGTAAGGCTTATCGCGCTTGCGTTGTTCACGAGCACGTCTATGCCGCCAAACGTCGAGACCGCTTTCGCGATCGCCTCTTGAACTTGCTCTTCGTACCGAATGTCAACGATGCACGGCAGCACCTTACCGCCAGCGGCTTCGATCTCCTTAGCCGCGGTGTAAACTGTGCCCGGGAGTTTTGGGTTTTCCTCGGCCGTCTTCGCAGCGATGACGATGTTGGCACCGTCGCGCGCTGCACGAATGGCGATGGCCTTGCCGATACCGCGGCTCGCGCCGGAGATGAAAAGCGTTTTGCCTTTGAGTGAACTCATGTTCTTGATCGGTTACCGAGAACCGATTCGCTTGTCACGCCTCAAATCAGGGATCGCCCACGTCAATAATGACCGGCTCACTCCCAATCGTCACCGCGGCCGCGCTCACTTGGGATTGCGTCTTGTCCTTGGGGTTCCAACGACGAATTGTATCTTTGCCGGTTACGTTCTTTAGGTCGACGCTCGTTTCGCCCTCCGTCTCTTTCCAGAGAAGCCAGCGCTTCGCACGCTTTGTGGCATCCGCTCGCGCGCCGAACGAGAGCTCGTGACAAGAGACGCCCGACGCAGAAAACGAGTCAATTGGCTTAACATAGTCAACGACGTTGTCGCCATCGGCGCGAAGTAGCTCCGCCATGCCCCAAAAGGGACCGGGGTAGATCGCCTTTCGTTGAGCCTCGCCGAGCTGCGTGATCTTCTGTCCGCTCGGCGGGACCGGCGTCTTGACGTTGAAGCTGCTGGTCGCTGGGTGCTCTTTTTCCCACCCGACGTAGTCGTTGTAGACCTCGGTAAGCGTTGATGGTTTCAGGATCGGATTGCCCCTTGCGGACACCTTGCCGTTGCCAAAATTGGTCGTAAGCCAACTGATGAACTTCTCGATCTCGGTACGCACTTCGGGCGTGCTCTTGTTGTCGTGCGTGAGAAATCCGTAGACCCACACCTTGTCAGTCGCATCGCCGGTGCGCTCGGCGTAGAGGCGATTGAGGTAGATTTGCAAAAATCCAACTTGATGGTGCGCGAGGCTTTGGTCGGCGAAGACGGCGCCCGCCGGCGGTCCATGAAAGTCCTGCTCGGTGAACTGAGCATAGTGAGAGACAAGCACGACCTTTGAGGTCAGATCCTCTTCGAGGTACGTCCCACCGATTCGCCAAGGGTAGTACGGGTGGTGGCCCATCCACTGTTCGGAAATTTCTTCGCGGCCGCCCCCAAGCGTGTTGTATCCGTGCGCGTCCATGCGTGCGATGAACGTCGATTGATCACAATCAAAGGGTGTCGATTCCGTGAAGGTAACGTCGGGAAGAAGTGACTTGAGCTCACGCTCGTGATCCTTCCACAGATCGTCAACGAACGCGGGGTCGGCAATTTCCTGATCCTTCGCTGACTTCCAAGCGTGCTGACCGTCAGGATTGCAGTAGACCGAGTGCATGTGCGGGCCGATGGTGTGCTTGTTTGCCAACCACGTGCGCACGACCGCCTCATCGCCTTGTTCTCGCGCAAACTGCCAGAACTCGCCGTTTCCGTGGATCGTGAGCTTCAGCCCATATTGTTCCGCAAGTTTACGAACAGCCTCGACGTCGTCGCGATGCCGCTTGTACTGTTCGAGTGTGCTTTGCGGTTCAATGTGGACTTTGAAAACGAGGTCGATCGGCCGCTCGAAGGAAGGTGCCGTTACAATCGTCCCGTCGCTCGCGTCTTTGCCACCATCGGCGGCGTCGGACGAACTCGCCACACCGTCACTACCGCACGCCCAAAGGAGCAGTGCGCCGAGAACCAGTTGCCTCTTCATTTGTTACCCCCGCGCGAATTTAGCCGCCTGATTAAGGTGTCACTCTAAGCCTGCCCACTTGGCGTGCTGCCGAGCGCCCGCGACGCCAAACTCTGGATGATCAACGAAGTACTTGAGCGCCGTTTCGTAACGCTTCCACTGAATCGCTTTTTCGTCGGCCGTCTTCATCTTGATGGTGCCAATGGCTTTCGTGTCCCACGGGCGGGGATTCAACTTCGACTTATTCTCTCCATCGGCGAAGTAGACGTTGATCCAAGGCGTGCCCGACGAATTGAAATTGTCGTCGTGCCACTTCATGTTGATGAACGCCGGGCGCTTGGTACCAATGGTGGCCATGGCGGGATCAAGAAGGCTCGTTTTGAAGTCGATGTCGCCCTTTGCTTCGTAGACCTTGACCTCCACGGTCTCGGGACGCATCAAGAGGTCGTTTCGCTTGTCGCCCCACTCGATGGGTTTGCCATCGTGAACGAGGGAGAACTTTGCGCCCTTGGCTTTGTAGATCTCGGCGAGTGCCTTCTGCGGAGCGCTCGCGCTCGCCGCCTCCGTGACGACGTATGGCGGGTAGCCGAACACCTGCTTCATGTATTCGTAACCGCCCGCGGCCGATGTTGGATCGCCCGTCGAAAGATCGATGGCGTGCTCCTCGTAGCTGAGAAGTTTCGCCTTCAAATCGGCGCTCGAGAGTTTGTCGAGACCGAGCCAGTCGAAGCCCGCGTAGTACGGCGACGGCGGACGCAGGTGATGTGAGATGGCGACGTAAGGCGACGTCTTCATGCGCGCAATCAGCGCTGGCGCCTTTGTCATGTAGACCTGCACCATCGGGTCCGTCATGTACATGTCGACGGGCAATTTGTACTGCTCGTGCAGATCGATAAGTCGGCCAATGGTTGCAATGCTCTCGTCCACGTAGACCCAATCGTGAACGTTGATCACAAAGGACGCGTAAACGATGTTCTGCATCGTTGTCGCAACCGGCGCGTCTGGCGTCGACGAAGCATCCGTGCCCCCCGCATCGGCTAAGGGAGCAGCCACATCTTGAAGCGCGGCATCTTGGGACGTGCCTGGCGAAGACGAGCATGAAAATGAAACTGCGCTAGCTACAAATGACCAAGCGATCGATCGCATCATGTTCGGTTGTCCTCTGCTCCCCTGCGCGTGCGATTGTCGTTCCATCATACGGGAAACGCAAACTCTCAAGAAATTCAGGGTGCACGATGCGTACACGATTGCCAATCGTGAACCCCAGCGTGTTCATGTGGTCAACCCATGACTCAGTCATGTAGTCCATGGCCTATGGCACAACCACGCCTCTCTGGTCGTACCCTCGCCGCGACGCTTCTTCTCGCGCGCACGAAGCCCGGAGCCATGCTCCTCAAGCAGCTGTTTCTCAAGGACCTCCGCGTTCACGAGCTCGCCGCGTTACCCCTCGAACTTCTTGGCGACGTGCCGCTCGATACGCGCGCACGAGGGGCACGGCCGCCACGGCGAACGGATGGCGGGTTACCTCTCCCTAATTCACCGCCTGGCCACCCAACATGCGAGAGCATCGTGGCGCGTTATGTCTCGGGGGCGACCACCCCCGACGCGATCGTCAAGAAAGCTTACGATGCGATCGCGCGGCTCGAAAGCGGCACGCCCTACCTCGGGCCGATGTGTGATCGTACGGAAGCGCGCGCGCTTGAAGCCGCAACCGCATCAACGCTGAGGTACAGATCGAAGAAACCACTGGGGCCGCTCGATGGCGTTCCAATCGTGATCAAGGAGGAAATCGGCGTTCAGGGTGTTCCTCGTCGCGCGGGCTCCGACTTTGAAAGCAATGCGCCGTGGCCAGAAGATTCGACGCTTGTTGCGCGCCTCGCAAGCGCGGGGGCCATCGTCCTCGGCACGACGGTCATGACCGAATACGGCATGACACCGCTCGGATTTAACCCCAAGCGTCGGATGCCTCGTAACCCACACGGTTACGATCGACTCGCGGGCGGATCTTCTACGGGCACCGCTGTCGCCGTAGCAACGGGACTCGTTCCAATGGGCATCGGCTCTGACGGCGGCGGCTCGATTCGCATCCCCGCGTCGCTCAACGGAGTCTTCGGCATCAAGCCCACGTGGGGCCGCGTCAGTCGCGACGGCGACCTCGCGGGTGGCAGCGTCGCACACGTGGGGCCCATCGCTTCCAATACCCAAGGCCTTGCATTGGCGCTCGAGGCAACGGCGGGCGCAGACGAACGCGATCGACAAACCTTCGGCTCGCCGGACGTTCGCGTTGGCGAGTTCACTTCGGCATGCACGCGTTCGGTGAAGGGCCTTCGCATCGGCGTCGACAAGAGTCTCTGGCATGGGGCATCTCGCGATGTTGAGCGCGCATGTGAAGATGCTCTGCTAGCCCTTGAACGTGAAGGAGCTGTGCGCGTATCCATTTCGACGCAGGTCGCGCCTTTCGCGGCTCCGATTGGCTACCTATCGATCGGGCCGGAAGCACTCGCCGCATGCCGCAAGTTCTTCGTGACCGCGCGAGAACAATTTACCCCCGACCTCGAACTGAGTTTCTCGGTCCTCAATGAGCTCGGGCTCAACGACTACATGTTTGCCGCTCGCCTTCGCGACGGCTTGCGCCTCGAAATGGTACGCCTGTTTGCGGACATCGATGTGCTCGCACTTCCGGCAACGCTATCGACAGCACCAAAGGCGACCGACGCCGAGATGGCGGGAGGTCTCGTCGATTCGGCGGCGCTCGACGCTTTGTGCAAACCGAATTTCCTCGGCAACCTCACCGGCCTTCCCGCACTGAGTGCTCCGGTCGGACTGGACAGCGACGGCCTGCCAATTGGGCTTCAGCTCATCGGCGACGCGTGGGATGAAGCGACGTTACTGTCGCTGTCGGCTGAGCTTGAACGGCTTGGGGTAGCGCGCGCGCCCAAGCCGAAAGCCTCTGTACACCAGTGAACGGAAATTACTCGGCTTCGCGCTTGTGATGGCGCCAAGCACCACGCGGTGGCTTCAGCTTTCCATCACGACGAGCAGCGATGAGTTCGTCTTCGCTTAGCTTGCCGTCGTTGTTCGCGTCCGCGATCGACATGTGCGTCCAACGCCTGTCGCCAACTTCGTCCTTCGTTAGAAAGCCGTCGGCGTTCTTATCGTTCTTCTGAAAGCGCTCGTGGCCTAACTTCGCCATCGCAGACTTCAGCTCGTCGACGGTCACCTTTCCGTCGCTGTCGGCGTCCGCCTTGAGTACACGCTCTCGCGCCTTTTCGGGCATCGCGGCAATTTCGGTCGCATCGAGGACCTTGTCGCCATTCTTGTCGAACCGCTTCATGAGTCCGCCGAACCCGCCTCGACGCTCCCTATGCGCGAACTTGCCTGATTTTTTCATCTTCTCGATGTGTGCTTCGGCTTCGGCTTTCGTGATCTTGCCATCCTTATCGGTGTCCGCATCGGCGATGTGGTCTCTCGCACGCTTGGGCATTGCGGCGATCTCGGTCGCGTCGAGGACGCCATCGCCATTCTTGTCGAATCGATCGAAGTGCTTCGCGAACCTTGCGCGCGGCGCACCCGATACCTCGAGCGCGTCTTCTTCGGCAGACGCGGCAGCGTTCTCGGCGCGCGGTCCGGCGGACGACGAGGCACACCCGACGGCACCAATCATGAAAAAGAGAGACAGGGCGAACGGGGAGGTCTTCAACATAGCTTTTCAGCTCCTTTGCCAAATCCGACGAAAGCCGACCCCATGACCCTACGAAAGCGAACGAAATAATTTTCGCTTCGTACGTGTCGTAGGATCGCACCCATGCTGCGCGTCAAACAGGAGTGACCGTGGCGGAGAACACCATTGACCCAATCGCCGACCGATCTCGACGACGCCGTTGCCAGAGTAAGACGCGGCGATTCTTCAGCTTTTCGGCTGATCGTCGACGCAACGAGCGAGCGACTGGTACGGCTGAGTTCCCGAATGATGGGCGATCAAACTGAAGGAGAAGACATCGTGCAGGAGGCCTACGTGAGAGCCTATGAAGCATTGACAAGCGATCGTTTCGACGGCCGCTCGTCGATCGCAACTTGGCTCTATCGCGTGGTCACCAATGGTTGCATCGATGCCATGCGAAGCCGCGCACGCAGACCGCGAGCCATCGACATTCATGAGAACGCCATCGTCACCGCGAGCAGTGTGGAAGCCAAGCTCGCTCTCGACGAACTTGGGCAATGGCTCAACGATCTACCGCCAGAACAGCGTGCGGCCTTAACGCTTCAGGCTGTAGAGGGCCTTTCATCGCGGGAAATCGGCGAAATTCTTGATTTGACCGAAGGCGCGGTAGAGCAACGGTTGGTGCGCGCTCGGGCGACACTTCGCGCAAGGAGAAGCGCATCATGAACGATCGGACAAACGAGCGCCTCGAGAAGTTGCGGCGTGCGTCGGCAGGGGTGCGCCCCAGCGCTGGCTTTGGCGATCGCGTGATGCGTGCCGTCACGCGGCCGTCTGGTGAGTTGACTGGTGAGTTGACTGGCGCGTTGTCTGGTGAGCTTTTTGGCGGTGCCGTGAGCACAAGCGGGTTCTGGCAGGTGACTTCCCGGTTACGTTTCGTCGGAATCGCTGCGTTGGCGGCGATTGGAACTCTATTTGTTGCGATTCAAAGTGACTCTGAAGCCGACGACTTGGTTGCATCATCGTACGCATCACCGGAGGTCGATTGGTAATGACGACGCGATGGAAGAGCTATTTGGTGATGAGCACCCTTTTCGTGCTGGGCGTACTCGCCGGCGGTGCCGCCACATTCACCTTCGTGAAGCGTGAGCACGCACAGATGATGCGCGATCCGCAGTCGTTTCATCGAAAGCGAAGAGTCCGTGTGCTTGCGCGCAAGCTCGACCTCACCGACAAGCAGCAATCCGAGATCGCGCGCATCCTCGAAAAAGATGCACCGAAGCGAAGGGAACTTATGCGCGAGACCTTCGACAAGTGTGGCGAGCCGATGCACAGGCATAAGAAAGACATCGACGCCGAGATTCGAAAAGTGCTTCAGCCTGACCAGGTCAAGAAATTTGACGATCTTGCGATGATGGAAGGGCGCCGGTTTTTCGAAGAAGGACTTTCGCCGAAGGACTGATCGACAACAAGCGGGCGCCTACATCGTAAGGAGCGCACGGGCGATCACAAGTCGCTGCACCTCGCTCGTCCCCTCATAGATCGTCGTCACGCGCACGTCGCGCAAGTGGCGCTCCGCGGCGAATTCGCGAATGTAGCCATAGCCGCCGTGAATCTGAACGGCTTCGTTGCAAATGCGATTCGCCGCTTCGGTCGCGAACAGCTTCGCTATCGACGCCTCGCGCGAGAACGGCCGGCCATTTTCCTTCAGCCACGCAGCGCGCATCGTCAACAAGTACGCAGCGTCAAGATCGGTTTGCATGTCCGCAAGCTTCCACTGAATAGCCTGAAAGTCGCCGATAGGCTTGCCGAACGCACGCCGATCCTTCGCGTAGAGAACGCTCTCGTGCAGCGCTGCGCGCGCGATACCGAGCGCTTGAGACGCGATGCCGATGCGACCACCATCAAGCGCCATCATCGCGATGCGGAACCCGCTGTGCTCAACGCCGAGTAAGTGGCTTGACGGTATGCGGCAGTCCTCAAAGGCGAGGCTCGCTGTATTGGAAGCGCGAAGGCCCATCTTATCTTCAGCGCGACCGATGCGCAGACCCGGCGTGCCGCCTTCAACGAGGAAGGACGAGATTCCGCGCGTACCGGGATGCGTCTCGCGGCTCGCGGTCCGCGCCCACACAACCATGACGCCAGCGTGAGCACCACTAGTGATCCACTGCTTCGATCCGTTGAGGACCCAGTAGTCGCCCAGACGCGTGGCGGTCGTCGCCATGCCGGAGGGGTCGCTGCCTGCATCAGTTTCGCTGAGGGCAAATGCACCAGCGACGAGATCGCCGCTCGCAAGGCCTGGGCAGTAGCGTTGCTTCTGCGCATCGCTACCAAATTGCGCGATGACTTCGCCGACCATGTTCGTAACCGCCATGGTCACGGCGGTGGAAGCGCACGCCGACGCCACCTCTTGCATCGCGAGCGAATACGCAACGACGCCCGCTTCTGCGCCTCCAAGCTCGGCAGGTAAGTTTACGGCCATGAGACCTAGACCGGCGAGCTCTTTGATGAACTCGAGCGGGAAGCGCTCTTGCTCGTCGAGATCGTGAGCCGCAGGCGCGAGACGCTTGGTGGCGTAGTCGCGCGCCGTCGTTCGAATCAGCTGCTGCGTTTCGTTGAGCTCGAAATCCATGAGCGCAAGGTAACCTGCGGATGCTGGCGCAAGGAACGTTACTTCGGCGCGCCGTCACCTTTGGGACCGCCGTCTTTGCCGCCCGCGTCGAGTTTGGTGCCGCCATCCTTACCGGCGCCGCCAGCGCCTTCGAACTCCACCGGTCCGCCGGCGACGAGCGACTTGCCCTTGAGTCCCGAAAAATCGCTCTCGTAGCGTTCGCTGCGGAATGTCTCTGCGCCACCGCCGCTCTTTGACTTGAGTTGATACTCCCAGACCGTGGCGCCCGCGGGGGTAACCTCGAAGAGATGCCCGCTCGGACCGTCAGTAATTTGCGTGTTGCCGCTCACGAGACGTTGTGAACCCGAAATATGCGACGCATAGAAACTCGTTTGCGGGTTGGCTTTGTACTCCCAAAGTACAGAATCTGGACCGTAAACGTTGTTGACGAACGCGTAGCTTCCGTCAGCTTGAACCGGCTGCACAATCTCGATGACGCGTGAGTAGCTGCGCGAAAATCCGTTGTCGAAAATGAGGAAATGGCCAGCCCCCTGGAGGCCATCCGGAATCCACTCGACGTCGTGTTGACCAGAGAGCCCGGTGCTTCCCGCGTTGGTACCGCCATAGTTCGCAGCGTTGCCCCAACGATAGAGCAAGTCGCCGCCTTGGCCGCGCTTGCCTCCCGAGTGGCCCTTGGCTTCAGCGGTCGTCGTACTGTGGTCGATGACGAAGAACTCGTTCAAGTTGTGTGCGCTCACGACGATTTGGTCGAGGGCCGCGTTGTAGCGAATCGAGTTGAAGTGCGACCAGTCGATCGTGCCAGCTTTCGCTTCTGCGTTCGGATCGATGCGCATGGGTTGCGCCGATGGCTTCGATCCAGAGTCAACCAGATGGTCCCACTCGTGCCACTCCCAAACTATCGCGTCGGTCTTCGGATCGACCTCGATGATGTGGTCTACCCAGATTCCTGTTTGATTCGTCAGGTCGGCACTTCGACCCCCGGCGATCGCTTCGGCGCGTGTCTTCGTTTCCCACGCGATGATCAGAACGTGTCCATTCGGCATGTACTCGGCGTCGTGGTGCTGCCAGTGGCTCGCCGTCGCATAGGCGTAGCTCCACTGCTTGTTGCCGTCCCAATCGTAGATCGCGACCCCGCCGCCGGTACCACCTTGCTCAAACAAATTGGGATCGACGCGCTCGCAGCGGAAGAGGCGACCATCGTCAAGTAACCTGACAGCTTGACCGGGCTGCACATCGTGAGTCCATTTGTGAACTTCGTTCCCTTTGAGATCAATCAGGTGGGTCGTCTTCGCCGTGTTGGGCCCGAAGAGCACGAATGGGCCCGTCGCTGCTACTCCCCCGTCCGATGTCGGGCCGTCGGTGGTCGTGATCACATCGCCTGCTGCGTCGTTCGTTACAGCCGCGTCACCGGCCACCGGATCGCTGCCACAACCCGGCAACAAGTGCATGGCCAGCGCCGCGGGAGCCACGAGGATGGCCGTACCTTGGGCAAGGTGATTGACGAATGGGCGTACTTTCATGCGGGGCGCTCTCCTTGGGCGCAAAAGCAGTGTCGCATAGGGATGCACAGTGCGCGCCATTGCCTTCGCCCACAAAAGGCTGCTGATTGTACTTGTCGAGCCAAGCGTGAACGCGAAAGCGTCCGGACACGAAGCCTACCCGCGAAAGAACTCGCGGATGCGCGCGGTTCGCTTTCGAAAGCCGAGCGGGATCTTCCACGCACGGAGGAGCTTGCCAATTTGTGCATCGGCCAGAATGTGACCGAGTTCAAGCAGCGCGTTATCGTAAGGCATCCAGAAAAACTCCGGCGACTTGGATTCGTCGACCACGACTGCTTTGGGTCGCGCAAAGGTCAGCAACGCGTGCTCGCTGTTTGCGATGCCGAAACCAGTGTCGCGCGTGCCACTCCACGGCAATGCGGGGATGGCGCCGGTGAACGCGTGGTTGTTAATC
>JAHFDY010000058.1:0-1609 GCA_023248735.1 Myxococcales bacterium
AGCGTACAAAGACGGGACGCCTTTCGCGCAGAAATGCGGAAGACATTGGCGCGATGGTATCGAGCATCGCAAGTTTACTTGACCGGCATCCCGAAGGGTTACGGGCGGAGCAAATTCGGTCAGCTCTCAGTGTCGATCCACGAGAACTGCCACGTCCGCTTGCAGAGGCGCTCTCTTCAAAGAAGATATCGAAGACGGGACAAAAGCGGGCGACTACCTATTTCGCGAAAGGTCTTGTGCCGACCGTGAAAGTGGCAAAGGCGAAAAAGCGCGGCCAGTCCAAGAGTGGCCAGCCAAAGAGTGGAAAGAAGCGTGAAGAGACTGGCGCTTCCGATTCCGGCTCGAGCACATGACAACGCCTTTGTAACCGCAGTTCCACTTCTGCCGTAGCTATTTGCCAAAGGCCCTGCTACAGCTCGCGCCCTCGGAAAAGAAGGCTGATAAGAACAATGACGGACTCTCCTCCTCCCGCTCCAACCGCGTCTGAAGCAGTGCAGTGTAAACCCCTCGAAGTGCTCGTGAGCGATCGCGGCATCGAGCGCGCCATCAAGATGCTGAAGCGCAAGCTAGCTTCCGAAGGCGTTCTTCGCGAACTGAAGATGCGCCGTCACTACATGAAGCCGAGCGTCAAGCGCCGGAAGAAGCAAAACGAAGCGGCCAAGCGGCGCAGCAAGCGCGCAAAACGCGATCGTGAGCCAATGCCGGTGGCGGGCGCAGCGCCGCACGGTGGACCGGGCGGCGGCGGCGGTTACGGTGGTGGCGGCGGCTACGGCGGTGGTGGTGGGTATGGTGGCGGCGGCGGTTACGGTGGTGGTGGCGGCGGCTACGGCGGCCCGCGCTAACGTTTTTTCTTGTCGGGTAGCGCGTGGATCGGCCGGACGTTGACCACCAGTGGTTCGCGGGCTTTCTTCGCTGGCGTTTTCCTTCGCACGCATTCTTTTCTCTGCCGGCGTTTAGGGAGGCAAAGCGCTCGGAATAGGTGGGGCCCGTTCGCGCGGGCCTTTGCATTTCTCGGCACACGCTGTTCCGTTTAACTCGGCGACCGTGTGATATCGTCCGAGCCCATGTCCTCTCGAGGTGCGGATCGGGCACCACTCATTCTTCCGCAATCGCCCACCGTAGATGCAGTCGCTCTCGAAGAGCGAGCGGCCGCACTCTCGAAACGATCGCTAAAAAAGGCGGCGAAGATCGCCGGTCTCAGGCTCGCGATTCGCATGATGGACCTGACGACACTTGAGGGGAAAGACACCCCCGGAAAAGTGCGTGCACTATGCAGTAAGGCGCTCCGTCCACTCGATTCCGACGGGACGATAGGGCCGTGCGCTGCAATCTGCGTGTATCCCAATTTCGTTTCGGTCGCGAAATCGGCTCTAGCAGGTTCAAGCGTAGCGGTTGCGAGTGTCGCAACGGCATTTCCTAGTGGGCAATCTCCGCTCGCCGTCAAACTCGATGATACGCGTCGTGCGGTCGACTTTGGGGCGGACGAAATCGATATGGTCATCGATCGCGGCGCCATGCTCGCAGGAGAAACGGCGAGGGTTTTCGATGAAATCGCTGCGACGAAAGAGGCGTGCGGCCGAGCGCATCTGAAGGTGATTCTCGAAACCGG
>JAHFDY010000058.1:1619-23646 GCA_023248735.1 Myxococcales bacterium
TCTGGCAATGCTAGCGGGTGCTGATTTTATCAAGACTTCGACTGGCAAGATTCAGCCCGCTGCGACACCGCCGGTTACGCTTCTCATGCTCGAAGCGATTCGCGATTACTATTACGCAACGGGTCGCAAAATCGGGATGAAGCCCGCAGGCGGCGTGCGCACGTCGAAGCAAGCGCTTCACTATTTGGTCATCGTCAAGGAGACGCTTGGTGACGATTGGCTCGACCCAAGCCTCTTTCGTTTCGGCGCGAGTGCGCTCCTCAACGACGTGCTCATGCAGTTGGAAAAAGAGCGCACGGGCGCATACCAAGCTTCGGACGACTTCTCAAAGGACTGACGGTTGCCCATGGGAAAACTAAGCAGCAAGATTGAAAAGAAGCGCGATCGCGAAAAGCCTGCGATCGTATTTGGCAATCAGTGGGACTACGCGCCGGCTCCTGAGGCGACAGACTTTTTCAAGCTCAACAAACGCTACGATCTGTTTATCGGTGGTAGGTGGCAGAAACCGCGGAGCAAATCGTACTTCACGACGATTAGCCCGAGCACCGAGGCCGTCCTCGCTGAAGTGGCGGAAGCCGATGACAACGACGTTGATGCGGCGGTGCTCGCCGCACGCCATGCCTACAACCGCTACTGGTCTCGGCTCACGCCGAGTGATCGGTCGAAGTACTTGTTTCGAATCGCACGCGCGCTCCAAGAGAAGGCGCGGTTGTTTGCCGTCGTCGAATCGCTCGATGGCGGAAAGCCGATTAAGGAAGCACGCGACGTTGATATCCCGCTTGCGATTGCGCACTTCTTCTACCACGCGGGGTGGGCCGATAAACTCGAGCTCGCGTTTCACGGCCGGTCGGTAAGACCGCTCGGTGTCGCGGCGCAGATCATCCCGTGGAATTTTCCTTTGCTCATGGCCGCGTGGAAAATCGCGCCGGCGCTTGCCTGTGGCAACACGGTGGTGCTCAAGCCTGCCGAAACAACGCCTCTGACGGCGCTGCTGCTCGCCGAGTTGATTGAGGAATGCGACTTGCCGCCGGGCGTCGTGAACATCGTAACGGGCGCCGGAAAGACGGGCGAGGCACTCGTCAACCATCCTGACGTTAATAAGGTCGCCTTCACGGGGAGCACGGGCATAGGTAAGCGCATTCAGCGCGCGATCGCCGGAACGGGCAAGCGCCTCACACTCGAGCTCGGTGGAAAGGCAGCGAACATTGTGTTTGCCGACGCGCCGCTCGACCAGGCCGTCGAAGGGATTATCGGCGGCATCTTCTTCAATCAGGGGCACGTCTGCTGTGCGGGATCGCGGTTGCTCGTCGAAGAGAGCATTGCGCCCGTTCTGATGCGCAAATTGCGTGATCGCATGGCGACTCTTCGCGTTGGTGATCCGCTTGACAAGAACACCGACGTTGGTGCGATCAATTCTCAAATGCAACTCGACAAGATACGAGAGCTCGTCGCTGCAGGTGAGAAAGAGGGAGCGGAACGTTTTTCGGTTTCGTGCACGCTGCCAAAGAAGGGATTTTGGTTCCCCCCTACGGTGTTCACCAACGTATCGCTCTCTTCTCGCATCGCACGCGAAGAGATATTTGGGCCCGTTCTGTCGACGCTCACGTTTCGAACGCCGGATGAGGCGATCGAGAAGGCCAATAACACCGCCTATGGACTTTCGGCGGGCGTGTGGACCGACAAGGGCTCCAAGATTTTCCACATGGCGAGCAAACTCAAGGCGGGCGTCGTTTGGGCGAACACCTACAATAAGTTCGACCCCACATCGCCGTTCGGTGGCTACAAAGAGAGTGGGTTCGGTCGCGAGGGTGGACGACAAGGCCTTTCGGCTTACTTGGAGGTCGTCTGATGGCGCGCTCAAAAGTCGTAAAGAAGGTTGCCAAAATCGCAAACGTCGAGCCGATGCTTGTTCGCGTCAAAGTTGCCGCGGAGGTCGACCGTACGAGCGACGAAGTGCGGCATGGCGCGAACAAGAGTCCGCACGAGCGTGTGACTGTCAACAAAGCTTACAAAATGTATGTTGGCGGCGCCTTCATTCGCAGCGAATCGGGTCGCTCTTTTCGCGTCAAGGGCGTCAAGTCCACCGATCCCGAAGTGGTGAACATTCCGCGCGGGTCACGCAAGGACGTGCGCGATGCAGTTCTCGTCGCCAAGAACGCGCAGGTATCGTGGTCGAGCCGGACGCCGTACAATCGAGGCCAAATTCTCTATCGCCTCGCCGAGATGATGGAGTCTCGTCGCACCGAGCTCGCGATGTCCCTCGTCCGAGAAGGCCAATCGCAAGCGGACGCATCGCGCGAGGTACAAGTTGCGATCGACATTTGCGTTTACTACGCCGGCATTTGCGACAAGCTGTCCGCGCTCCTCGCATCCCACAATCCAGTGGCGGGTCCGCATTTTGGATTCACGCTTCCGGAGTCCCTGGGAGTCGTCGGGGTTGTCGCTCCAAGGACGCCGTCACTTTTGGGTCTGGTGTCGTCGGTGGTTCCGGTGGTTTCCGGCGGCAATTCGGTTGTCGTGGTCGTCACAAGCGTAGATCCGCGAACGGCGTCAATTTGGACCGAGTGTCTCGCGACGAGTGACCTTCCTGGCGGCGTGGTTAACGCGCTTTATGGTCAACTAACGGAACTGTTGCCGACCATGGCCAAGCACCGGGAAGTATCCGGTCTTAGCTTGTGGGGCGACCTCGGCGACCTGGGCATCGCGGCCGAGGCTGACGCTACCGAAAGTGTGAAACGTGTTCGCCGTTACGCAGAGAGCGACCGCGCGCTGGACAGGGCTGATGGTGCGCGTGGGCTCGGATACGTCGAGCCGTTTCTCGAGTACAAGACAGTTTGGCATCCGATGGGTATGTAGTGAAGAAAGTGGGGAGCGATGGGTAACCTGTTTGACTATACGGTCAAGACTATTGACGGTAAGACCAAGTCACTTGCGGACTACAGGGGGGCCGTCGTACTTATTGTTAACGTGGCTTCACGCTGCGGGCTAACGCCCCAGTATGCAGGGCTCGAAGCTCTGCATCGACGCTTCAAGGATCGAGGGCTACACGTTCTCGGTTTTCCTGCGAACGACTTTGGCGCACAGGAGCCCGGGACCGAGGCCGAGATCAAGGCGTTCTGTTCGACGAATTACGACGTCACGTTCGAGATGTTCAGCAAGGTTTCAGTCAAAGGTGCAGCGGCAGATCCGCTCTACACCTTCCTTCAGCGGCCCGAGCACGGCGTGAATGCAGAGGTCAAATGGAACTTTCACAAGTTCCTTGTCGGGCGTGACGGAATGTTGCTTGGCGGCTTCGCGTCAACGGTAGCCCCGGACAGTCCGGACCTTGCGGCGGCGATTGAGGCCGCGCTCGCAATTTCCTGACGCGGGTTAGCCAATGCCGACACGTTCTGCGCAAAGATCCGCAAGCGCCATGATCGCGATTTGTGGATTCACGCCCAAATTCGTGGGGAAAACGCTCGAGTCGGCGACGTAGAGTCGATCCATCCGATGATGGCGAAAGTCGGGGCGCACCACGCTGCGTGCCGGGTCGGAACCCATTCGTGCAGTACCGAATAGATGTGTCATCGACATCGCGTAGTCGCTGGCGACGAGCGGACCCTCCGCTTCGAGGTGCGCCATCTGTGCGCGGTCGCGAACGACGGTGTCGAAACCCGACACGCCGGGGTAGACCTCCAGCGCGCCTGCAGCGAGCATCGTGTCGCCGAGAACTCGCACCGCGCGTCGCGCACGCCTCACGTCGTCGGGTGTCAACGAGTAGCGCACGATCGGGCGTCCGCCCCAGATGCCCTTTCGCACCGTGCCGCGCGCGCTCGCACGCATCGCAGCGCCCCATGCCGCATAGTGGTCAAGTTCCGAGAGGCGACGCGCGAATTCGGCACCGACGCCAGGTATGCGACTGGCGAGGATTGAGAGATCGAAACCGAGTGCTTCGAGCTTGATGCCTTCATGACGGTGCCCGGTGACTTCGTGTCCTTGCGTCGCGCCACGCCAATTGCGGACGGGTTCGGCAAAGCGTCCTGTGATTGCAACACCTGGGTGCGCGGCAAGACCGTCGCCCACGGGTCCGTGTTTCAATCCGCTCTGCAGCAACAGCACCGGTGTCTGAATCGCGCTTGCGGCAAGCACGACGGCATGCCGCGCGTGGATCTCGAATCGCGCTCCGCCGGAAGACACGCCCGACACACCGTTGGCTCGACCGCGCGCATACAGGATCTGATCAACGCGCATACCTGAGAGCACGCGGAGTCCTTCCGCGACCGCGTCCGGAAGGAACGTGCGATCCATCGACAACTTGTGACCGTGCGGACATCCCTGAAGGCAGCGGCCTTCACCCACGCAACCGTCGACGTTACGTCGTATGGGACGATGCGCCACGCCAAGCGCTTCCGCACCGCGTCCGAGCAACAGGTTTTTGGCGCGCGAAACGCGCTCTTCGGTCGGATGCACGTTGAGTCTGCGTTCAATGCGCTCTTCCGCCTCGGCGATCGATTCATATGAAATCGCGTCCGCAAGGGCCGCGTCGGCTTTCGTCCACTCCGCGAAAACTTCGCGTGGGAAACGCCAGCAGATCGCGCCGTTCACGACCGATGTGCCTCCTACCGCGCGACCCTGCAGGTAGGGCATCGATGCTGTGCCAAACGCAATCGATGTCCCCATGTCGCGGTAGAGCGACGCCATTGCGCGCATGCCACTTGCGACGAAATCTGAAGGACGTGCCTCGTGGCCTTCTTCCACAATCACGACGCGTAGACCCTTGCTCGTAAGCGCGCGTCCGACGACAGCGCCGGCAGGTCCGCTACCCACGATCACGACGTCGGCGCGTTCGCTGTACTTGCGCGTTACACGTCGCCCGTCGACCGCGACCAGCGGTGCGCTCACACAAGGCCTACTGAAACCGGCGTCGACTCGAAGCGACTTCGCACGGATGGATCCTCGAAGTAGGCAAAGCACGCGAGCGTCTTGAGTGTCGCCATGGCCTGCCGCACTGCGTATCGACGGTCGACGATCGCGGCTGAAAGAAATTGCGCGCGCTCGTCTTGCGTGAGCCGAAAGAAGGGGCGCTTGAAGCCCAGGGCGATCGGAAGGAACGTCAAGAGATGGACCATCGGTCGCAATCCAGCGCGCACCAGCGGCCCCGGCGCTTGCTCGAAGGTGCGCCAGAACGCGGCCTTATCGACTGCCGAGAAAGGAGGGAGTCCGCTCGATCCATCGGTACCCAGGATTCCGTCGAAGAGTGCTTCCGTCCACCTGCGCTCGACCGAAGTGAGTCGCAGCGGATCGACGCGCGGTGCGACGATAGTGTCCGGAACGTAATTGATGCGGTGCTCGCGCTCGAGCGTGAAGTAGGTGGGCGTTTCGATGCAGACTCCAAAGGCGACAAGGTAGCTGACGCCGAGCAGGTGGTCAGCGTCGCCCTTGTTCAGAGCGACCAGGGGATCCTTCACGAGCTGAACCACGCCCGGAGGATTGGGTGCGCGCGAGTAGTCAACGACGAGGCCTCGGTCGAACCCTCGAGGCATCGGTACACCCTCGTGCGCGACGACCTCATAATTCCACTCGGTGATCGGACGTCCTCCGCGCGTCTTCGGCCGACTCGGCGCATTGATCCCGTCTTGCTCAAGACGCACGTTCCAACCGAGCAGTCGATCCGTGAGCACGTCACGGTGGAACGTTTTCTGAAATGTGCGCCAGGTGAGGCGGACGATGAGATCAGGAAGGCCGAGGCTAGTTCCTCTGTAAGCCCAGCCTTCGAGCGCTCGCGGGTCGACCGGAAATCCTCGGAGAATATGCTCGCGCAGCACGTGGTTCGGTGCAGTGTGGAGATCGCGAGCGCAGGTCATGGTGTCCGGCATACCGAATCGCGCGGTCGAATGCGATAGCCTCCTCGATCGCGAAACGAGCGCTCAAACTGAGCGCACACAAACTCGACAAAGTCAGGCATCATGCCGACCGCGCGCAGTGCGTTGCGCGACACGTCACGTTTTCTTCGTTTGGGAGGGTTTCAATGAATCGTAGGCATTGGTTGTCTTTGCCGTTGCTCGTCTGCGGCCTTGCGGCACCCGTCATGATCAATTGTGGTGCATTAGGTGGCATGCTCGGAGATGTAACCGGGGCGCCGAAGTGTCCAGAGGGTCTGGACAACATCGCTTCGTTCGACTGGGCGGCACAGTTCAAGATCGATGCGGAGGCCGCTGGGAAGATCAAGGGAGGTCTCCTTGCAGCCGGCGAGCTCAAGACGTTTGCGGATGACATCGAGAAGGACGTCAAGGCCGCATGTGCGGGCATCGCAGGCGATCTTGGCGCAGGCGCGGAGTTCGCGTCAGCTGAGGACGCCTGCAAGGCTGCAGCCAAAGCGATCGCGGATACAAAGGGAAAGCTGGGCGCGAAGGCGACCATCGCCGTCAACTTCAAGATGCCCGAATGCCATGCATCGATCAAAGCAATGGCCGACTGCGGTGGCCGTTGCGATGCAAGCGTCAAGCCTGGCGAAGTCCAAGTGAAGTGCGAGGGCGGCGAAGTCTCTGGCAAGTGTGGCGGCGAGTGCAAGGGCAGCTGCAATGCCGATGTCGCGGCGGCATGCGACGGCACGTGCTCGGGTAGCTGCGAGGTCGACATCAAAGGGAAATGCGCCGGTACTTGCCAAGGCAAGTGCGATGGCAAAGATTCCTCGGGCGCATGCAAAGGCAAGTGCGAAGGCACTTGCGGCGCACAGGTCGACAAGGCTCAGTGCAAAGGTAAGTGCGGCGGCAAGTGCGACATGAAGGGCTCGGCAAAGTGCGAGGGCACGTGCAGCGGCGCATGCACCGTCGCTTTCGAAGCTCCACGCTGCAGCGGAAAAGTCACGCCGCCGGAAATGAAGGCGGAGTGCAAAGCGAGCTGCGACGCCAGTGCCGAACTCCATGCAGAATGCACAGATCCAAAAGTCACGTATCACATCATAGGTGCGACAGATACCGAGGCCGCTAAGAAGCTTCAAGCGACCATCGAGAAGCACATTCCGGTGATCGTGAAGCTTGCGGTTGGCCTCAAGGATCGCGTCCTCGGCGCCGTGAAGAACGTCAAAGCGGTCATCGAGGGTGGTATCACCGCAGGTGAGTCTGTTGCCGGTCAGCTCGGTGGCGATATGCAGGCCAAAGCACGTGGCGTGGCGCTCGTTGCGTGTTTGACGCCTCTCAAGGGTGCGATTGATGCAGCAGCCAAGCTCGAAGTGAGCGTCAACGTGTCCGTGCAAGTGCAAGGAAGCGTTTCCGCAGGCACGCAGTAACCGCCAGCATCGCTATCGCAGCACGGTGCCCACACTTCCGGGTGAGGCGACCTCACGTGCGAGGTCGCCGGGCTGCAAATGGCCGACGATGTGGATTTGCTTTACACCCTCGGCGAGTGCCGCGAACGATTCGTCAATTTTTGGAATCATTCCTTTCGTGATGACTCCATCGGCGATCGCTCTCTTGGCCTCGCCTTGGGTGAGCGACGCAATACGCGAACTTGAGTCGGTCACGTCTCGAAGAACGCCGCGAACATCGCTGATGAGAACGAGGCTCTTTGCGCCGAGAAGGACGCTGACTCGGTTTGCTACTGCGTCGGCGTTGATGTTGTAGACGTTGCCTTCGGCATCGGCGCCGATGCACGCAAGAACGGGAATGTAACCGCTCTTGGTCAGAATTGAGAGAAGATCCATGTTGAGACCGGTGACGTCGCCAACGTGACCGAGATCGATGGGGTCTGGTCCAGCGCCGGAGAGTGGCTTAGCCGGCCGCTTGGTCGCGGCAATGGTTTGGCTGCTTGCGCCGTTGAGTCCGACGGGCCTCGCGCCTGCGGCCGTCAGTGCGCGACACAGGTCAATATTCACGCGCCCGCCTACGGCCATCTTGAGGACGTCGAGCGTCGCATCGTCGGTGACCCTGCGACCCGCGATGATGTTCGGATCCATGCCAAGGCGCTTTTGAAGCTGCGTGACTTGTGGACCGCCGCCGTGAACGAGAACGACTGATTCACCAGATGCGCGCATCGCCGCGACATCTGCTGCGACAACGCTGAGTGCAGCGCTTTGAACAACTTCGCCGCCAAGTTTGATGACGACGTAGCTCATGGCCAACCACCGGGGTCCTCAAGCGTGGTCCGTTCATCGAGGCCTAACATCAAGTTCATTGACTGAATTGCCTGGCCTGCGCCGCCCTTAATCAGGTTATCGAGAGCCGAGAAGCATGCGACGAGTCGCTTGCCATCGCTCGTGTCTCCGATGGTGATGCCGACCTCGACGTAGTTCGTGCCCTTGACCGCCACAACCTCAGGGAGCCGCTTTTTCGGGATTCGAACGAACGGCTCTGTTTCAAACGTCTCTGCGTATGCAGCGCGAATCGAGTCGTCGCTAATGCTCGCGTCGACGTGTGCGAACGACGTTGCGAAGATGCCGCGCGATAGTGGCGCGCTTACCGGGCAGAAGCGCAAGGTGAGGTCCTTCCCTCCAGCGAACTCGAGCACTTCGCGAATTTCGGGAATGTGCTGATGGTCAAGTGGCTTGTACGTTTTCAAATTGTTCGTGCGCACAGGATGGTGCGTTCCGGCTTGCGGTGCGATGCCACTGCCCGACGATCCTGTGATGCCGACGATTTCGACAGCGCCCTTGAGCCAGCCCTTCTTCGCGAGCGGGAGAAGCGCGAGTTCGATCGTTGTCGCGAAGCATCCGGGAGATGCCACGTACCGCGCTCGGCGAATCGCCTCGCGATTCAGTTCGGGTAGGCCGTAGATGAAGGTGCCATCTAGCTTTTCGGGGCAGGGATGATCGGCTCCATAGTAGCGCTTGTATGTCGCTGCATCGTGAAGCCGAAAGTCGCCCGAGAGATCGACGATGCGCGCGCCGGTTGCGAAGATCGCAGGCGCCTTCTGCGCGCTCACTTTGTGCGGCAAGCCAAGGATCACGACGTCCATGCCCTTTGCGGCTTCTTCCGGGGCGAGACCCTCGAACGTGAGATCACTCTGGCCTTCGAGGTTCGGATGGACCGCCGAAAGCGGCTCACCGATGTAATCAACGCTTGCGACGCGCGCGAGTTCGACGTCGGGATGTTGCAAAAGCCGGCGAATGAGCTCGGCGCCGCCATACCCGCTTCCGCCGATGACTGCAGCTTTGAACCGTTTGGTCATGACGGCCCATGGTAGCTGAAGCTTTGACTCAATCGCAGCTCCACATGCGACAATCTAGGCAGCGGCGCAAGGCGCCTCACGAACGGAGCGCACCATGGCGGATCAGATTATCGAAGTGACCGAGCGAGGGTACTTTGGCCGAATTATCGAATCGATCAAAGGGGTGGTGTTTGGCCTCGTTCTGTTCCTCTGTTCATTCGTGCTCCTGTTCTGGAACGAAGGGCGATCCGTTCAGACCGCCAAGACGCTTGACGAAGGCGCAGCGATTGTCAAAAGCGTTCCCGTGCAAGCTGTCGATGCAACGAACGAAGGCAAACTCGTTCATGTGTCAGGCAATGCGACGACGACCGAGTCACTGATCGATGAAGACTTCGGCCTTGAGGTCCAAGCGCTTCGGCTCACCCGGTCTGTTGAGATGTATCAGTGGGTGCAGAAGGAAGAATCGGAAACCCGGAAAAAGGTTGGTGGTAGCGAGGAAAAGGTAACGAAGTTTACCTATACCAAGGCCTGGGTGGGCAGCTTGAACGACTCCTCCAAATTCAAGGAGCAAGCTGGCCACAAAAACCCCGCGAACATGCCGTACAAGGCGCTCGATCGCGTGGCCCAAGGCGCAACGATGAGCGCGTTTCGCGTTCCACCCGTCGTGCTCGAGAAGGTCGCGAAGTTCGATGCGTTGCCCGCGACAGAGGCGCAGCTGACGAAGTTGACGGGCGACGTTCGAGCCCGCGCAAAGGTGCGCGATTCGGTGCTCTACGTGGCGAGTGAGCCCGCATCGCCAGAGGTAGGCGACTACCGTGTTTCGTTTCAGGTGGTGAAGCCGCAAGTGGTCAGTTTGATTGCGAGGCAGGTTGGCAACTCGTTTGATGCCTACCGGGCTCAGGCTGGCGACGAGATCATGCTCGTGGAGCAAGGCACGGTTGAGGCCGCCGTCATGTTTAGGGCTGCGAAGGACGCAAACGCGAGTCTCACGTGGATTCTGCGGCTCGTGGGTTGGCTCGCAATGGCAATCGGCTTGACGTTAATGCTGAAGCCGATCGCGGTCGTCGCTGACTTCATTCCGATGATTGGTTCCTTCGTTGGCTTCGGCGCTTTCCTTTTCTCGATCGTGCTCGCGAGCGCGCTATCGCTCGTCACGATCGCGATTGCGTGGATTGCGGTTAGGCCCATTCTCGGCGTTGCCATACTCGTCGGCGCCGCAGGAGCTCTCGCGGCGACCGTAGCCGTTGCGGTCAAAGCGAGACAGGCCCGCAAGCCTGCGCTTCTACGGTAGCGGTGGCTACCAAGGACAGCGGCGACGTCGCGTTCGTATTCATGTGCGGCCTATTTGCGGTTTGCGGCGCGGTTGCCGCTTTCACGGCGGGGGCTGGAGGCGCAATCACGTTCCAAGTCCGACATCTCGTTCGCGAAGTGCCGGCCGATCATATTGATCCACATAACGAAGGAATGCCGATCGTCGTGCGCTCCGAGTTTCGTGCGGGCCGATACGCCGATCCGGAGTACGGCGTCGAGGCAGAGGCCGCCTTCCTTCAGCGCCTCGAAGCGACGTTCACGACATTCAGCACGGGCAGTGGAAAGAACCGCACCACCGTGACGCGCTGGGGCAGTCCAAGGGTCGTTTACGTCGCGCAGCAAGGAGCAGTTACGTTCGGCGCATTTCGCCTGAGCGATGCGTTGCTACGCGACATTGGAACAACCGATGACGTGCCGATCAGTGAGGGCGCACTCGCGCGATCACGGTCACGGAAAACGTGTAAGGTACTTGACGGTCGATGTTACACCGGCGACCCGGCGGCTCCACGTTTGGGGGATCGGCGAATCAGCTTTCGGGCACGTGCACCGGGCTCCGCTGCGATTTTCGGCGCTCAATCGAACGCCACCTTGACGCACTGGTCGTCGGGCAGCCAGCGGGTACTCCTCGTCGGTCGGGTCGATGAGCCACTGGCAAGCATGCTCAATCGCATCGCAAAAGTTCGGCTTGGCATTGGGACGGTATTGGTATCGTTCGTTCTCATCGCACTCGCGCTCGGAACACTGAGCCTTTGGGACCACTTTCCGGAAGCCTTGGCGTATCGCTTTCGAGGCGTGCGCGCGTTGAACTATGTCTTCGTTCCTCTTGGGCTCACGATAACGATGGACGGCCTCGGATGGATGGTTCTATTTCCGCGTCTCGGCGCGCCCATCATCTTCGTCGGGTTGCTGTTCGCTGTCTTACCGTTGGCCATTGCAAGGCCACGGTAGTGATACGCTCGAGCCCATGAGCGCCGCAGATGAAGCCGTAAAGTGGCTTGACGGTAGACAAGACGAGATCGAATCGGCGATCGCCGCGCTCGTTAACATCAACTCCTACACCGACAACCCCGGTGGAGGCCGGCAAGTTGGCGCTCTCTTGCGCGAGCTTTACGCCAGTGCCGGACTCGAGGCTGCCGTCGTCGAGAGCCACCGGTACGCCGATCACCTCGTCTTCCGCTCCAAGGCCTCGGCGTCGAACAAGGGCGCTATCGCGCTTGTGGGTCACCTCGACACTGTTTTTCCTCCCGGCACCTTTGAGGCCTATCGCCGCGACGGCGAACTCGGCAGGGGGCCGGGCGTTCTCGACATGAAGGGTGGTCTCGTCGTGGTCGGCTTCGCGATTCGCGCGCTAGCGCAGACGATCGGGCTGGATGCCATTGCGCCGCTTCGCATCGTGGTCGTTGCGGATGAAGAAGTGGGTTCGCCTGAGGGACAGCAGGTGATCGCGGCGAGCGTGTCGGGTGCCCAAGCTGCGCTCGTGTTCGAAGCTGGCCGCAAAGGCGACGCGATCATTACTTCGCGAAAGGGCACAGGTGGCATGACCGCGGTTGCGACTGGCAAGGCTGCGCACGCTGGCGCGAATCATCAAGATGGGGTCAACGCAATCTGGGCCATGGCGGCGTTCATCGAGCGGATTCAAGCGCTAACCGACTATGATCGCGGGGTAACGATCAATGTCGGCAAGGTGTCAGGTGGGCAGGGGAAAAATACCGTTCCCGATCACGCCGAAGCCATGTTCGACTTGCGGTTCGTCTCCACTTCGGACGCCGAGGCCACGGTTTACGCCATCACGCAAGCGGCCCGCGAAGCCGAGGCGAGAGTTCCCGGTTCTGCGATCGTTTTGAGTGGTGGCGTCGCGCGAAAACCTCTCGAGCGCTCACCTCAAAATGTAACTCTGTTCGAGACATATGCGCGCTGTGCGAAGGAAAGCGGTCTCGGGTTTACTGAAGCTGCACTCATCGGTGGCGGGTCGGACGCGAGCACGACGAGCGCGCTTGGCATTGCCTCCATCGACGGCCTCGGTCCGCGGGGATCTGGATTCCATACGAAGGACGAGCTCATCGAGCTTTCTTCGCTCGTGCCCAAAGCTCAAGCATTGGTGCGCATGCTCGTGAAGCTCTCCGAGGGTCATCGTGGCTAAAGTGATCATTTGTGGTTACGAAAAATGCGACACGTGCCGAAAGGCGAAGCGATGGCTGGAAGAGCATGATGTTGACTACGCGTGGAGGCCAATCGTCGAAGAGCCTCCCACGAAGACGGAGCTCTCGGTCTGGATTCCACGAAGCCGAGTGCCCGTCCGGAAGTGGCTGAACACTTCCGGGCAAAGCTATCGCGCCATCGGCAAGGCGAACGTCGATAGTGCTACCGATGCAACATTGGTCAAGTGGCTTACTGAAGATGGTAAGCTTGTGAAGCGACCCGTCCTCGTTACTCCGGACCGCGTCCTCGTTGGCTTTTCGCCAGACGCGTATTCTGCGCTTCTCCTCGGTGCCGAGTAACTGCCAGCTTGCAGACGCCCATGAATCAAGTATTGTCCGCCCCCTCGTTGCGGCTTGTTTGCAGTGACGAGGCTCGGGGCGTAGCGCAGCCTGGTTAGCGCACCAGACTGGGGGTCTGGGGGTCGGAGGTTCGAATCCTCTCGCCCCGACGAGTGGAGAAAGGGGTGAGCCGAACGGCTCGACTCCTTTTTCCGTTTGTAAGAATGTGTCCCAATTCGGCGGGTTCGCTACATTGGCAATGGCGTGCTTTCCTTTGACTCGGAACGTCCAGTGGGCTTGGTCCTCTCCGGTGGGGGCGCCAGGGGTGCCTTTCAAGTGGGCGTTTGGAAGGTTCTGCGCCTCCATCCGCGAGGTCTGCGCTCGGCACCGCAAGTGATAAGCGGGACGTCCGCCGGTGCACTCAACGGTGCACTCATCGCGGCTGGCCTTACCCCAGACGAGATGCTCGATTTCTGGCTCGGCCTTGCGGATAACCCGCCCGTTAAGGCGAATGAAAAGTTCTTTTCGTCACTCGTCAACACGCTTTACGAAATCGCAAAAGACGAACCCATGCGAGGTATCTCGCGAAGGGTGCGCGAGGTAAAGACGATAGGACGCCTCTTTCGCAAGCATCGCTGGTACGCACAAAGCGGCGCGCTTGCGATGGCGATCGAGTTTTTTCTCACGGCGCGTTTCGACACCGTGAGCTCGTTGCTCGAGGGCATCGACACAACGTATCTCTTCGATACGTCGCCCGTGCGCGACCGACTCCGGAAGATCATCGGTGGCGACTTCTTGCCCCCGACGGACACGCGCCTTGCGATCAACACGGTCGATAGCCGAACAGGCAACGTCATACGCATCGTTAATCACCCGCCAGTGAAGGCGCCGGGTGCGGCTGCGCATCACTATCGGTATGAGCCTAAAATTTCTATCGACATGATCCTCGCGAGTGCGGCGATTCCGCTGCTCTTCAATCCTGTCCAAGTGGGCGAGTTGGAACTGTGGGACGGAGGTCTCCTCGTAAACTCGCCCATGGCACCTGTCGTCGCCCTTGGCGCTCAGCGAATCGTCCCTGTTCTTGTTACAGTTCGCGAGCCCAGGCAGAGGTCCATGAATAACTTCGGGCACGCCGTCGAGTGCTTGGTCGATACGTTGCTTGAGAATGCCTACAATATCGATCGCAAGTTGTTACTCGATCGCAACGCGCTGGCAGAGCGCTTTCAAGATCCAGAGCTCCGAAAAGTGCAACTATTTCGCGCGATTCGTCCGCGAGTCGCAGCGGCCTTCAACGCCGGCTCCTATTTGTACTTCGAGCGACAAGCGATGCTTGCGATGTACGAGGCGGGTCAACAAGCAGCACTCGCATGGCTCGATCAGGGCCCGCTCGTCGACGTGCGCAACTCGCCGGAGTTGTAACGTTTCGTCGGCAACTCGATTGCCTTTTTCGAGGACCCTCGTAAACAGGGCTCATGTCGAAGCTCTTCTTCTCAACACGCGCATACGAGGCGATGACGAGCGAGTTGTGCAGCCTCACGGGTGGCATCCCGGGAGTGCTTGAGCGCGAGACATTTCCTGACGGCGAGCAATATGTTCGCATCGCGACCCCCGTCGGCGGCCAAGACGTTGTGCTTGTTGGCGGGACCGTTACGGACGAAGACACGCTCGAGATTTTCGACGTAGCGTCGGCGATCGTGAAGTATGGAGCGCGCAGCCTCACGATCGCGATTCCGTACTTTGGATACGCAACGATGGAGCGTGCGACCAAAGCTGGGGAGGTCGTGCGAGGCAAGACGCGCGCGCGCCTTTTTTCCTCGATTCCCGCCGCTGATCGACCGAACCGCGT
This sequence comes from Myxococcales bacterium, assembly GCA_023248735.1. Taxonomy (GTDB): domain Bacteria; phylum Myxococcota_A; class Polyangia; order Polyangiales; family Polyangiaceae; genus JAHFDX01. The sequence goes on from JAHFDY010000058.1 coordinate 16,377, forward strand.
CGTGCTTGTGGACGCCCACACCGAAGGTCTTCCGTATTATTTCGAGGGCAGTGTCGTTACGGTGCACGCCTACGCAAAGGGCGTGGTGAGCAGACTCATTCGTGACATGGGTGGTGATGATTTCGTTCTCGCATGCACCGATGCGGGTCGCGCAAAATGGGTCGAGTCGCTCGCAAACGACTTGAACATCACAGCTTCATTTGTCTTCAAGCGACGCCTCGATGGCGCGACAACGAGTGTCACTGCGGTAAGCGCCTCAGTGGAGGGCAAGAAAGTGATCATCTACGACGACATGATTCGCACGGGCAGTTCGCTCCTCGGCGCTGCGCGTGCCTATCTCGCCGCGGGGGCTACCTCGGTTGCCGCTGTGACGACCCACGGCGTTTTCCCTGGCGAGTCGCTCGCTCGCATCGAAGCAAGCCGGCTCTTCTCATCGATTGCCTCCACGGACACACATCCACGGGCGCGTCAGCTCGCTGGGAACTTCCTGCACGTCGAGAGTGTCGCGCCCGCGATTGCGATGCATCTTGGAGACCTTTGAGGGTGTCGTCGGGCCTGAAAAAAGCGGTGTTGGCACTCTCGCTCGCCATGGCCCTCGTCGTTCGGAGTGTTTGGGCGCTGCCTGCCCCTTCGATTGCATCCGCCATGGCGCAACCTGTCACGCCTGCGGTGACCATCGCGCCGCCCGTCGAGGCTCACACCGACTCGCCTCGTGCCGCGATCGAGCTCTTCTACAAGGCGTGTGAGGACGGAAACTACACCGAGGCAGCTACATTTCTCGAGCTGCGGACCAGTGCAGAGCGCGACCGCGGCGTTGAGCTCGCGAAGCGACTCTTGTTCGTTCTCGACAAGCGCCTTTGGGTCGAACCCGAATCGCTGTCACCGGAGAAGAAGATTGGTCCAGAGGAATTGGGGACGATCACCGACAAGCAAGGGCACAAGATCGTGATTCGCCTTGTCTGGTCGGGTCCAAGAGCGCGTTGGCTGTTCGCGTCCGACACCGTCAGTCACGTCGATCCGTTGTTCAACGAAATTGACGAAAAATGGACTCGGCAGTTCTTTCCCTCGCTCCTGACGAAGAAGGGCCCGCACAAGCTCGAGTACTGGCAATGGCTCCTCGTGCCGATCATCATCGGAGTTGCCTGGCTTCTTGGCCTCATCATCCGACCGATCGCGCGCGGGATTGCCTCCATTGTTCTTGCCGGCCGGCAAGATATCGAGAGAAGCGCTGAGGGACTCGCGCCGACGGTGGGCTACGTGACGGGACTTGGCTCCTCGTACTTTCTGTTCGGGCAGTTGCGACTTTACGAGCCCGCACAGGCCTTCATTGAGCGCTGGCTGCTTGCCGTACTTTGGTTGGTGCTCTTTCACGGCCTCTGGCGTGTCGCTCGTATCGTGCTCGATGCCGTTGCGAGTTCCGGCTGGGCTGCGCATCGCCCGAGCGCGCGAGGTTTCTTGCCGTTCGCGAACCGGGCATTCGGTGCGATGGCGATCTTCTTCGGCATCGTCTCGATTCTCTCGTCGCTCGGCTACAACGTTACGGGGTTGCTTACGGGTCTCGGGATCGGCGGCGTCGCGGTGGCGCTTGCCGCGCAGAAGACCGTCGAAAATCTTTTCGGGTCCTTTTCGCTTTCGGTCGATCAGCCGTTTCGTGTTGGCGACACCATTCTCGTCGACGGAACGACGGGTACCGTTGAGGGTATCGGACTGCGGTCAACGCGCATTCGAACGCTCGATCGCACCTTGGTAACGATCCCGAACGGCAAGCTCGCCGACATGAAGGTAGAGACGATAAGTTTCCGCGATCGATTGCGCAGCACGCAAGTTGTGCGCCTGTCGCCCAAGGCCGATACGGCGAAGATCGACGATGTACTCAAGACGCTGCGCGCGGCGATCTTTGGATGGGACGACGTCATCGCCGACGGAACGAGCGTGAGAGTTCGTGCGATCAACGAGGCCGCGATCGAGCTTGAAGTCATCGTCTCATTCGCGATTACGGAGCCAGTCGCGTTCAACGAACGTCAGCAAGCGCTCATTTTCGAGATTGCGCGATGCGTGGAACATTCGGGTGTCGAGCTTGGAGCTACGCGCCCACCGCCATGATGTCAACGTGATTGACTAAATCGGTAGACCGTTGCGGGCTTTGACGCCGTGATGCGCTTCCCTGGTGCTTCCTCAATGATGCCGTCCTCGCGCCAGCGCATGAAACGTCTCCGAAAGTTGCCGGCGTCGAGAGCTTGGCTGTGAACGACCTCGTGTACCGCTCGCAGCTCGGGAATCGTGAACGTCTCGCCTACGAGCGCAAATGCCGCGTTCGAGTTATCGACACGCTCGCGGAGTCTGGTGAGACATGCACTCAAGATGCTCTCATGATCGAAAGCGAGCGCACGTTTTTTCAGATCCGATACGTGCACCCATTGCGCGTGCGAAGCATCGGTGCCGGCGTGAATCAGCGAGCCGAGCGCCGGCCGGATGAGCGCGAAGTACGCGACACTGATCACGCGCATGCGCGGATCGCGCATGGGCTTTCCGAACGCTGCGACTTGCTCGAGGTAAGTCGGATCGAGTGGAAGTCCGGTTTCTTCACGAAGCTCGCGAGCGGCGGCGTCATCGACGCTCTCGCCCTGGTCCTTACGGCTCGTGCCCACGCGCACAAATCCTCCGGGCAGCGCCCACTGATTACGGAACGGCGCTTCGTTTCGTTTGATGAGAAGGGTGACTAGCCGTGCGTCGATCACCGTGAAAACCGCGATGTCTACGGTGACCGCCGGTCGCGGGTACGCATCTGGACGGTACTTCTCGATGAAGCGCGCGTCTTCATCCGTAAGGCGAGCTCGGCTCATGTCTGTGCGAGTGTGAACCAATTCATAGTGCGAAGAAACCCGTTGTCTGCCCGGGGGTGATTTTGCCCTGACTGACCCTGATCGCCGACTGGCTCACCATGTGGAAGATGCGCCGCACGTTAGAAGACCGGGCCTCAGTTTCGACTTGCACGTTCCCCGAGGGCACCCCCATCGAGGTTGCGATGCCGCGAAAGTGCTGTTCGTTACCAACGCCGACGAAGGCGAGTACAAATTGCTCCGTCTTCAGAAGGTCGCGGCTCAAGTTCATGCAGTTTTGCGCCGTGCGCTTCGAGCCGCAATCGTCACCGTCAGTGATCACAACAGCAACGCTGCGGCAGGGCGTTCCATTCGCTCGAAGTTTCTCTGCGTAGGCCACGTTTGCCGTGAGCGCGTCGCACCACGCATCGTGGAGGATCGTGCATCCGTGAGGTTGGTAGTTGGAGAGGTCGAGCGCGATCGCATCTTCGATGGGCACGTAGCTGTGCAAAATGCGAAGCTCATCGGAGAAGAGCCACGTCGCAACAAGAATGGCATTGCGCTCCCGACTCTTGTTGAAGGCCTCAAGGAGCTGCTTGTGACCTTCGCGAACCGCAGACGCCAGGCCGCCGTCATGGATGCTTGACGACGCGTCGACGAGCAGTGTCACGAGGGTAACGTCCGTGGCGTCGATGTTCTCCATGTCTGTGCCGGCCGCCCCGGCCACGACAACTTGCCCGAGATTGCCCGAGATGAGGCTTTGGGTGCCGGACGACAGGACGCCGTTCTGCACGGCCAGATTGAGTAAATCGAGTACTTCGTTCTTCGTTGTCATGGTCAATGTCCTTACTCATAAATTGTCAGTCGTTCGTACGACGCGCATGCCTGCGCGAGCGAACTCACGCAAGGCTTCGTCGGCGAGGGCGGGGAAGTTGAGGGCTGCGGGTAGTGGATCGAGCGGCGGCGCTGGCACTGGGCTCATCGCGTCCTCAAGGATCCATATTTTCTGCAGGAGCGAAGGGTCGATCGCTTCAACCTCGCGTTGCAGATCGCGCAGTGTCGAAAGGACGCAGTGCGACTTCGCTTGCCCGAAGACGTACACGCGGTCGTACTCCATGAGCATCTTGAAGAACGGCGTGTTGAACGTGCCGACGGTTTTGCCACCGAGGTCACGCACTTCAGGTGACATGACGCTGTAGTTCTCAGTGAGCGAATGCGTCCCCTTTGTCTCGAAGTGCGTCTGATGCTGACGGGCGATCGCGTGAAACATCGCGGCCTCCATAAGCGCCGGAACAAGTGCGTGGCTCAGACCGCCAAGCAGCGTGTGATATGGCCAGATGGTGAGCACATACTTCCCGTTCGCCTCGAGCTTCTTCGTGTACTCGAGCGCTTCATGCGGATGCGACACAGCGGTCCACGTGCCCGCGCGTACGTCGTCGTAAGTGATCGGCGTAAAGGGTGGCGGGTGATTGCCATCGCTGTCGATCCACCAGGCGGGGTGAAAAATCTGAAACATGCGATGGGTGTCGAGCGAGAAGAAGAGCCCAGTGATCTTGCCAAGATTTTTGTAGATCCACGCGATGGTGCGCTCGGTGTCAAGAACGGCGCCGGGAACATACAGGCTCGCTTCCGGATTGATGAATCCTACCTGGCAGTCAATTCCGAACGCTGCGATGCGGAATTTGTCCTGCACTGAAGGCGCTACGTTTGCTTGCTCGCGATAGCGCTTTGCCGCATCTGCGACGAGAGCCGCTCGCTCAATGTAAAGTTGCTTGACTTGTTCTGGCTTGTAAAACGTTGGTGTCATGGTTTTCTCCGGTTACTTCATCGACAGTTGCACGAGGGTATTGCCGCGCATCACAAGGACTGACCCATCGGGTCCCATGGTGAGGTGGGCGTCGCGTGAGACCCACGCGCGCGTCTCAGAAAATCGCCGTTCGACTTCGAAGCGTCCAGCTCGAGGCCGCACCAGGGTGAGCCCATCGTCGGTCGCGGTGAGCACCGCCCCCAAGGCCACGCACCGCCCGGCGTCTGCCTCAAGGGCGACGCCGGCCACTGTGCTGTGAGCGATGAGGGAGCCATCGGCGGCGAGCATTACGAGAAGTTCCTTGCGGCGCCCGTTCGCGTCCAGCGCGAGCGAGATGACGATGTGTTCGTCGTCGAACGTGCCCTCAAGCGAAACGACCTTTCCCTCCAGCTTGGGAAACTCGCTCTTCGAGATGATTCCCCCCTTCGTGCGAAAGACGAACGCGTGGGTGAGTGCGCCAGTCATACACAGGGTAAACCCAAGCGTCTGCCCGACCCGAACCCAACTTAGACCGTCGACCAACTGGCCTAGTCGACGTCCAGAATGCAGCTCGTGGAGAAGGCCATCACGCACGCCAAAGGCACCGTCTTCGTTGGCATCAAATGCGGCGTCACCCAGAAATGAGGCGACTGACCCTTCACAGTCGAGGGCACCCACGCGATAACACCAAAAGTGATCATGCGTTGTGACGTATGTTCGCGCACCGACGACGATCGAGCGCGTGTACCCGTCAGGGATGGTGCAAACGACGTCTCCTTGCTCTCGTGTGAGCGTCTCTCCGATCAAGGCCGCATATCGGCTGGCCGTGTGGCGATCCACAGAGGCGAGGGCGCCACTCGTTCGCACGATTGCTGTCGCTACGCAGCGTCCAGCGGTTGTTGCTGCGGGCTTCTTGCCGACGGTCGCGCAGTTCGGACATTGTGCACGTGCGTGTTCGTCCCCGCAGATGCACTGCGTAAATGCCGTGCGAAGCAACTTGGCTGGGAACGCGTTGCGTTCGTTCTGCTCGAAGGTGCGTCTGATCCACGCAATCCACTCGTCAGGCAGCGTATCTAACGGTCTTGCCGCGCGTGGGTAAGTAACGGTGTCCGATAGGATGCTGACCGAAGCTTCGGCGCGTCGAAGGAGCGTACGTAGCGTTGGGTGCGTCCCGCCGTAGGGATGCACGCCGAGAAGTGAGCTGACCGCGAGCACACCAAATGCGTACCAGTCCGTCCCTTCCGTAAACGCGCTAACGCGCTCGAGATCGACTCCGTAGAGCTCGGGTGCCAACGTTCGCTCGTGTGCAACTGGGCAATTAAATTGACCAAATTGCATTGAGTCGCAGTCGATGAGAAAGGCCTCGCGCTTCTTCATGAGCACGTTCCCGTCGTTGAGATCGCCAACCACCAAACCTTCGCGGTGAAGGCCCGCGACGACCTCATAAAGACTGCTCAGTGCGGAAACTGTGTCGCTCATCGAAAAATGGCTCTTCGATCGACAAAGCGATCCGAATTCGCGTGCGCCGTCGAGCTTTCGCATTGCGTAGCCGACAGTCCGATTCTGCACGTCCTGCACTGGAAAGAGGGGAGCGAGTACGCGGGACGTGGATACTTTTGGAAACGCTGCGAGTTTTCGCGCACGCGCTTCCAACGAGGCGGTGTCGAGCCCTCGGTAGATTTTGATCGCGAGGTCTCCCTTTGCATAGACGTCTGCTTCGCCGCCGACACCGAGAAGGTCCGCCTGAGAAATGGAGTGGGCGCGTCCATTGAGCAATAGTTGCATCACGCGCCTTCCTTCCGGCGCAAGAGAACAATCGCCGTGTCGTCGATAAGGCTTTGCTCGTGCGCCCAGAGCTGGCGCTGTAGCCAGGAAGCGTTGCGCGCAAACACGGGTTCTGAGGCCGCGCTGAGCAAGAGTTCATTCGCGTCGACGGCGCCATCTGTGCCAATCGCGAGGAAGTCGACGTCGTGCGTGGCCGCCTCCGCCCACATGTCAACCTGCGAAGGGCACGTACCGTTTACCAGCGCGTACGAGAGATAGTCGGGTGCGTTCTCCACGCCAGAATCACGAACTGTCCGTTCGCCGTTTATGCAAACGATTCCGTCGCCCCGCCCATAAACGCGCACCGACAGTGGCGTTATCACCGCAACAATTAACGTGAACAGCATGTGTTCGCGGACGAATAGACGAGGCTCGGCCGAACCACGAACCACTCGGGACAGTCGTTTGATCAACCTAGTTATCGCGAGCTCCACATCGCCTCCGCACGAAACGACAAGTTCGGCCGTCCACGCCGCGCCAAGCGCCGCACCAATCTCGCTGTGCGCACCCGAAGAGCAACCATCGCAGACGACGAGGACACCGATCGTGTCAGTCATCCGCATGGCCCAAGCGTCCTGATTGTTGCGGTGCGTCCGCGCGTGCTCTCGACCGCGTGTGCTTCCGGCCGAGGCTATAAAAGTCGATTTGACACTATAAAGAGTCATTACGACTTAATATGAACCGGACGGGACAAATTGCAAGGGGACACGAACAAAATGTGGGCGCCACCCTGGGTGGTTGCGCCCCGACGACGCGTCTCAACCCTTGTTGAAGTCCAACACCAACGGCGCGTAACGCGCGCCCCGACGACGCGTCTCAACCCTTGTTGAAGTCCAACACC
>JAHFDY010000059.1 GCA_023248735.1 Myxococcales bacterium
GTTGCGCCCTTTCGCGGCCAGACGCTTCTGCAGGACGCGACAACGACGGAGGCGACTATTCGTAACGATGTTAGTTACGTGCCTGCCAAGATTGACACAAGTTCGACCGAGTACCTCGAAGAGTCGGGGGGAGACAAGAACTTCATCGTCGGCCGGATGCGCATGACCCGACATGTCGATGGTCGCCTCGAAGTGAGCGCGCGCGACCGCCTGCCAGACGCGGTGCGCAAAGTGACGCGCCTGCCAGAACACCTGGGAGGCGGATTCGTCTTTCACAACGACCAACTCGCCTATTTCGCTGCGCGGTTTGCGGGACCGCTCGTGCCGATCGCGCGCGCGTCGACCGGCCTCAAAGTCGGAACGGGTGCCGACGCATTTTTTGTGTTTGGACCGTACTCAGGCTTCACGGCGCGTGACCCGAGAACGGGCGCTCCGCTTGCGAAGCCTGTTCTTCCGCCGCTTCCGGACATCGAGCAAATTTTCTCAGTGTCATCTCGAGTCGTGGTGGCGACGGGACCCGTCGTCGGTCCCGTCAAGTCCGTTGACGGTGGGCAAAGCTGGCAGCGCATCCGGTTTGATGACACCCCGCTTACGCTTAGCGAAAACGGCGGCAACGTCGTCTTGTCCGTCGACCCGGCGGCTTCGGGGTGGTTCGCCTCCGCACCGTCGAAGGTGTATGATTTCAAACCTCGAATTTTGCAGCCTGATGGATCGTGGGGAGAGTCAGAGCGCCGAACGGAATCGCCAGCGGCAGTGCCGAAATTTAACGATTCGCTACGAGAGGCCGTGCTCCGGGGCTTTCCGCTCGCAGACGGAACCGTCGTGTACGCAGACCACGGCGAGTTGATTCGCGTCTCGCTCGACACTGGCGAGGTATTGGAACGTGCTTCGCACGCCTTCGAAGATCGCGCCGCAACCTGCACGCCCGTTGGGTTTGGCAACACGCGCGATCCCAAAGCGTTTGGCTTTGTATGCGGTTCGAGGTTCGGCAAAACGAACATCTACCGTTACGAAAAAGGAGGCCTCGCTCTCGTTCGCTCATTCGCGGAGCCGCGCGTCGTAAAGTCGTCTGGCAATGGCCGTCTTGTGGTCGAGGGCACATGCGACCCGGTCGCGCAAACAGCGCATCGCGCTCTCTGTGTCGTAACTGCATCGGGAGATGCGCAGGCGTTTGAACTTTCAGGAGCTGTTGACGATGCGCGCGCGGTCGCGATGTCCGACGGCAAGTTGGCGTTGATCACGCCCCCGACGCCACGTTCAATGCCGACGCTCACGCTCATCAGTGGCACGAGCGCGAAGCGCCTCACCCTCAAACTGCCGATTTCTCGACGGAATTACGGAGAGGTGTTGCAGAAAGGCGCTTGGCTTGAAGATATGCAGGAGCGTCGGGCCGGCGTCATCGGTGGCTGGGCCCTTCGCAGCGGTGCCAACGGTGACGCTCGCAGCGATCAGCTCCGCGGATTCGAAATCGACATCGACGGAACGGTGCGCGAGGGCGAGGCGATTCTCTTTCTTGGACAGACCTCGATCAATGGCAATTTTGGGCTCGGCTGGCCGTCGAGTAGGCTCGGTTGGGAGACGACCGATGGTGGAATGCGCTGGAAGCAAATCCCCCATCTGCCGCCTCCGCTTGGGACCACTCGCGAACTTGGTTGCAGTGCGGTCGGGTGCGTGAGCGCGGGCTGGTTGCGCATCGGCTGGGGAGAGCACGCGAGCGATCACGGTGAGCTTCGGCAACCTGACTCAATATTCCCATTGGGTAGTGGTGCACGAACGCTTGGGCTTGAGTGCGAAGCGGCTTCAAAGCCGCGTGCCTCGGTCACGCGATCGAGCGAGCGACCTTCGTTCGGGAGCAAGGCAACGACGCTCACGAAGTTCCCCCCGTTTGCGGGTGAGCCCGGCCCCACGGTCAGGATTGGCGAGCGCGGCTTTGTGATCGAGGTCGGCGCGGCGCAAGTTTACGATCGCAACATCGGTGGCGCGGGGCGCGTCTTCGCGTGGGGCGATCCGAGTCGCGCGCCCCACTGGCAAGCGACGTGGATGTCCCTTGGGTCGAGCAAGGTTTTTTCGACTCGTGCCGCTCCGTCTCCAGCCACCACGCTTGAAGGGTTGCGCGCGCAGTTGCCGCCGCCCTACTCATCGGCGTGGGGATTTACGCCGGGCCAATCGCCTGGCCATGCGCTCTTCATCGGGAGACGCGGCTACGAGAGCGTTGCGCTCTTTGCGGTGGACGGTCAGCCCTTGACCGAGTTGCGCCGCCCGGACGGAAGTGCTTTCAACACGATTGTCGCTTCACTCGAACACGCCGGAACGGTCAGTCTTCTTGAGCAAAGCGCGTTCAACGAAGTGACTCTGTGGACGATCGACGGGGGTGGCGCGCGCACGGTATCGCGTTTTGGCTACCGGAATGGCTTGCAGCTTCGACTTGCGCGCCAAGTGTCCGATGGGCGCATCGGCATGTTCATGACGACGCATCAGCGTGTCGCAACGGAAGAGTGGATCTTTCCAACATCGTCGTCCGGCGACTTCGAGTGGCCCGTTTCGCTCGGAACGCGCGCTCGCATGACTACGCGATTTTGCGGCAAGAGCGACACCGGTTGGCGATCGGAGACGCCGCTTGACCAAGGGCTCTTCGTTGTGGACGCAAGGGGGCAAAGACCCGTTGTGAGCACCGGTACGGCCTTCCTTCTCGCGGCGGATGGTAACGGCTGTTACGAAGCCATTGCGGCGCGTGCCACGTCGATCGACCTTGGTACGTTCGGCAAAGATCCGTTGCCGAAAGGCGACCCCCTCACGATTCCAGTCGCGGTTCTATTTGGCGACTCGCGTCTCGATCTGCGCTGCCGCGCTCCTAGGGCCCCGTCGGTTTCTTTTTGAGAAGCTCGCGGACGCCGTGTCCGTATGGCGTCGGAGTGCCGTCCCACTTCTCGATGAGCGCCGGACCTAGCTTGCAGTCCCACGGATTCCAAGTCCACGCGAAGAAAGATGCGCCGCGGTCTTTCGCCCATCCGATCGCTTCACGCGCGAAGGCCGAGCCGCAGTCATTTTCGCCAAACTCGGTCATGACGATCGGGACGTCGCTCGGAGCGCTCTTCCAACATGCGGGCGTATTGCACCCGTTGAAGTTGTAGGTGTGAAAACTGATCGCAACACGATCGAGTTTTGGCCGATAGGCGACCCACTGCGAGAAGTCGTTGGACCAGTTGAGGCCGCTCACGAGGATGATGTTGCGCGCACCCTCTCCGCGCACGGCGTTCGCCAGCGCCTGCATTCCCGCGACCGGCCGCGAGTCGAGCGTGCATCCATCGCGCCAACATCGCCAAGCAGCGTCGGGAGCCAAGTTCGCGATGTGCGGCTCGTTGTACAAATCGAAGAGAACGCCGAGGTCCCCACGGAACGTATGCGCAACGCTCGCCCAAAATTGGGGTGCACGTTCGGCGTGAGGCATCGCCGCGATGCCGTTCGCGAGCTCGGTTCCCACTGACGACCAATGGAGATCAAGAACGACGAACCATCCTCTCGCGCGAAACTGGTGCACGCGTGCCGCGATCGCGCTGCGGTACTTCTCACCCGAAAGATCGGGGGAGAGGCGCGCATCGCCGAGCCAGCAACTCTCGTTGAGTGGGACGCGCACCGCATTAATGTTCCATGAGGCAAGTCCTTCGACGAGCGCGTTGGCGTCGGGGCCGTCAAAAATGCCATCCCCTTTGATGCAGCGAAATTCCGATCCGCTGAGGTTTACGCCTGCAAGAATAACTTCCCGCCCATCTGCGCGGAGTCGCGATCCCTCGACGTCCAACACAAGCGCAAGAGCGGCTAGGGGAGCCTGGGGTGGCAGGCGAGGCGTGGGCGTGCAAGCGACGAACGCCATCGACAACAGTGCGCGCTTCATCCCTTCACGCTGCCTGCCGTGAGGCCGGAAAGTAATTGCTTTTGAGCGATATAGAAGATGACCATCACCGGAATGCTCACGACGATGGATCCTGCTGCAAAGGGTCCCCAAGCCGCCGAGTGCTCGCCGACGAACCGCTGAAGCACGACGGGAAGCGTGAACGCCTCCTCGCGCGACATGAGCGTCGCTGCGAGCACGAACTCGTTCCACGCGCTCATGAAGGCGAAGAGCGCCGTGATTGCCAGCGCGGGTCTCGCCGCCGGAAGCACGACGCTGACGAACGCAACGAATCGCGTCGCGCCGTCAACCATCGCCGCCTCCTCGAGTTCGACGGGTATCGCCTCAAACGCTGCTTTCAGCTGGAAGATCGCAAACGGCAACGCCGATGCGGAATAAGCCACTACAAGCCCAGCGCGCCTATCGAGCAAATGCAACTGCGACAGGATAAAATAGAGCGGCACTGCACTCGCAACGGTTGGAAACATTTGGGTAAGCATGAGGCCGGAGAGTCCTGCCCGTTTGCCGACGAACTGCATGCGCGCGAGTGCGTACGCAGCGGGTGCCGCTATCGCTACTGAGAGGATCGCCGTTGCACCGGAAACGGTAAGAGAGTTGACGAGTTGGCGAATGAAGAGCGCGCTCTTCCCCGTGCCTGCGCCCGTCGCGATCGCAAAGTTCACGCATGACATGTGCCTGGGCCAAGGTAAGACGAACCCGCCCTCGCCGAGGCCGTCGCGCGAGAATGCGACCGTGAGTACCCAGAGCACGGGGTAGAGCGCGTAGAGCACTGCGCCGACGAGAAGCGTGTGAACCGCAAGTGCCTTGACGTGTTGCTTCATGCTCACGCGCCCTCTCGCTGCCAACGCCGCGAGAATCGCGACGTGAGCCAGAGGATGCCGAAGATGAGCACCGCGTAAGCCGCCGCGTACCCGTATTGCGCATGCCGGGTAAACGCCCAGCGGTAGGCTTCACTGACCAAGATGTCGGTTTGGTTGTCGGGCTCGCCACCTGAGACCAGGAAGACGACGTTGAACATGTTAAAGGTCCACACCGCACCGAGCACCACAGCGGGTGCGAGCTGCGGCAGCAGAAGCGGGAACGTTACATGTCGAAACCGCTGCCAAGGTGTCGCGCCATCGATGTCTGCGGCCTCGAGAACATCTTTGGGAACGTTGGTGAGAGCACCCAGCATGACCACCATCATGAACGGAAACCCAAGCCACACATTGGTCGCAACATTCGCGGCGAAGGCGGTCGAGAATTGTGAAAACCACGAGACCGGCTGCGCACCGAAGTTGCGCAAAAGAGCATTCACCGCGCCAAATTGCTGATGAAACATCCCTTTGTACGCGAGCGCCGTGACATAAGACGGTACTGCCCAAGGTATGATGAGGAGCGTTCGATAAATGCCCTTTGCGCGCAAAAGTGGGCGCGACAAGAGCACTGCGAGACAGAGTCCAATTGTAACATGGCATGCGACATTAATGAGGGTCCATCCCACCGTTACAAGGAGCGTCCGATAGAACGAGCCGTAGCCGAGCAGCGGACCGCCGCGCGCCGTAAGAATGTCAACATAGTTGCCGATGCCCGCATACGTCATGTGGTTGCGAGAGCCCGAAAAGAAAGACGTCACAGCCCCGGCCGCAAGCGGAAGTACGACGAGTAAGAACACAGCGATCGCTGCGTGCATGACGTACGCGTACGCTCCAGCAGATGCGCGCAAGCCGCTCCAAAAACGCGGCTTCGTATTGCGGTACGCGATGATCGCGATAACGAAAAGTGTGGCTGCGAGTGCGGTGAGTCCGCGAGCTGGTGACGCGGATGTGGCCCTTGGTTTCGCGGACTCAAATCGACGCGCCGACTCTGCCAGGGCTGCGTCGATTGCTGCAGCATCGTCGCTTTGGGCGCGTAGTACGGCCCGGATCGCTTGCTCGACCGGCTCCCATGTCGCGCGCATCGCTACGCGCGTGCTCATGGGACGAGAGGCGAGGGCTGCTTCGTGAAACGCTCGCAAGTGTGGCGCGATTGCATCCGTGTTTCTCCATGTCGACGAGTTCGCCACGACTTGGGCTCGCACGCGTGTCTTCGCCGAATCATCGCTTGCGAGGAAACGTGCAAACGCGCTTACTTCGGGTCGCGTCGCCGATCGCTGCGCGAGAAATAAGAGCTCGACGGTGAGAAACGGTTCGGGCCGTAGAGACGCTTCGTGAAGTGGGGGAAGCGGCACTACGCGATAGGGCACGCTTAGTGGAAGCTCGCTCACAACACCCGGCCCGCCGATGATTGCCGCAGCCTTTCCAGACTCGAAGAGCTGCTTAACCAGTGCGCCGTCTGCGCCTGCCGGAACTGCGCCGCTTGAAACGAGGCGTCGTGCAAATGCGACGGACCTTCGCGCGGGCTCTCCAACGAAACCGTACGAGTCGTCTGGGCCGAGCATCGTGCCACCAAACGCGTGCAACCATGGCGCGTGCACATAGGCACTCTCCGCCTCGTATGCCAGCGGGTAGATGCGATCGTACCGTTGCTTGACTAACGCCTCGATCGAGTCGGGTACGTCCTTGACGAGGTTCGTGTTGACGATGAGCGCGACACCCTTGAGCGCGAACGGTACACCCCACGCGGTTCCGTCTTCGTCGCGTGCGACCGCAGAAGCGATCGTATCGTAACGCGGGATGTCACTTTTTGGGAACGCGTCGTCGGCGCGCGCAAGGAGCCCATCGTCGCGATACGACCCGAGCCGCTCATGCGCGTCGATGAATAGGTCGGGTCCTTGCTCGCGTTCGATTGCGCTAGAGAGCTTCGACGCGTACGCGAGAAATGGAACCGCGAGAACTTCAACCGTCGTCCCGGTTTGTGCCTCGTATCGCGCTGTCAGCTCGAGCAACGCTTGTTCTTCTGCGCCGCGATACGCGTGCCACAAAACGATGTGGTTCTTTGGCGCTGTCTTGCAGTCGCTGGCGACCAGGCCGATCGCCACCGCAAATGTGAGAAATGCAATCAACCAAGGTTTCATGGGCGCGCGTCGAGAGAACGTCCCGTTTTCGGATCGAAGAGCAGGGGGTGCTCGGCGCGAATGCCCACCGCGAGACTTTCGCCACGCGCGATTCTATGGCCTGGGTCGATTCGCATGACGACCGTCGTGTCGTCTGCGCCTTCGAGCGTTCCGTGAACGTAGGATTCGAAGCCCAGTGCTTCGTAAAAGGTAACGAGAATGGTGCCAAATTGCGGTGCATCGAATGACGCTGGCACGAGGTGATGCGGTCGCAAACCGACGGTGACGGCCTGCTCGACAAGCTGACCATAGCGATTCGGAATCGCCAGTGTGTTCTTGCCAATCGCGATGTGTGAGCCCGAAGGTGAATGCACGACGAGGCCGTCAAGACAGTTGATCTTCGGCGACCCCAAAAACTCGGCGACATATCGTGAAACGGGCTGGTCAAAGAGCGCGAGTGGCGGGCCAATTTGCTCAATCGTGCCACCGCGCAGGAGGCACAGCGTATCGGCAAGGGTCATCGCTTCGACTTGGTCGTGCGTGACGTACAGCGTCGTCCCACCCATGCGATCGTGGAGTTTTCGAATGTCGACCCGTACCTCCGCACGCAATGCGGCGTCGAGGTTCGAGAGCGGCTCATCGAAGAGAAACATGTGGGGTCGACGTACGATCGCGCGTCCCATTGCCACACGCTGCCTTTGACCCCCCGATAGCTGACGAGGGAGGCGATCGAGCAGTTCCGCAAGACCAAGCATCGCGCTCGCCTCCGCGATGCGGATGTTGATTTCGGCGTCCATCGTGCGACGAAGGCGGAGTCCAAACGCAAGGTTCTCGCGCACCGAGAGATGCGGGTAGAGCGCATAACTCTGAAAGACCATCGCGATGTCGCGGTCTTTGGGCGGGAGCGCCGTCACGTCGCGGCCTCCCATCCAAATTGATCCCGAGGTGGGCGACTCGAGCCCAGAGACCGTGCGCAGCAGCGTGCTTTTGCCGCAGCCGCTCGCGCCCACCAAGACGGTAAAGGTTCCTGACAACATGGTGAGGTTGACGTTCGAAAGAACGTTCGTCCGATCGAACGCCTTTACCAAGTTGCGCACTTCGCAGCAGCTAGAGGCGGTCATCGCGCCACATCTGTGCCGACGAGGTCGAAGGTGAGGCAGAGAGGCCAGACTCGAGATTGCGCGGACACGCTCTAAAAAAGCCCTTTTAGTTTGTCCACAAACGTCTTGCCCTTGCCGATGCCCTCGTCACTGCCGGTCTCTTGGGCGAAGGCCTCGAGAATTTCGACCTGCTTCGCCGTGAGGTTCGTCGGTACCTCGATGGTCACCAAAACGCGCTGATCACCGCGCCCGAGTCCGGTGCGATGTGGAACGCCCTTGCCTTTGATGCGCAATACGCTGCCAGGTTGCGTCCCGATGGGAATGCGGAGCTTGCCAGGACCGTCGATCGTCGGGACTTCAACCTCGGCGCCGAGCGCGGCTTGTGCAAACGAGATGGTGAATCCCAAGTAGATGTCGTCGCCTTCACGTCGAAAGATCGGATGAGGTTTCACACGAAGGCCGAGCTCGAGATCGCCCGCCGGCTTGTCGGCGCGCACCCGGTTGCCCGCGCCAGAGACTGTGCGGGATGCGCCGGTATCGGTTCCGGGCGGAATTGTAACTGCGATAGTATGTTTTTGGGCGCGCACACCGGCGCCGCGACAGCCCACGCATGGATCGGTCACGATCGTGCCTTTGCCCCGGCAGCTCGAACAGACGCGTTCGACGGCGATCGGAAAGAGGCCCTGCTGAAATCGTACTCGACCTCGTCCACTGCATGCCGTGCATGTCGATGCCTTCGTTCCCGGCGCGGATCCGGAGCCTGAGCAGTCTGCGCAACTGACGATCCGCTCGTACGAGAGCTCTTTCTCGCAACCGAATGCGGCCTCTTCAAATGTAACTTCGAGATCAACCTTTAGGTCGCCCTTCTCTCCCCGCCCGACGCCAAATGCGCCGAGGAGATCGCCAAGGAGACCGTCAAATGCGAGGTCGCTGAGATCGACTACGCCGCCGGGGAACGGACTCCCCGATCCGAAGGGTGAGCCTCCGTCGTCGCGATGGCCGAAACGGTCGTACGTCTGACGCTTTTCCAGATCCGAGAGGACGCGATAGGCAGCGTTGATCTCTTTGAACTTCTCCGCTGCTTCCGGATTATCGGGGTTCTTGTCAGGATGCAGCTGGCCGGCGAGTTTGCGGTAGGCGCTCTTCAGCTCGTCGGCAGTAGCGGTGCGATTGACGCCAAGTACCTCATAGTGGTCTCGCTGACCCATCCGCCTCCCGTAGCACAATTCGACCCGCCGATTGGCGGGTTCTTGGGTAACCGAGAGCTCACAACAAGGCGGTACGGTGGCAAATCGCGCGGATTGACGCAATGTAGGCGTCAGGGCGGTTTCCGCCCCGTTGGGCATCTGGTACTGCCGCGCTCGAATGTCTGCTCATGCTGCACACTCCGCCTATCCGAGGCTTGCGTTTGACGCCCAATCTCGGCTGCTTCGCAATGTCGTCAAGCGGTGCGCGCATCGCTCGAGTGAACCTACGCCGGTCATCGTTTTCGATCTGGACGGCACGCTGATCGACAATCGTCCGCGCACTTGCGCCATTGTGCGTGAGTTTGCCGAGACGCTGCGAACGCGTGAGCCAGCCGTTGCCGAAGCCCTCTCGCTCGCGCGACCGGATCATCTCGCCTACTTGTTGTCCGATTCGATGGCCGCGCTCGGTGTTCACCGCGACGATCTTGTTGTTGAGTTGCAGACGTTCTGGCGAGATCGCTTCTTTTCTGATCCGCATCTGGTTCACGACGTCGCCCTGCCTGGGGCCGTGAGATTCGCCCACGACTGTTACGACGCAGGCGCCATTCTCATCTACCTCACCGGTCGCGATCTGCCGCTCATGGGCACGGGTTCGTTCGGGAGTTTGCGCGATCTTGGATTTCCGATCGGTTTGCCCGGTACCGAGCTGGTGCTCAAGCCAGACGCGACCATGGCCGACGAGGCGTACAAGCGCCTTGAAGCGCCGAAGCTCGCGCGTGTCGGGCGCGTCGTGGCGGCGTTTGATAACGAGCCAGGCAACTGCAACGTCTTTAGGGCCCATTTCCCCGATGCCGACAGCGTCTTCGTTGACACCCAACACATGCCTGGCGCCCCGCCGCTCGCTGTTGACGTTTCTGTGATCGTGGACTTTAGTTCAGAAAGTTGACTATGAACGCGCGCTTGCTTATCGCGAGTTTCATCGTTCTGTGTGCGTGCAAGCCCGATGGCCCGCAGAAGCCTGACGCGAGCGAGAGTCCACAAGCGGCAGCTGAGCCTGCCGTCTTGGTTGCAGGAACGCTGAACCAGGGAGGTTTCGCGGGCGGAGGCGGTCTGCGCCCCAAAGCCGCGATGCGCGTCGATCAGGCGCCGCCCCGAGAGCCATCATGGACCGAGTCGAGGGAAGCGCCGCGCACGATTCGCGGAAGTGATGCCGGCGCGGTACGACAAGGCCTCTCTTTTGTCGCTCACCTTCGCGTGGAGGACACAGCACCACCGTCGCGAGAGGCGAACGCAACGGCGATCGAGACCTCTCGAAAGCGACTCGATCTTCGGCTCGACGGCTTTGCCGAAAGTGCGCATCTGAGGATCACTTTGGGCTCACCAGGGTTTCTTTACCGGTGGGGTACGGAGCTGCGTGCGCGCGCAGATCTCTTGGGTGCGATCGTTGTCACACCGGTCGAAGA
The DNA here is from genome assembly GCA_023248735.1 of Myxococcales bacterium. Lineage (GTDB taxonomy): Bacteria > Myxococcota_A > Polyangia > Polyangiales > Polyangiaceae > JAHFDX01. The sequence goes on from JAHFDY010000059.1 coordinate 10,635, forward strand.
AGACGCAACATCGCCATTTCGTGTGGTGCCTCACGGAGCGCTACGAGCGGTACTTGGCGAACGTCGCTTTGACGTCGCGCCGCTCTCGAACGCGGTCGTGAAAGAAACGTCTGAGGGATCCAAACGGTTCTCCCAACGCACAAGACGGGTCGATGTCGCCGCGCGTGCGGGGCGGGCCACGATCGATCTTTTACACATTCACGATTTGGGTGAGGGGGGGGCGCTTCTTTGTTTCATGCTGCTCGACTTGCTCGCGGCGTTGCCCAACGAGATCGTCTGCAAAGTTGACGAAATTCCGGCATATGCGGAAATTCGTTGGACGTCACGTGGCGGATTGCTCTTCGAAATTGACACTATCGAACGACGCGCCGAGCAGTCCATTGAGGTGCCACCTTCCCGTTCCCGTTTCGAGCCAGGCGCGCCTACCCCCATCGCTTCGTCACTCCTTCTGACGCGCGTTGAGCTCGCGGCGCTTCACACGGTTGCCATAGATGTGCCTCCACAATCGAGCGATGCTGCCGCTCTCCCTGCCGAAGGGCTGCACGTCATCAACAACAGCGATGAATTGCGCGTGCTCTTCATTGAAGGCGTACCTGTCGCTTGGTTGCAAGCAGGCGCGCATCTCGTGATTCCGGCGCTACTGCGGGGCAGGTACGTTGTTGAGTGGCGAACGTTTCTCGGCGAAGGCCGGAGTGAGCCCAAGAGCATCGTGGTGCCAGGCGTACTCGAGAGCGAGTTGAAGGCGCCTTGACGCGCCCTAACCCGCTCTAACGCAAGGGACCGTCAAATGCCGCAGGCGTCGGTCGCGACGACGGGTTCGGGTGTCGTGCACGTGCCCGCGTTGCAGATTGCGCTCTTGCATTCGAGTAGGCTCGTGCATCTCGATCCGGCGTCCTTTGCGCGCGCGCACTTGTTCGTGTCGCGCGGGCAGTAGTACCCAAGCCCGCACGAGAGCTCGACGAAGCTCGATCCGTTGCAGGTTCCTCCCTCAGTCGTCGCTTTTACGCACGTCGTCTTGCCGTTGTCGTTCTTGCAGTAGAGGCCGTTGCCGCAAATGAGCCCACTTCGGATGTCGAGCGAGCAGGTATCGTTTTCGGCGAGGACCCGGCCACCAGCGCACCTGCCGCCTATGCAACTAGGAAACGAATTCGCGCCGGCGGGCGGGGCGCATTGGGCGGAACGCTCGCAGGTTGTTCCCGCGGCGCGACTGCCTTCGAAGATGCGGCAATCGTCGGAAACCTCCCAGTAGGAAACCAACCGCGAAAACTCGAGCCGGCACTCGTCCATGAATGGTTTGAGCTTTGCGATACAACTATCAACCTTGGTTCCATCGAACTTCATCGTGCCCGCGGTGACTTCCGCGGTGTTCTTGAGGCAATCGCCTTTTTGTGTCGCCTCGCAAGAAGCTTGATTGAATCCACCGCGACCTGTTGTGCAGCAGTTCTTGCGCGCCGCACAAATGTCGATGGGCATCTTGTCGCAAACGTTTTGGACCGTGTACGAGTAGGACGTCGCGGCGTCGGCGGCGTCGCCTTCGGTCTTGCCCGAGCACGCAACAATCGCGGCTACTCCAAATGTCCCGGCGTGTGAGATGTACTTTAGCAAGTTGCGCATGGTGCTCCGTTCGTGCTTGGGCCCTACTTACTCGCGTCGGCTGCACGTTTGGGGGTGAGCTTCGTTGTCGTTTGGTCTTTGAGACGCAAGGCCTGATGCGCAGTACGATGCGCGCATGGCGGAGGTTGGGCTCATCGGGTTTGGTCGCTTCGGGCGCGCATTCGCGTCGTTGCTCGATGCGGCCGACGTCACGTACGTCGCGTTCGATCCGTTTGCCGAAGCTCCAGCGACGATTCGATGTGCATCGCTGGCCGATCTCGCCGAAAAGAGCCGCAAAATCATGGTTGGCGTGCCGGTTTCGCGCATCGGCGACACGCTCTCAGCGCTCGCACCGCACCTCACGGCTGAACACGTCGTTTTCGACGTCGGGAGCGTGAAACTCAACCCCGCCAAGGCCATGACCGATGTGCTCGGGAGCCGCGTTCCATGGGTCGCCACCCACCCCTTGTTCGGTCCCGTGAGTCTGGCGTTGGCCGAGAGGCCGCTTCGCGTCGTCGTGTGCCCCAACGCGATGCACCCTGACGCCGTCGAAGACATTCGTCACCTGTATCGATCGATTGGATGCGAGGTCGTCGCTCAGAGCGCCGAGGCTCACGATCGCGTCATGGCGCACACGCATGCGCTTACGTTCTTTGTCGCCAAGGGCATGATGGATGCCGGCGCTGGTCTCGAGGTGCCCTTCGCTCCTCCCAGTTTTCAGGCAATCGCGCGCACCATCGAAGCCGTCCGTAGCGATGCGGGTCACCTTTTCGTTGCGATCCAAAACGAGAATCCCTTCGCGGGCGAGGCGAGAAAGCAACTCGTCGACGCGCTCGCGAACATCAACCGCATGCTCGACGCACCCGAGGCCTCGTCGGAAATGCCGCCTCTCGAGATTCACATTCCCGACCTAGGCAATCGTTCGCCCGAGCTCAAAGAAGCGCGCGAACACATCGACGCGCTCGACCGAGACATTGTCACGCTTCTACGAAGGCGCGCTGAGCTCGCCGAGCGCGCCCTGCGTGCGAAGGAGCAACTCGGCGCACCGGTTCTCGACGCTCAGCGTGAGGCGGAGCTTTTCGCACGTAGACGCACATGGGCGGAGGAGCTCGGACTGGAAGCCGATGGGGTCGAGGAGGTCTTTCGCGCGGTCGTGCGATTTTCGAGAAGGATGCAATCGAAAGCTCGGCAATAATCGGAAACTCAAATGGGCGACTACGCAAAGCTGCCGGGTGATGAAACAGAGGGCGCATCCCAGTCACGGAGGCGAAGTCGGAAGGGTCGGCTGCCGAACGACGACTTCAATGAGGTGACACCTGCGGCCTCTGACGTGAAGGTTCCGGTTGCCATCGAGCGCGTGAGTGCGAGCGCGGGCGAGATCGCCGATCGCGTCGCCGATCGCGTAGGGGCTGGCATGAGCCGCGCAGCCCTCGCGCTTCAAACGCCTGAAAATGCTGACGTTGGAGAGTTGGTCAAGGAGACTGACCTTCCCGCGATTCAAGGTTTGGATACGGTGAGTGAGCTTGCCGCGCGCCTCGATCGTGAGGCCGACCTTTGGCGTAACCTGGCAATGCGCGAGTTCTCGCGCCAGTCCTGGATGTCAAAGGTGACGCAGGTGGTTGCAATTGGCGTTCTCGTCGTTGAAGTTGCCCTCGCGGTTATGGCCGCAACTTCCGCGCTCTTTGGCGGAGCGGGCGCCGCTTCGCGCGCGCTCCTTTTTGGCGTCGCGGGGCTCGTTGTCACTGCTGGCGCGCTCGTCGTCGCCATGGTCACTTCAGCGTCCGCTAGGGCCTCTCGCGACGTTGCGCGAAGCGCACTTGCGCGCGCCGATCTCGCCGAACTTCGTTTGCATCGGCTCGGCATCGCGCTCGCTTGGCGCACGACGACCCCGGAGCTCTATCAGGAAGCGCTCGCACGGCTCGAGCGCGACATGTGAAACGAAAAACGGTCGTGGCTACGCCAGTCTCGTAGCCTCATAGAGCGCGCGTCTCGCTTCCAACAGTTGACGAAAATAGAGTCCACGGGATTCGTCAGGTTGGTGAACCGCTTCTGTTTTCCGCCACGCCACTGCGAGGCGCGGGTCTTGGGTGACGCCCGCCCCCATGAACGCAAGGAGCGCACCACCGAGCAGCGTGCCGCTTTGGCTGGGCGCGTAATGCAATGGGACAGACAGCGCATCGCACAACATCTGGCGGAGCAGCGCGCTCCTTCCGGCCCCGTTGGCGGCAATCACTTCAGTGAGCGTTGCACCGGAGGCAGCCGCGAGGTCGAGGAAGCTCGCGGCCACGCTCTCGAGAACCGCTCGGTAGAGGTGCCCACGCATGTGTCGGAGCGACAGGCCCGCGAAAATGCCGCGTGCACTCGCGTTCCAAATGGGAGTTCGCTCACCCGCGAGATACGGAACAAACACGAGGTCACGAGCGTCGACTCGCGCGGCCTCTGCCTCGAGCACATCGAACGGAACGCCTTGAGCCATCGTTTCTGAGAACCAGGCAATCACCCCGCCTGCGAGTGTGCCGCCGAGTGAGAGGGGCTTTTGCGCGTCGGCCGTGTGAAGCGCTTGGGTTGAATGGATCAGTCGTTGATCGGTTTCAAAATGGAACGTAGGTAGCGATAAATTGCCGGATGTTCCGAGCGTAAGGGCGGCCTCTCCTGGGTTCGTCACGCCGCATCCAAGAACGGCGGCCGAAAAGTCACCGGTGCCAACGACGACAGGCAAGCCGTTTGCGATTCCGGTCTCATGGGATGCGGCCTTCGTGATCGCGCCAAGGATGCTCGCGGCCGGTCTCACAATGGGTAGCTTGGACATATCCACGTGAAGGCCCTCTGCAGGGACCCATTCGCAAGTTTGGAGATCGAACAAGGGGGCGCAGAGTGCTGCGGTTGATGGATCGATCGCGACGTTTCCCGTCAGTTTGCGAGTCACAAACGCGTGCGACTGCACGATCCATCGCGCCCCGCTCATTGCGGCGGGCGAGTGCCGCATTAGCCACGCAATCTTAGGCCCTCCATAGTAGCTATGCGCACCGAGGAGTCGCGCTTCGTCTTCGGCACGCGTATCGAGCCACAATATTGCTGGGGCGGTGGGTTCGCCGTGATCGTCGATGCAAGCGATGGTTGGTGCTTGTCCCGTCACGCACAACGCCGCGAACGGGCCGTGCTTCGCAAGCGCTCGCAATACAGCGCACGACGCGACCCACCACTTGCGTGGATCAATTTGCGCATGGCCATCGCACGGCGACTCATAATTCGTGTCGCACCCATGCCCCGCCACGATCGTTCCGTCCAACGCGACGACCGCGCCGCGGACGCCAGTGGTGCCAATGTCGAGCGCGATCACGAGGCTCACTTCTTCTGCGTACGACAATGTACAGGAGAAGGGAAAGTGCGTTTACACTGCGACGGCATGTCTGCGAAAGAACTGCCAACCGCGCCTCCCACATCCATTGCTCGCGCGGGGCTGCGCGCGTACCAACTTGCGCTTCGGGCTGCTGAGCGAGCGCTACCGGCCGAGTTTGCTCTCTTGCTCAAGATCGCCGCGTTCTCGACGACCCAACTCCTCCACGTCGCGGCAAAATTCCGCGTTGCTGACCACCTCGACGCCGGCCCGAGGACGGGCGCAGAACTCGCGGTGCTTACGGGCGCGAACGAAGATGCCCTCTATCGTGCGATGCGCGCCCTCATTAGCGAAGGGGTCTTTGCGTTTGATGAATCGGGTCGCTTCGTTAATAACCGCCTATCCGACACGCTCCGCTCCGGAGTTATCGCCTCGATGCGCGACACCGCTGACTACTTCGGGTCCAGGTCGAACGTCCAAGCATGGGCCGACATCGACGAGACGATGCGTACTGGCGAACCCGGATTCAATCGTGTTCACGGGATGAGCTGCTGGGACTGGTTCTCCAAGCATCCAGATGAGGGAGAGGTTTTTGCGGGCGCGATGACGAGTCTCACCGAGCAGTCTGCAAAACAGATCTCGACAGGTTACAATTTCGGTCAGCACGGAGTCGTTTGTGACATTGCCGGAGGACGAGGCACGCTCCTGTCGGAGGTGCTTCGTGAGCACAGAAGCTGCCGCGGCATGCTGTTCGACGCCGGCTACGTACTCGATCTCGCTGCACCATACTTGCGCGAGCGAGGCGTGTTTGACCGCGTGGATCGCGTGGCCGGCAGCTTCTTTGAGAGTGCGCCGAAGGGCGCCGATCTGTACATGATGAAGGACATCTTGCACGACTGGGACGATGAGCGTTCGCTCACGATTCTTCGCAACATACGGACGGCAATGAGGCCGGGTGCGCACCTCTTGCTCGCCGAGTTTTTGGTCGAAGATCGCACGACGCTCATGCCAGGTCCCTTCATCGACGTGCACATGATGATGGCGACCGACGGTGGACGCCAAAGAAGTGAACACGAGTTCGGCGCGTTGCTTACGCAGACGGGCTTCCGTCCTATTAAGACGCATCCGTGCGCCGCGATCTCTCTCGTCGAAGCGATGGCAGTGTAGCGCTCGGTCACGCGGTTGCGGCTGGCGCTGGGTCCTCTTGCCTCGCTCGCGCCATCACCCGCGCGACGATTTGCCGCATGCTGCCGCGCGTGGGCACAAGTAAGAGCAATGCTCGTGCTTCATCAACGCGCGGCGCTGCTCTTTGCGACGCTCGCGTTCGCGACCAATGTCGGTAAGGCGGCCGCATGCGCGGTGTGCGGGTGTGGCGACCCAACGCTGACCGCTCTCGGTGTGGAGAAGCCTTTTCGTGATCGCGTGCGCGTCTCGCTCGAAGTGCGCCACCGCACCGATGCCGTCGGCACGCCGATGGTCAACCAGGTGAAGCTCTTTGAAACGCGCACGGACTTGCAGGCGGCGTGGGCTCCTCACGAGCGGTTGTTCCTTCTCTTGACAGTTCCGATTCTTTACCGAAAAACGACAGCCGTTAGTTTGGCCGAAGACTCGACCTTCGCTTTTGGCGATGTCGAACTTCGCGCGAAGTTTTTCGCATTCGAAGATCATGACAGACGTCACCTTCTTTCGGTCATTGCGGGAGCGAAGCTTCCCAGCGCGCCTGGCATGCTCGATGAGAGAGGTCAGCTTTTGCCCACCGAAGTACAAGTCGGCACGGGTTCGTTCGACCCGATCGCCGGTGTCGCTTATGCGTACATGCCGCGACCGCTTTCGTTTTACGCAAGTCTCACGGGTTTGTTGACCACCCTAGGAAGAAACAACGCACAAGGCAGCCGTTCGTTGCGCGCGACGACAACACTGCAGAGGCAGTGGACACCGATGGTTGCGACTCGTATCGGCATCGACGCAAGGGTCGACACGGTTGCCGCTAACGCCGGAGTGACGGAGCCTGACTCGGGAGGATTTATCGCGTTTCTGACGCCCGAATTTCTGCTCAGTCCATATCCTGATTGGCTCGTCTGGTTGTCGGCGCGTGTTCCGGTGGTCAACGCTCTTTCCGGCTCTCACCACGAGGGCCCGGTCGTCTCGATCGGCTTCGCGCGCGATTTCTAGCGGGGACAGAGGTATGAGGCGCGGAATGGACCACGAGCGCAGTTCTCTTGAATCACCGAGCACGTCGCCGGTCGTCGCGCACTTGTGGCTTACGCGCTTGCGTTGGGCCGCCTTTGTGGGCGAAGGGGCGTTCGTTACTCTCGCCGATCGTGCCTTCCACATCCCGCTCGCCATTGGCCCGCTCGCGGCGCTGCTTCTTTTGACGGCCGTCAGCAATCTTTACATTCGTTTCAAGCCGCGTGTGGTCGAGACCCAGGCACGCGTCTGGGTTGTGCTGCTTTTCGACAGCCTCGTGTTGACCGCGGTTCTGTGGCTCTCGGGCGGCGCCGCCAACCCCTTTACGGTATTCTACCTTGTTCTCGTTGCCCTCGGCGCCCTCCTGCTCGACACAGAGAGAGCGGTTGCGATCGCGGTCGTCACGTCGCTGGGCTTTGCGTCCTTGTTTCTGGCAGGCAACACTCCGGCGAGCGTAGCGCTCCACCATGGCCCGGCTTTCACGTTGCACTTGCAGGGAATGTGGCTTGCGTACGCATGCTCAGCTTCATTTGTAACGTTCTTTGTGACAAAGATCGTTCGAGCGCTCAGGGAGCGAGACGCCGAGGTTATGGTCCTCCAGCGCCGCAACGCTCAGGCCGAAAAGCTGGCGTCGCTCAGCACGCTAGCCGCAGGGGCGGCGCACGAACTCGGGACGCCACTTTCGACGATCGCGGTCATCGCAAAGGAGCTTCAGAACGCTGCTTCCACGAGCGAACTTGAGAGCGATGCAAGAACGATTCGAGCGGAAATCGAACGGTGTCGCATGATCGTTGCAAAACTCGCAGCTCGCGCCGGAGACAGTGTTGGGGAAGTCGCGCGATCCGTGACGCTGGACAATGTTGTTGACGATCTTCGCCGCGAGCTCGGTGATCGCGCTAGCCACGTTTCGTTCGCAGCTCACAGCGATGCGCAATTCTCCGCGCCGCGCGAAGGGCTGGCACAGGTACTCGTCAACTTAGTGAACAATGCGTTAGACGCTCAGAGAAAGCCGCTGCCGATCGAGTTTCGGGCTGCGGTGAAGGGCGATTGCGTTGAGTTCGAGGTGCGCGATCAGGGTGAAGGCGTCGCAGCCCACATTCAAGCGCGCCTCGGCGAACCATTCGTGACGACGAAGCCACCAGGCAAAGGACTCGGCCTCGGTCTTTTCTTGGTGTGTGCGTTTGCGGAGCGGAACGCGGGTCGCTTTGACCTTCTGTCGCGCAGCGAGGGCGGCACCCTTGCGCGCCTCGCGTTGCCTCGGGTGAATTTGTCATGAGTCAAAGGAGCGTACTGGTCGTTGATGACGACGACACCTTTCGCACCCGACTTGTCCGTGCTTTTGAGGCGCGAGGGTTCGAGGCAAGGGGCGCTGCGTCTGAAAAAGACGCCTTGGCGATCGCAGCCGCTGAGAGTCCTGAATTCGCTGTGGTCGATCTCAAAATGCCGGGCTCCTTCGGGCTCGACGTTGCACGCGCCTTGCTCGCGATCGATGGGACCACGCGCGTTCTGATCTTGACGGGTTACGGAAGCATCGCGACCGCCGTGGAGTCGGTACGTCTAGGGGCGATCGACTATCTCACCAAGCCGGCCGATCTCGATCAGATCCTTGCCGCGCTCGAGGGAACATCTGGGTCGTCTACGCGTGAATCTGCGGAGTTCGCCGTGCCGAGTCTCGCGCGCGTCGAGTGGGAGCACATACAGCGCGTCTTACACGACTGCGGGGGCAACATTTCGCAAGCGTCGCGACTGCTCGGGATTCATCGTCGCTCGCTGCAGCGCAAGCTCGACAAATCCGTGCGGCGGTAAGTAGGCGTTTGCTTAGGTAATTTCGCGCTACCGTTTGAATGTGCGCGACGTTCTGATCTTCATGGCGATGGCGCTTTCGGCCTCGCGTGCACTCGCAGCCGACATTGTCGCGTCGCACTATGGTTCACTCGACGCTGCTTCGTGCAAGCGCGAACTCCAACAACGCGGCGTTCCCTTCGTTGCCGTGGATACTGCACGTGGCGTCCGCGCCCCCGTTCGCCTCACGGGCCGGGTCCGCGGCGTACTCTTTCGAACCGAGCTCAACGCGACTGCCCGAGCGGTGTCGCCGCATGAGATCGTCGACTGCCGCCTGGCGCTCGCGCTCGATGACATGACCCGCTTGTTCCCACGGTACGGCATTGTCGAGGTTCGGCATTTTTCGATGTATCGTCCGCCCGGCAAGCACTGGAAATCTGGGCAGGAGGCCAAGCGCCACCCAGGTGGTCTGGCAATCGACATCGGCCGAATGAAGCTCACGGATGGCACCTGGCTCGAGGTCGAGCGTGATTTTCAAAGTCGAATCGGCGGCACCACTTGTGGGGTGCACGCGACACTGATTCAACCTTCCCCCGACACGATGCGTTTGCGCACGCTCGTGTGTGAACTCGCCGAGGCCGGACTGTTTCACTTTATGCTCACGCCCAGTTACAACTGGCCGCACCGCAATCACCTCCATTTCGAGGTGGCGGCGACGTTCTCAGGCCAAATGATAAGGTGAACCGCATGTCGCGTGAGGGTCGATGAAGCTCTACTTGATGCGCCACGGACCTGCCGAAGACGTGGCCGAAAGCGGGCTGGACGCCGACCGCATGCTCACCCCGAAGGGCCGGGAACGCGTTCGCGATGTGGCGAAGCTGCTCGTTGCCGAGGACGAGGCTCCACTGCACGTGATGAGCAGCCCCTTGGTCCGTGCGGTCCAGACCGCGGAGATCGTGGCCGCCGTAACGTGCGTGCACGATCGCGCGGGGTCATTGACGATTCGGCGCGAACTCGCGCTAGGCGAGGGTGGGCTCGCCCTTGTCGACGTGCTCCGTCACGCACCGATGAAGCGCACGATACTGGTTGGGCACGAACCCGATATGTCGGCGTTGGCGGGGCACCTCCTCGGGCGACCGCTGCAAGTCCCGTTCAGCAAGGCGATGGTTGTCAGCTTCGCGCTCGACGGGGTCGAGGTGACACACCGCTTCATATTGGATCCGCGAGAGTTACGAATTGACCGAGTCGATCGACGACGCTGAAAGCCGTTCGAGCGAGAGGCAAGATGTCGGTTTCAGACCCGCCTTTCGTCCTTGCACGAGGCTCACCTCTGAGCACCTGCATGGTGCATGCGTGCGCTTTCTCGTGCCAAAGCAGGCAACCTCTAAGTGATTGAAATAGAAGGTGAAATTGCGTCTCCTTGACACCTGAGGGTCCGTACCTTACCCCCGATAGACAATGGCTGGTCGGGCACTCGCACTTATATATTCCACTCGAGGTGTCGCACGCATGGGGCGGGCGAAGTCACTGCCGCCCACTGCTGGGCTCACGGCCACTGCCATTCGCATTCCCGAAAGCGCGCAGCTCAACCTTGCCTACCCGGCGTCCCCGCAGCTCTTTGTGCACGAAGGTGCAAGGCAATCGCTCGAGCGTAGACTGAACATGGCTTCAGCGGGCGTGCCGGTCGCTCTGTCGATTTCCGACAACACTGCTGCCATGATCTCGCATCGCTATGAGGGCGGGATCCTCCGCGTTCGCCTTCACCATATGTTTCTCGACGCTCCGGGCGAAGTGCAGCTCGCCCTTGCGCGCTACATTTTGAGGGACGATCGAGAGGCGAGCGAATTGCTGAGCCGATACATCGGGAGCAATGGCCACCGGGTCATGCGCCGCTCGCGACATATCAAGCTCAATCCACGGGGTAAGCACCACGATCTGTTTGAGATCTTCCAAGAGCTCAACGAGCGTTACTTCGACAGTGAGGTCGACGCCCTCGTCACTTGGGGAAAGCGCAGCCATAGCAAACTTCCCGTGCGTCAGACGATCAAACTCGGCAGCTACAGCGCGGCTGAGCGACTGATTCGCATCCATCCCGTTCTCGACAAAGGCTGGGTGCCGCGTTACTTCGTCGCGTCGATTCTGCACCACGAAATGTTGCACCACGCGATTCCGGAGACGCGCGAAAGCGAAGGCCGTGCGCAGCTTCACCCGCCAGAATTTCGCGCCCGCGAAAGAGAGTTTCGCAATTTCGAGCGTTCGCTCGCTTGGGAGCGCGGGCATATTCGCCGCCTCCTGCAAGCGCGCTGATTTCGAAGTTCCCACTTTTTCGAGTCGAACTTGACGCAGCTCGGTCCGCCGGCGCAGCCTGCGTGACAATGAAGTTCGTGGTGACTGCGGTTTGCGTTGCGCTCATCTTTCTCGGGTGCAAGCGCGAACCGCCGAAAGCGCCCCCAATGGAGCTCGTCCTAGAGCCCCTAGGCGCGCCGGGTAGCGTCCGGAAGAATCGCGATTTGTCGCGCCCTGAAGCCCATTTGGTTATGGCGTCGAAGAGCGCGATTGGTGGACCGTGCGTTGCGCTTGCCGCAACGGCTGCCACGGCTTTTGGGGTTTTGCGTGAGCAGGGAACGCGATCGCTTGTCGCGCTTCCCCTGAGTGGACGAGGCCTGCCGCAGGCGGGATCGGTGGTGCTCGGCGCGGTGGCTGCCGACCTGGGCAGCATGGCCTGTGGCACGACGAAGAACACGAACGTGGTTGCCTTCTCACAGCTCCTCGATCGCGGAGAATCAATTGTAACTTCTTCGGTTTCAATTGACTCCAAAACGGTGCGTGGCCCGAGCGAGCTAATGCGAACGGCTCATCACGTCGCGTGGTTGCGCGTGGTCTCGGGCTCGAAGCAGACGGCTCTCTTTTGGGTTGAAGAGCAGGCTGACGGTCACGCGTCGCTTCTCGCGGTTCTGCTCAATGACGCTGGTTCGGCCGGAATGGCGGTTCGTCTCGCGAGCGATGTCGTGGGCTGGCACGTTCAGGCGCACGGTGATGGCTTCGCCGCTGCGTGGATCGTCAACGCTCCCAAGATGAAATTGATCGCGCAGCGTTACACAGACACCCTCGCACAGAGTGGGCTGCAGCAATTGGTTACAACAGCAGATCAATTTCGCGGTGACCTTTACGGGGACTCCAGTGGCGACTTCTTGGTCCTCGCCTGGAGCGAGGGCAAGGGTAGTGTTCGTTCGCGCGTCAGCGTGTTGTCGCAAAGTGCGGTTGGCGAGCCCATCTCAGTTGATCAAGAGCCCATCGACCTTGCAGGAATCGTTGGTGCTCCCGGTGGTGCTTACGTGGTGTGGCGCCCAACGAGCCATCGCGATCGGGTGCGTGTTGCGCGCCTTCGCGCGCGCGAGGAGACGCTCGCAGCCGCACTCGAAATTGAGGCCGAGCCCGCGGTTCCTATCGAAGTTGTCGGCTTGCAGTCAGGGCTTTCGATCCTCGGATCGTTTCGCGTGTGTCCTTCGGCGCGATGTGCGGATGATGTCGGGTTCGCCAAAGCGATGGTTCGTGTCGCACCTTCGTTGCAGGTGAGCGAAGTGCATCCGCTTACTGTGCCTATCGATCGCACTGAGGGCCCACCCGCGCTCTCATGGAGCCTTCGGTGTTCGGGTGAGGACTGCATTTCACTCTCCGCGACCGGTGGCGACGAGACACGCGTGTTCGTCCACGATTTGGGGCCGCGCGCATCGCTCTATGGCTTGGCCGGCAAGCGCGACAGCAGGCCCAACAGTGTTGCCCAACAGGGCCACAGCGAGACGATTCTCGATGATGTTCCGGTGGTTGACTATGCCGCGACGGGCTCCGGTGATGCGCGCGCCATTGCGCAGCTTCGCGAGCCCGAGGGCAAGCGTGCCAAGCATGCAAGAGGCCTCGACGTCGTGCTCGATGTTTGGTCGCCTCGAAAGACGTTCAAGCTCGCGACCGGCGCTTCACCGACGGGACAAATCGCGCTTGCTCGCGACTTAGACGGCAGCTTGGTGGTGATGTGGGTCGAGAGCGATCGCTCTGCGTCCGCACTGCGACTAATGCGCGTCGCGAACGACGGACGCGTG
>JAHFDY010000060.1 GCA_023248735.1 Myxococcales bacterium
CAGATCGAACTCTACGACTCACGGCAGCACTTCAGTGTGCGCACTTCGGGACTGCCCAACATTGGCATTCAGGGCGTCTGCTTCGGTCGAGTCCTTGCGGCAATGAGCCCTGAGAGCGAACCGTTCAACTGGGGCAACGTCATTTGGCACGAGCTCGGGCACATTTTCGCGATCCAGATGTCGAAGAACCACGTGCCGCGCTGGTTCACCGAAGGCCTCTCCGAGTACGAAACGATCGTGGTCCGACCCGAGTGGGGACGCGAGCTCGATCCGGAACTCTACCTCGCGCTCGCCGGCAACAAGTTGCCTGCGGTCATCGACATGAACCAGGCGTTCACGCACGCCGGCAGCGGCCTCGATGTGAGTGTCGCTTACTACGCCTCGAGCCAACTCATCGTCTATATCACCGAAAAATTCGGCATGAAATCGATAGGTAAGGCACTTACCTATTGGGGGGAGGGCGTTACGACTTCAGGCGTCATCGTCAAGGCGTTTGGTGTAACACCGCCTGAGCTCGATTCGGGCTTTCGCGCCTGGCTGAAATTGCGGCTCGCGCGCTACGAAACGCAATACGTCTTTAGCCCAAAGGCCACGTCGCTTGCCGAAGGCGAAAAATCGGTCGCGACCAACCCAAAGAGTGCCGATGCCTTCGCGGAGCTTGCGCTCGCTCACATGGCGAAGCGCGATCGCAAGAAGGCGCAAGAGAATCTCGACAAAGCGTTGGCGCTCGATCCGAACCACAAGAACGCGCATTTTCTCTACTCGAAACTCTCTCGGGCGCTTGAAGACCCAGCGGGTGAAAAGGCGCACCTCACCGCGATCGAAAAAGCGGGCGGAGATGGCTACATGCTTCAAATGTCACTCGCGATGATCGCAAAACGTGAGAAGAACAAGCCGGCAATGAAGGCGGCCGTCGAGCGAGCGCATCGCTTCGATCCATCGCAAGTCGAAGCCCTCATGGCGATCCTTGCGATTGCAAATGACGAAAAACGTGAAGACGACGCCATCGCTGCCCTACGGAAGCTCGTTCTTCTCGAGCAGCACAACGTAGGCCTGTGCAAACAGCTGCTTGCTCTCTTAGTGAAACGTCAAGCGTGGCAAGAAGCCGCAAAGGTTGCGGAAGCAGCGCTGTACATTGCACTCGACGACAGCAAGCTTCATGAGGTCTACGCGCTTGTCTTATCTAAACTAGGAGACAGCGCGCGCGCGGAGTTTGAACGAGAGAGCGCGAAGATCGCGGAAAGCGCCAAGGGCGGCGAAGAGCCCGCGGGCGTTCAGCCCGCGAAAGCCGAACCTACTGACGACAAATAACGGCGATGGCAATGAACTGGCGCGCGTTTCAAAACAAGATCGGCTTTTCGCGATCGGTCAAGTTGATGAACGGCTTCATGCCGTTCGTTGGAGCCGGCATTCGCATCGACATCGTCGATCCAGATGAGCGTGCGCTCGAAGTGACGCTGACACTTCGCTGGTACAATCGTAACTTCGCCGGCATCCATTTCGGCGGGTCGCTCTACGCGATGTGCGATCCGTTTTTTGCGACGTTGTTGATGAACAAACTTGGCCCCGATTACATCGCGCTCGACAAGTCGTCGCGCATCGATTTTCGAAGACCCGGGAGAGGCGTCGTCCGAGCGCGGTTTGCGATCACAGACGCGGACGTCGAAAACGCGAGGCGAGAAGTCTCCAGCCGCGGAAAGTGCGATCTTTCGTTCGAAACAGTCGTCAAGGGCCCTGACGATGAGGTCGTCGCTAGGGTTTACAAAGTGGTGAACGTGCGGAAGGCGACCTTGCCTCGTCGCTGACCTTTGGCGCGAGGTATCTTCGTGTTACCTTCAGCCATGCCGTCAAGTTTCACGACCTTTCCGCTCGAACTTATCGAGAAGCTACCGAAAACCGATCTACACGTTCACCTCGACGGGTCGTTGCGGCTCTCCACGATTCTCGACCTGGCCGAGAAGCAGCAAGTTGAGCTTCCGGCGCAGGGGGAGGACGGGCTTCGCAAGTTCATGCACCTCGGTGAGAACTGTGGGTCGCTGGTCGAGTACCTCAAGGCGTTCGACGTCACGCTGCGGGTGATGCAGACATCCGACTCACTCACGCGCATCGCGTACGAACTCGCGGAAGACGCGTCGAGAGAGAACGTACGGTACATGGAAGTGCGTTACGCCCCTATGCTTCACACGCAGAAGGGTTTGAAGCTCACCAGCGTCGTCGAAGCCGTGCTCGAAGGGCTCCGCGCGGCACAAGACAAGTTCGGCATCGAGTCGAATGTGATTCTCTGCGGCATCCGAAATGTATCTCCGGAGAGTTCGCTCGAAATGGCCGAACTTGCCGTCGCGTACAAAGGGCGCGGCGTCGTCGGATTCGACCTTGCTGGCGCCGAATATGATCACCCCGCCAAGCACCACAAGGCTGCATTTCAGCTCGTTCGTGACAACAACATCAACGTGACCATTCACGCGGGCGAGGCCTACGGCCCCGAGTCGATCGCACAAGCCATTCATGTGTGCGGCGCGCACCGCATTGGCCACGGCTGTCGCCTTCGCGAGAACGGCGATCTCCTGCACTACGTCAATGACCACCGCATTCCGCTCGAGTGCTGTCCTTCGTCAAATGTTCAAACGGGCGCCATTCGCGACCTTCCAAGTCATCCATTGAAGCTCTACATGAGCCTTGGTTTGCGCGTGACAGTCAACACCGACAACAGGCTCGTGACGGACACCACGGTGTCGAAGGAACTGTGGCTGTGTCACACACACCTTGGCGTGAGCATGCGCGATTTGAAGCAAATCATCTTGAACGGATTCAAGAGCGCGTTCCTGCCGTTTCACGTCAAACAACAGTACCTGCGGCGCGTCAGCGAGGAGCTCAACGGATTTGACGACGGAGTTTGAGTAACGTGCGTGGAACACCGGCCCGCGCATTCGCGGGCTACACGTGCGCACGATCATCACGGCGATCGTAGGATGAGGGCCGCAAAATGAAGCAAATTCTCCACGTCGACATGGACGCGTTCTACGCGTCGGTTGAGCAGCACGACGATCCGTCACTGCGTGGGAGGCCCGTACTTGTAGGCGGCGGTGAGCGACGCGGTGTCGTTGCTGCAGCATCGTACGAGGCACGCAAATTTGGCGCGCGCAGTGCGATGCCGATGGCCGAAGCAATGCGCACGTGTCCCACCGCGGTCGTCGTGCATCCACGAATGGGTCGCTACGCAGAAGTGAGTGGACAAGTGTTCGCGATCTTCCACCGCTACACGCCCCTCGTGCAGGGGCTCTCGCTCGACGAAGCGTTTCTCGACGTGACAGCGAGTCGGTCGCTCTTTGGTGACGGTGAGACCATCGCGTCGCGCATCAAGGCCGAGATCAAGAGCGAGATTGGGCTCACCGCATCCGCAGGCGTCGCGCCAAGTCGATTTGTCGCCAAGGTCGCGAGCGACCTCCAGAAACCCGACGGGCTCGTCGTCATCCAGGAAGCGCAAGTGCGCACATTTCTCGCGCCACTGCCGATCGAGCACATGTGGGGCATCGGCCCAAAGACGGCGCCCCGGCTGCGTGCCCTCGGGCTCTCCACGATGGGCGACCTTGCGAGCGCTCGCGCGACCTTGCTCGAGGAGATTCTTGGCAGTTGGGGCAGGGCCGTCCAAGCGCTTGCGCGAGGCGAAGACGAACGCGAGGTCACGCCCAATCTTGCCGCCAAGTCGATCGGAACCGAGCGGACCTACGATACCGACCTCACCAATCGCGAAGTTATCGAAAGGGCGCTCCTCGATCATGCGTCGCGCATCGCGCAGCGGCTCACGCGGGAGAAGATGTGCGCGCGCGTTGTCACGCTCAAATTGAAACATGCAGATTTCACGCTTCGCACGAAGCGCGTGACGCTCCCTGAACCCGTCGCCGACGTCGAGTCGATCTATATCGCGGCGAAAACTCTCCTCGCATCGATCGATTTGAACGGTATGCGATTTCGACTGACTGGCGTATCGGTAAGCGACTTGACCGATGGCCCGCCGCCACGAACGCTCTTTCCCAATGTGCGCACGGAGAAGCTGCGCAAGCTCGAACTTCTCGTCGCTGAGGTGTCGGATCGCTTCGGTGACGCCGGCATCACGAGAGCAACGCTGCTTGAGTCGGGCGAATAAGCGCGCCTCAGTTCTTCCTGCAGACGTAGACCCCGACGATGGTCGTGGAGTTTTTGCACGTGTAGCCCGTCGGGCATTGGGTCGTCGTCGACGACGGATCGCAGAGGCGCTCACCCAAGCACTTGTCCACGGTTGTGCAAGTCGAATAGCTGCCTGTGAAGCAGCAAACGTTGCCTGTCGTGCAATCGTCAACGCCGTCGCACAGCATGGTTACCGAGCCGAATCCGCAAGTCGCCGTGCTCGGCTTGCAGCTGTATTGCACGCCCCCATCAACACCCCAAGTGGCACAACAAGATTGGCTCGGCCCCCAACAATAAATGTCGCCTGTTGTGTCGCCGCCACACCAGATGTCGTACGAACTAACGGTCGTCGTCGCATCCTTTGCGTCGACCTTAGCGTCGGTGGCGTCGGACTTCACGTCCGACGGAGCGTCAAGCGGCTTGACGTCAGGCCGCGCGTCGAGAGCATCTGGCCAGGCGTCGACTGTGGCGTCCGATGCCTCGGCGTCCGCATCCGGAGTGCGCGCGGTGGGTGTGTCGGTGGCTACGGTCGCATCGCTCGGCGCACCGTTCGCGAAGAGGTCGCTCTGCGCCGCGCCGCCACAAGCGACAAGTACCCATGCCGCACCAAACCAAAACGGAAGCCGTACGCTCATCACAGCGGCGGGAGATACCAGCGATCCGCGCGGAAACAACGGGAATTACCGCCTCAGCCGATAATACCGCGCGCGATTATGCTGGGGGCAGACACAGGTAATACCCGGGAAGGGTGTTTGTGCTCAAGCGGCAGACGTCGCCGACGTCGCAAACGTTCTTCGCCACAGGGTCGCACGTGCGCGTTCTGTACGTGCTGTTTGTACAGTCCTTCGCTTCGGCGCACGAAACACCGGTCGCCTGGCCCGTCACCTGGAAAGTCACGCAGCAAACGCTGTCTTTCTTGATGACTTGGCAATCGTCGTCACCATCGCACGAGATCGGAATCTTGCCGGTGCCCGTGCACTTGTTGAGATCCTTGCACTCACCCACAAGGCTGCCGTTCTTGCGTTCCGCACAGCACGTCTGCGTGCCCACAACGCAATTTGCCGCATTGCACACGATGACGGGCGGTGGAGACGAATCGATCGGGGGCGCCACGTCGATCGGGGGGAACGCATCGAGCCCCGGCCCGTCGGGGCGTGCGTCGCTGATGGGTAGGGTTGTGTCCGGTGGGGCATCGAGCCTGACGCCTCCATCAGCCCCAGAGGCGGCGAAGAGGTCGGATTGGGTCGCGCCCCCGCATGCACCGTAAGCAATTCCCGCCGAAGCCGTAACCAAAAGCGTGAACGGGGCGCGTCGCCCTCGACCTTGCAGCATTTTTTGCATCCTCATGCCGTGCCTTGAAACTCGCATTGTAGCGTACAAAGCCAGGTGTCGGTACGTGGGGCCCGCCCCTGGCAGAGACCAACACGAGACCGGTGTTCCTGCAGCTCGTCAATCCCACTTCGCGGCGGGACGCCCAACGTGATAAGCCGCCGCACCCCGATGTCCGAGGCCCAAGTCCCAACCGAAGACGCCAAGCTGGCCAAGCTCGATCGGGCCATGGACGCCCTCGAGCAGGCTGCAATTGCGGCCGAAGGCGCCGCGGTGGGTAAGGCCCTTGACCTTGCTTCGCGAGAGGACTTCGACGCGGCGGTGAAGCTCGATCCCAAGGCCGTGCGTTCACGTCTTGACCGCGTCATGATGGGCTTCGATCCGGAGCTCGGGCTCGATTACCTGCATGATACAGGCTGCCTAAGCGCGATGTTTCCGGAGATCGAAGCCATGGTCGGCTTCGGCGACGGTGAGTGGCGCCACAAAGACGTGTGGAAGCACACGAAGCAAGTCGTCTTGCAGGCAGAGCCTCGCCTCGAACTCCGTTGGGGCGCGCTGATGCACGACATCGGAAAGATCAAGACGCGCACCATCACACCCGAGGGCAAGGTGCAGTTCTTGGGTCACGCCGAGGTCGGGGCGCGCATGTTCGACAAAATTGAGCGGCGCCTGCACCTCTTTGGTAGCGAGCCCACGCTACAGACCACCATTCGATTTCTCGTGCTCCATCACCTCCGCGCCAACCAGTACGAAAAGACCTGGACTGATAGCGCGGTGCGTAGGTTCGCGCGCGAATTGGGCGAGCATCTTGACGATCTGTTGTGCCTCGCGCGCGCAGACATCACGACCAAGCGACCGGAAAAAAAGCGCCGTGGGCTGTCCCAAATCGACGAGCTGCAAGTGCGCATCACCGAGCTCGCACTCGAGGACGCCAAGCTTCCTCCACTACCGACCGGCGTCGGCGATGAGATCATGCGTATCTTTGGCTTGAAACCTTCGCGGCAAATCGGCGATATCAAGCGCGCGCTTGAGGACGCGATCGAACGAGGCGAGCTCGAAGCGCGGCAGCCCAACGAAGTATACGTCGCGTGGGTTTCAGCCAACGCGGTGCGCTTCGGGATTCCGACCTAGAGTCCCTTGACCGGGGCGCGGCTGCGAACGTTAGTCGTCGCTGAACGAGCCCCCAAAGTCGCCGTCAGCACCCGCGTCATCGCTAAAGTCGGAGCCACCGCCGTCGTCGGTGTAACTACCACTCACGTCGCCCGCATCCACTGAACCCGCGAATTCGCCTCCACGCGAGCCGCCCGTATCGTCGCTACTGGTGAAGGTTTCGTAGCGCTCGTATGCATATCCGTGACTGTGTCCCGACGAGAGGAAGCCGCCCACCATGCTGCCTGCCATCGCGCCCAAGAAAGGCGCAGCAACCTGACCGGCGATGCCGGCGTTGTGCGCAAACTGTTCGTTGCGCAATTGGTTGTCGTAGGCAACTTTGCGCTCAAGCGCGCCCGCGAAAGCCTCTCCGCACGATAGACAAGAAGGTTGATTGTGCGGCGACACTTGCGCACAGAACACGCATTGAACCACGACCCACGCGCGACATGCGACGCAGTTCATCGTGCCCCATTCGTTGAGCGTCGCACACTGAGGACAAGGGATGGCCGCCTCTGCCGCCTGTGCACTCACCGGTCGCTTGCAAAAGCGACACATCACAAAACCCGGAACTGCTGGCGCACCGCATGCCTGGCACTGCATGTGTTCAAGCTTAGCGCGAAGACACGCTGACGTTGCCACCCCGAATGTGAGAACCGCCTATGCTCGCTCCGTGACGACCCCCTACAGTGACGAGACCTTCTTTCATCAGCTTCTGGCGAAGGCAATCTCGAGCCATGCGAGCGATATTCACATCAAGGTGGGCCAGCCACCGGGAGCACGCATTCGAGGCGAAATGGTGTACTTCAAGACGGCAAAGGTGACCGCCGCTGACACGGATGCGGTCGCGATGCGTGTCATTCGCCAACCCGAAGTGCGAGAGCGCATCGCGGAGCTCCAAGAGTTCGACACCTCGTACGACGTGCCAGCGCTCGGACGCTTTCGACTCAACATCTACCGCCAGCGTGGAAGCCTCGCGATCGTGATGCGTTTCATTCCGTCGGAGCTCCCTTCAATTGACGAACTTGGCCTCCCTTCGGTTACGCGCGACCTCGCCGAAAAGGAGAACGGCATGGTGCTCCTTACGGGCGCCGCAGGAAACGGCAAGTCGACGAGCATCGCCGCGATGCTCTCGCACCTCAACGCGACGCGATCGTTACATATTGTAACAATCGAAGATCCCATTGAGTACGTCCACAGCGACCTTCTATCGTCGGTCAGTCAGCGCGAAGTGGGGCTCGATACCGAGAGCTTCGCGAAAGCGCTAAGGTCAGCACTTCGTCAAGATCCCGACGTGATTTTCGTCGGTGAAATCCGCGACGAAGAGACGATGGAAATTGCGCTGAAAGCGGCTGAAACTGGGCACCTGCTACTTTCGACACTCCATACGACCGACGCCTCGCGAACCATCAACCGCATGCTCGCGCTCATGTCAGGCGACGCACAAGAGAATCGCTTGCGCATCGCCAACGCGCTGCAGGGCATCATCGCGCAGCGCCTGCTACCGAAGGCGGACGCAACCGGCGTAGTTCTTGCGGCTGAAGTGCTTGTGGTGACGCACCTGGTGCGTGAGTCAATACGAAGGCCCGAGCACAACCCACCACTCAAGGCGCTTATGGAGAAAGGCGTGCACCCCTACGGCATGCAAACGTTTCAGATGCACGTGGAGCAACTGCTTGAGGAAGGCGTCATTGACGACGTCACGATGCGCGAGACGCTCGGCCTCGCGCAGTCGTAACCAGCGACGCGTGTTACGCGCGTTCGACGACGCCGATGTACGGCAAGTTTCTGTAGCGCTCTGCAAAGTCAAGGCCGTAGCCGACGACGAACTTGTCTTCAATGGTAAAGCCCAGGTAGTCGATGCTCACTTGCACTTTCGCGCGAGCAGGCTTGTGCAGGAGTGAGCACACTTTGATGGACCTTGGGTTGCGGGTCCGCAACAGATCGATGAGATGCGCGATCGTCAGACCTGTGTCGACGATGTCCTCGACGACGATGACGTGCTCACCATTGATCGGTTTCGAGAGGTCCTGGGTGATTTGCACGACACCGCTGCTTTCGGTGCCCTCGCCATACGAACGTGTCCCCAAAAAATCGATGCGAAGTGGCCCGTCGATCGCCCGCGCGAGGTCGGCAGCGAAAACGAAGCTCCCCTTGAGCACGCATATGAGCGCCACCGGCTCCCCTTTGTAGTCGGCCTGAATTTGCCTACCGATCTCAGCAACGCGCAATGCGATTTGCTCGGCGGTAATCATCGTCACGATTCGTTCAGTCATGCCGAGCCGGGCATACCACATCTTCAATTCAGTGCACGGTCAGAGCGATTGAGCGCGACGCGGACGACTCGCTCCAATCACCGCGCCACCTCCACGCGCAACTGCCGACCGTCGGTCGTAATGCGAATCGCTCCCGAACGGTCCGTGCGAAACACCCTCACGTTGGCGCGCATGAGTGCTTCGATCGTCTTCGGATGTGGATGCCCGAAGCGATTGCGAACGCCGCTGCTCATGGTCGCAACCACTGGCGACACAGCTGCTAAGAACGCAGCACTCGATGATGTGCGGCTGCCGTGGTGTCCTACTTTGAGAACGTCAGCATGCAACGTGGCAAATTGCGTCCGGAGTAAGAGCTCCTCTTCGTAGCGTTCGGCATCGCCTACAAGCAGAAAGGCGCGTTCTTTGTACCTCACTTTGATCACAAACGAGTTGTCGTTTGGCGTGTGCGTGGAGTCGCTCGCTGGACACGGCGCGAGAACGCTCACCTCCGCGCCATACAAGAAGTGGACGCCACAAAGCACATTGGGACGAAGGATCGGCACGCGCGCGCGCCTCAGCTGCCCGAGCCACGCAGGATACTCACCCGCTATGCCTTCGCGTTCGCCCTGGCCGGTGTCCCAAACGCGGCCCACCGAAACGCCAACAAGGCCTGTTTTCATTCCTCCAAAGTGGTCGGGGTGTGGGTGGCTCAACACGACAAGAGCGAGCTCACTCACGCGAAGAGAGCGAAGCACCGGAGCGATCACGCGCGCTCCGACGTCGACGCCCGGCCCTATCAAGCCTCCCGCGTCGATGAGGCCCCACTGACCGTCAGGAAAGTGAATGAGCGTTGCGTCGCCTTGCCCTACGTCGAGCGCAAGCATCGACAACTCCCCTTTCGAATTGGCGGAGGTGCGCATCTTCCACTCGAGAACACTCAATAGGCCAATGGTGGCGACGATCGGTGCCAACGCACCCTTGGTACCCTCCCGACCGAAAGTCGGAATGTTTCGCGCGAGCGTCAGGATTGCACCCGCGATCAAAACCGAAACCTGCAAGGCCGAAGGGAGCGGAACGCCGACTTGCAAAAAGTCAATTTTGTTAACCGTATCGGCAATCGCCATGACGGCACGGAGACCACCGCTACCCAGTGCGACAAGGCTCGCTTGCAGCGAGGGAAATGAACCACACAGAGGCTCGAGCAGACACGCAGGCAGCGTGATGATCTCGCCGAGTGGAACGGCAATGAGATTGGCCATAAAGGCGCCGATGGAGAGGTTTCCGCCCATTTTTGCTAGCAAAGGTGCACATGGAATCGTAGCGGCCGCGGTCGCACGAACGGACCGATAAAGGTAATTTTCTTTACTATGTTGAGTACTCAGGAGAAGCCCCGCCGTCGCAAGAACAGATAAGATCAGCGACACATCGAACACCGCAAGCGGATCGAGAATCGCCATCGCCACCACGGAGAGAGCGAGCGAGCGCTTCGCACAGGGCATGCGCTCGAGAACGGTGACGCATGCAACCACGCCGCTCATCCACGCTGCTCGCCAAGCGGAACCACTTCCGCCGGCGAAATCTGCGTAGGCAAATGCGACCGCTCCGACGAAGGCGCTCGCGAGGCGATGCGCATCAACGCGAGCTGCAATCATCTCGACGCGCACAAGCAGAAAGTGAAGTGCGCGCTGGAGCGCTCCTAAGACCACGACCAGGTGCATGCCTGAGACCGCGAGCAAGTGGAGCAATCCTGAGCCCTTGAGCGCGTCCGTGTCCTCGGGCCGCAAATCGGCTTCACCGATAACAAGCGCACGAACCAGTGACTCGACATCGGACGGGTACGAGGCCCAAATGTGCTCGCGGACGGCGTCCCGGGCGCGGTCGACGAGCGACACAATTGAGCGCGATGCTGCAAGCAACGTAACCCGTCGCGCACTCGCAGACACGGCATAGGCGCGTGAGGCATCGGCGACGCCACGATCGAGGGCACCTGGGTTGTCCCACGGGGAGACCAAGGCCACCGTGGCCTCGATACTCACGCTATCGCCTCGATGCAGCGGAGTGGGCGCCGTCAGCATCATTCTTAGCGGAGGCTCGAGTGAATAGGTCTCGACGTCTCCTTCGCGTTTCGTGCAACGCAGCAACGACGTCTCGACGAGGCCCGAGAAACGAGTGCCCTCGGCGTCACGATGTGCGCGCGAACGCCCGAGGACGATGGCCTTGCCGTCACACTCCTGTGGCGACGAAAACTGCGACTCGTATCGGTCTCGCTTGCCAACACTGATCGCTCGCGTGGCTCTCGCCACGCCAAAAAGCAGCAAGACGGCCGCTGCGAGAAGCGCCTGTGGCGAGCGCCGGTGTGCGAACCATATCCATAGGGTGGCAGCGAGCGCGGGTAACGACGCGAGCGGTGCTTCGAGCACGAGGGGCCCACACAGGAGCGCCATCGCGAAAAGCGAGAGGTTCATAAACACGCCGCAGCACCATCGGTGCCAACCGCGATTGACCGCATTTAGAAGCGATCTACGCATCGACGACCTGTCCCGGACACCGATCGTCCTAACGAAAGTTAGCGGCTTCGCCCACCGGCTGCCCTTGGCCAACGCCAAACCTCGGCGTACGATCGCACACCCTATGACAACGGCCTCCCGATCGAACGCACGAGCGGGAACGCGCCCGTGAGCCAAACGTTCGTCCGATGCCCCCACTGCGGGATGCCGCATCAAGCAACCGAAACGGTTTGCAACGTCACGGGCAAAGCGATCTCAATGAGACCAGGGCCTGTCGCGCAACCGTTTCCCATGAGCCAGGTGCGACCGCAGCCACCAGAAGCCGCATCGCCGACGTCGTCGAGCGTGTCGGCGCAAATCCCGATCGGCAGCCTCCTCGAAAACAAGTACGAAATCATCTCTCGTCTCGGCCAGGGTGGAATGGGGACTGTCTACGAGGCGGTGCATCGCGAAATGCGCCGCGTGGTGGCCGTAAAGGTGCTGAGCCGACGGCAATCGCGCAAGCGAGACGCGCTCAAGCGTTTTCACCACGAAGCGCAAGCCGCAGCCGCCATCGGGCATCCGAACATTTGCGAGGTCTACGACTTTGGCAAGCACAGTGATGGCAGGCCGTTCATCGTCATGGAGCGACTCTATGGCTTCACGCTTGCCGATCGGATAGCCGCCGAAGGAGCGCTGCCGTTCGAAGACACGATCCTGATCATGGGCCAGGTCCTCCTCGGCCTGCAAGCCGCTCACGCGAAACACATCGTGCACCGCGACATCAAACCCGAGAACATATTTTTGTGCAAAAGGCCGGGCAACCCAACTATAGTTAAGATACTTGACTTTGGTGTCTCAAAATTCGTCACCAACACCTCACCCGATCGTGACGACGCGTCCCTGTCTCTCACGCGCACCGGTATCGTGATGGGTACGCCCTATTACATGTCTCCCGAGCAAGCGCGTGGTGAACGGGCAATCGATTCTCGCGTCGATATCTACGCATGCGGCGTAATGCTCTACGAGGCACTAACCGGGAGACGCCCGTTCCTCGCGAACAACTACAACGCGCTCATGGTCGAAATCGCGATGAAGGAGCCAGTACGCGCAAGCTCATTGCGACCCGCGCTGCCCGGTGCCTTCGACCGCGTCATCGCAATCGCGATCGCGAAACAACGCGAGCAACGTTACCAATCTGCCGATCAATTTCGAGAAGCTCTTCTCGCGCTACGCGACAAGGCGCACCGGCGAGGACTGCTGCATCCCCTCGGCGAATCGCTTGACGGAGGTCCGGAACCCACCGAGCGCATACCGTTCGAGCCTGAGGACCATACCGACGTGGATGTGCGGCCTCGCTTCGACGACGACTCCAACTCCGACCTGACGACGCGACTTTACGACAGGGAGAACTTGCGCAAACCTCCGAGCAAATGACGCGCCGGTGAGCGCCGTGTGGCGCGGAGAGTTAAGCACAGGCGTAGCGGAGAGCCTGCTGGATCACGCACTCCTCAGGGTGCGCACACCGAGGGTGTCGAGAGCCGTCAATTCTCGCACACCGCTGCAATAGCCCGCGCAATCGTTGCGGATGAGTCAAACGTGCGCGTTGGCGCATATGGTGCAAACACGCCGACCATGCGCCATCACGCCTTACTTGGGCTCCTCTTGCTGCTTACTTCATCCGCCAGCGCGACGACCAAAATTGACGGGCGCATTCGAGGACTCTTCGCACACCGGGCGACCAGCGATGCGCCTCCGCCGATGTTCCGCAACGCGCAAGAGTTCATGGCCACCGGCACGATGGCGGTCGTCGTGCGTTTCAAGAAGAAACCAACGTTGGCTCGCATGAGTGAACTCGGCGAGAGTGGCATCTTATGGGACCGCGACGGGGAGCCGCTCGCTTCGGGCGCGTACGCCGCCGACATCACGGAAGCTGGCCTCGCAGCGCTCACAAAGGCTCACGATGTCCAACGCGTCGAGTGCGATCTGGCGGTCATCGGGCCCAGGCCAAACGCCGACTCGGCGGCTGCCATTCAATCTCAGCTCGCCGCGCGCGCTCTTATGTCGAGGGATGGCAAGATTCTTGACGGAACGGGCATCACCATCGCAGATGTCGACGCTCCCGGGTTCATTCATCATCCTTCTTTTTTTCGCGCCGACGGTGGCGTTTTCAGGTGGGTTGATGTCAACGGTGACGGAAAGCTCACGCCCGAAGTCGATGGCGTCGACCTCGACGGCGACGGCACGATCGCAAAAAATGAAGTACTGCACACGCTCGCGAGCGCCATGCTCGAACCCTATCCTGGATATCCGACGCCAGAGATTCGACGCTCAAGTGCATTCGTTCCAGACATTGACCACCTCTATCTCGACCTCAATGGGAACGGCCGTCGCGACTTTGGTGCGGGGTTTGCTTCTGACACACCCGCATTCGGTGAACCGATCTTCGTTGCCGACGACGCAGATCACGATCAAGTCGTCACTCGCAAAGAACGTTTACTTCGTCTCGGCACGAGCAAATATCGCGCGGTTCGAAACGACAAAATAATCTACACGCGCGACGGATCAGGGAAGAGCGCGCTCAACGAGTACACCACACTGACGGTGGAGGGCACCGACCACGCGCCTGGTGTGGGAGGCATTCTCGTGGGCGGCGTCGGCGGCATTTCGCGTTTCGTTGGCCTCGTGCCGAACGCCGACATCTTGCTTTCCGACTCGTCCAACGACGTAACGTCGGTGCAATGGGCAATCGACCAAAAGGCTGACGTCGTTGTCACCGAATACGCTCCGTATACGTCGGTGTCGCTCGACGGTTCATCAGAGGGCGAACTCATTCTCGACGCGGCGCTCGCGAAGGGTACGGTCCCAGTAAGTCCTGCGGGCAACCTCGCTCGCGGGAACAAACACGTCGCAAAGCTCTTCAATCCAGGTCGGACCGAGCTCGTCATGTCGAGCATGAATGGCGAGTCGTACCTCGGACTATCCGCGCATCATCGATCGGTAACCGCTGTAAAATACACCCTTCGGAGGCCCAACGGCGCGGAGGAAAATTTGGGCGATCGCTACGTGACGATCAACGAAGAGAGTCTGTATGCGTACACGAACGACACCTCGAAGGGCACACATGAGCAACATTTGTGGCTCTTCGACCAAAAGCGCCAGCCCATCGAAACCGGTAACTATGCCGTCATCGTGGACGTACCCACCGGTGCTGCGCCCGTCTTGATCGATCTCTACGTCGGCGATGAGGTCCACAACTGGGCTGGCGGCATCGCATTCACCGAAGCAACCCCAACCCGCACCGTGTGCTACCCGGCGACGAGCGAGAAGACGATCGCCGTGGGCGCGTACACCCTCAACGGCGGAATCGAGTACGGCACCCAAGGCGAAGCCGGGGAGCTCGCGTCTTATTCGTCGATTGGGCCTCTCATCGACGGACGCGAGGGCATCCTCATCACCGCACCGGACAACCCGATTTCTGCCAACTTCAATCCGGCAGATCCCTACGGTGTTTACTTCATGGTGTTTGGTGGAACGTCGGGCGCCGGTCCGCACGTGGCATCCGTCGTCGCGATGGCCAAGCAACTCTACCCAACCGAGTCAGGACCGGAGATTCGCGAGCGCATTGTACGAAGCGCAACCAAAGACCAATTTGTAACCTCCGACGAGACGAGATGGGGCAAGGGCAAGGTCAGCGCACTCGCGGCCCTCGGCCTGAGCTCCCCGAACGAGGGCAAGGCACCAACCGTTCGCATTGACGCACCCGACGTTGCCCGTCCAGGCAAGCAGGTCACACTTCGACTCGACATCCAGGACGACGAGGACAACGGTTCGCTTCGCGCTCGCTGGGATCTCGACTACGACGGCACGCTGGACACCGACTGGCTGCCGGTGACCGAACGGGTGATCACGCTCGGCCAATCAGGTAGCGCCGGTGTTCGCGTTGAGGTCCACGACGGGCAGGGCCACCTCTCGACAGCCACTGCACTCGTGGTGATCGACCCCAATGCACCAGAACCCGTCACGGACGTCGCGCCCAACACACCGGCCGCCTCAGGGGGCTGCGCGACGGCGCCAACGCAGACCTCGCCATGGAACGTCGTCGCAATCGCATCCGCAATCGCCGCATTTCTTGGGCGTCGAGCGATTCGACGTCAGTCCTAGCGGGTTTCGGCTTCCTCACGTGTAACCCCCCGCCGTCCACCGGCCTTGCATAGAGCGTTCCCAAACGGTTGACGCCCCCTCCCCTATGGTTACCTTGCGCCATGTCAGGACGGTCGCCATGGGCGGTCCGCTTCGGCATCACTTCGGGAGGAGCGCGCATCATGGGCAAGATCATCGGCATCGACCTCGGCACAACCAACAGCGTTGTCGCGATTATGGAGGGGCGTGAGCCCAAGGTGATCGTGAACGAGGAAGGCTCGCGCACGACCCCAAGCGTCGTGGCTTGGGACGACAAGGGCGAGATCCTCGTAGGACAAATCGCCAAGCGCCAGGGCGTTACCAATCCCGACAATACGATCTACAGCGCCAAGCGCTTCATCGGCCGTCGTTTTGAAGAGGTCGGCGAAGAAGTCAAACGTGCACCATACAAGGTTGTACGTGCAAGCAACGGTGACAGCGCCTTCGACGTACGCGGCAAAGTGGTCGCGCCGCCAGAGGTCAGCGCCAAGGTTCTGATGAAGCTCAAGAAGGCTGCCGAAGACTACCTCGGTGAAAAAGTCACCGAAGCCGTCATCACAGTGCCCGCCTACTTCAACGACTCGCAACGCCAAGCGACCAAAGACGCGGGCAAGATCGCCGGCCTCGAGGTCAAACGCATCGTCAACGAGCCTACCGCGGCCGCTCTTGCGTACGGCCTCGACAAGAAGCGAGACGAGATCATCGCCGTCTTCGACTTCGGCGGCGGCACGTTCGACATCTCAATTCTCGAAGTCGGCGACAACGTCGTGCAGGTCATCTCAACCAACGGCGATACTCACCTCGGCGGCGATGATGTCGACAACCTGATCATCGACTGGATGATCGCCGAGTTCAGAAAGAGCTCAGGCGTTGACCTCACCAAAGACAAAATGGCGCTTCAACGGCTCAAGGAAGCTGGCGAGAAAGCGAAGATCGAACTCTCGGCCGTGCAAGAGACCGCGATCAACCTGCCGTACATCACGGTCGGCGCCGGCGGTCCGGTGCACCTCGACATGCGCCTGTCACGCGCAAAACTCGAACAGATGATCGCGCCGCTCGTCGACCGCGCGATGGAAGCCGCCAAACGCGCACTCGCTGACGCGAAGAAGAACCCGGGCGACATCCAAGAAGTCGTTCTCGTCGGTGGATCAACGCGCATTCCGCTCGTGCAAGAGAGCGTGAAAAAGTTCTTCGGCAAAGAACCGCACAAGGGCGTGAATCCTGACGAGGTCGTCGCGATTGGAGCAGCGGTGCAAGCCGGCGTCCTCGCGGGAGACGTCAAGGATCTTGTCCTTCTCGATGTCACCCCCCTTTCGCTGGGCGTCGAAACTCTTGGCGGCGTGATGACGGTCATGATCGGGCGCAACACCACGATCCCAACCGAGAAGAAGGAAGTGTTCTCGACCGCTCAAGACAGCCAACCAAGCGTCGAAATCCACGTCCTTCAAGGAGAACGTGCCGAGTCGCGTTACAATAAGACCATCGGAAAATTCAGCCTTGACGGGGTACTTCCTGCGCCGCGGGGCGTGCCTCAAATCGAGGTCACCTTCGACATCGACGCCAACGGCATCCTCAACGTGAACGCACACGACAAGGCCACCGGCAAGGCACAGAAGATCACCATCACGGCGAACTCCGGCCTGAACGAAGCCGAGATCGAGCGCATGGTGAAAGAGGCACAAGAGCATGAAGCCGAGGACAAGGTGCGCCGCGAGGAAGTCGAGCGCCGCAACGCACTCGACAACAAGTGCTACCAGTACGAGAAACTCCTCACCGAGCACAAAGACAAGCTCGAGGCAGCCGACGTTGCGAACATCGAGAGCATCATCAAAGAGGGTCGCACTGCGATCGAGAAGCAAGACGACGCGGCCATCGCCAGCGTGACCGAACGCCTCGACAAAGAGATGCAGCGTGTTTCGCAAGCGGTGTACGCGGCAGCGGGTGCTGCAGGCGGGGCTCCTGGCGACGCCCCACCGAATGCGAGCGAGCCTCCGCCTGCCGGGGATGCCAAGAAGAAGAAGGACGCGGGCGTGATCGACGCGGAGTTTGAAGACGCGTCGAATTGATGATCAGGATCGCCACCTACGTCGCTCGTCGTCGTGGAGCATCGAGAGTCTTCTCTGCTCCTGGATGAAAGCGCCGTAGGGCTTCGGCACCTGTGGGTCGCGGCCGAGGGCGTAGAGCACCTCGAGCGCGGCCTTCGCGTCATCGCTGGCGCGGTGTGCATTTTCGAGCGTGATACCGAGACGCGCCGCAACGTTGGCGAGGGTGCGCGACTTTTCATCGCGGTGAATCTCGCGAGCCCAAACGAGCGGATCAAGCCACTCGACCTCTTTGCGCAAGGCCGGTGGAAGCGGCGACACCTTCGCAGAGATGCGCCCAAATTCGGCCTGGAGGAAGCCGCGATCGAATGGCGCGTTGTAAGCCGCTGGCACCGCACCGGAAAGCAACTTGACGATCTCCTGCGCGACCATCTCGAAAGACGGTTTGTCTTCGACGTCGGCA
The DNA here is from genome assembly GCA_023248735.1 of Myxococcales bacterium. Taxonomy (GTDB): domain Bacteria; phylum Myxococcota_A; class Polyangia; order Polyangiales; family Polyangiaceae; genus JAHFDX01. The sequence continues at coordinate 18,071 of JAHFDY010000060.1, forward strand.
TTGGTGATGCCGTGCACCGCCGTTGACTCTGCGCTGATGGGCCGGCCTGGATTGATCATCCAATTGCCCTGGAGAACGATCTGGCCGCGAAGGCCCACCACCACACCGAGTTCGATGACTCGGTCGGTCAGGCTCTCGAGGCCCGTGGTCTCCACGTCGAGCATCGCGATTGGAATGTCTTCCCAGTTGAGATCCGCAGCGAACTCTTCCGCCGTACCGCGAGCGATGGCCCGCATAAGATGTGCGATGCCAGGGTAGTGACGCCCCGTTGGAAAACACCCACAGCCATCGCTAACAGCGCGCACTATTTTTTCTCCCGGTCGACCCAGCTCTGCAGGCTGTCGTTGAAGTCGTATTCGCGGCCGTTTACGAAGACCGCCGGCGTTGCATGAACGCCAACTTCGTTCGCGAGTTTGACGTCCTTTTCGATACGTTCTTTGCCCTCGGGCGATTCGTAGTCGCTCTTGAACATCGTGACGTCGAGACCGAGATCCTTCGCATATTTTTCGAAATCAAGATCGCTCGCAGCACTCTGATTTTGAAACAGCACGTGGTGCATCTCCCAAAATTTGCCTTGTTTGCCGGCGGCCCACGCCGCGCGAGCCGTGGGCTCACCACGCAAGTGCATGGGGAGCGGCATGTACTTAAACACGAACCTTACTTCGTCCGGATTGGCGGAGATGACTTTGTCAATGATCGGAACTGTCTTCGCGCAAAATGGACACTGGAAATCCGCGAACTCTACGATCGTTACGCGCGCGATCTTGGGTCCGATCGACGGCGAATCATCTGCAGGAATGTGATGCACCGCGGTCGGATCGTAGCGTTTCTTGTAGGCGTCGACCGCCTGCTCGTGCCCCATTCCATCGCGAACGCTCTTGATCACGTCGTGCGCCGCTGCCACGCAGCGAGCGCATTGACGGGCTTCGCGAATGCACTGATCGATCGACACCGCCATATCGCGACAAGGTGACGGCAGTTCGTGGAGCAGTGAGAGTACTTCCTTCTTTTCGCGCGGCGTGAGCGCATCGAGATTGGCGAGCGGAATGACGAGCGGAGCGACTGGACGGCTCGGCCCGCAAGCGCTCACACCAATCGTCAAGGCGGCGAACCATGTGGCGAGTCGACGTATCGTCAATTTAGTTTCCCTTTGGCCCAATTTTTTTTGGGCCTCCCGAGCCCGAGGCAGGCGCGGATGGCGCCGGGGGCGCAGAAGGAGTGCTGCCGGGAACAGGCGATGGTCCCTGGGGAAGCTCGGCGAGAATCGCTTCGGTCAACTCGCCTTCGGGATCCTCAGTGATAAGCGGCATGAATTGATGGCCATTGATGTAAATGGTCGGCGTCCCCGCAACGCCCACCTTTTCGGCGAGCTTCGCGTCACGTTCGATTTGGCTCGCAACACGGTCGAGCTTGAACTCGTTGCGAAACTTCGTGACGTCGAGGCTGATCGTTTTCGCGTAGCGCTCAAGATCGCGCGACTGGAGCGCGTCTTGGTTCTCGAAAAGCTGGTGGTGCATTTCCCAGAACTTGCCCTGCTCGCGAGCTGCGAGTGCAGCTTCGGCGGCAACGCGCGCGTGCGCATGAAAAGGCAGCGTCACGATTTTGTAAACCAACTTGACTTTTCCCTCGTTGGCCTTAATCACCTTATCAACGACGGGCATCATCGCCTTGCAGCCCGGACACTCAAAGTCGGCAAACTCGGTGATCGTGACAGCACACTTGTCGGAGCCCATGACGGGCGAACCATCGACTGGCAGCTCTTTGATGGCGATCGGATCGAAGCGAGCCTTGTACTTGGTTTGCACTTCCTCGCGGGCGATGCCCTTGCGAACGCCCTTGAGAAGGAAATTGGCTGCGAGGACGCATTTGCCACACGCCCGCTTTTCGTTGAGGCATTGCGCAACGGGCACCGCCACGTCCGCGCACGGCGACATGAGCTCGCTCGTCAGCGTGCGCAATTCCCCTTTTTCGCGGGCGGTCAACGTCGAGACATCGACGCCGGCCAATTTCAATTCCGGAGGCACAACCGATGCTGCAGGGTCAGGACCCGCTTCCGACGCAGCGGCCTGACGGTCGCACCCCGCCCCGCACCCGGCCGCAAAAACGAGGGCCCCAACGTAGAGGCCGCAAAAAATGGCGTTTGCCTTGTCGCTGTACTTGCCAGCGCCCTTGGGTGAGAGAAGCATGTCAGAGGCGAGGATTACCTGATTGTCAGAGGCGGGTCCATCAGACGAGACAGCTGAAATCGCGCGCATCCCCCTTGGCCGGGAATCGTACGCGGTCGACTCGCCTTGTCTGGGGTGCGGGGTGTACTATTTCGAGCTTCATCGGCCTGGGTGCGAGTCCGAACAATGCGCGCGGTGTGGTGGTGCGCTCGTCGATTGTGCGTGCGACTTCTGACGAGTCCCTTGCCTGAGTCGGGGCGAACCTGTGAAGATGATCGACTACCACTCGCACTGCAAGCCCACGGCAAGACCGAGGCCCAGCGCGTCAGTCCCCGTACCACGCGCTTCAAACAACGACCCACCATGACCAAACGCGGGGCGTGCGAGAACCTCGCCGGTCACTTCCCATCGACCCCATAAGTGGTGCGCGAATCCAACGCCCACTGGCACCTCGAAAAGTCGGCCCGCTTGCGAAACCGTCTGAGCATCGGAAGGGCCAAATGCGAACGCTGGCCCAAACCCAACCGATAGCCACATGCGCCAAGGGCGCGACAGAAACGGCGAGAGCACACGCAATTGTAACCCAAAGCGAACCAGATGCCGCGCCGGGTACGGCAACTGAGGAGACAGCTCGTAGCCTCCATACGCGCCAACGCGCACCATCGGCATGAGCGCCACGTGTCCCATCACGTCAAGACTCGGTCCAAATGAAGGCTGCGCCGCACCAGCCGGGACGCCAGATGAAAAACGCTTGTTCACCCCCAAGCGAAACTCAACATCGCCCTTCACTTGGGCCGTGGCCTCGTGCGGCACGCTCATCCACAGCAACGTTCCGAAAACAGCCAAGCGCACCATCCAAACCATCGTAGCGCGAGCGTTCGTGAGCGCTCGCGTTCATGCCCAAACCCGTGTTAGTCACCTTGCCGGATGCGCCGGTGGGTCTACTCAAGTTGCGTGACGCTGTGCGCGCTCGCAACAGCTGGATGTGGCGTAGGATTCGGCCTCGGCGGCGGCGCGCTTCACCTTGAAGTGCCGTTCGCAAACGAGCGTTTCGCGAATGAGCGTCAGAAATTGCTGCACGAAGGCAAGCGCAGCAAGCTATCGACGCGCTCGGTGCGGCTCTTCGATCGGGACCGAAGCGCTTACGGGGCCCAGGTTTCAGGCGCGATCTTCAATGCGAGAGGCTCGCGTGATCGCGAAGGAAAGCCCGGGTTCGAAGTCGCGCTCGGAAGCACCGTCGCAACCAAAGAGGGCTTCGCCATCATCGGAGGGGTGGCTGATCAATTCGTCTTTCGCGCATTTGACTCCAAGAGCTACGGCCTCAGCGTCATGCGGCATCGCATCGTCGCAAGCCTCAAACTCGGCCCTTTTGAGCCCGAGGCGAGTTTTGGCGCATCCATTTTCAACATTGATGCTTTTCACGGCAACTGGAACTTCAGTATGTTGTCGCCGCGAGCGGGGGCTGGGCTCGGCATTCAAGTAGGACCGGCGCGGTTTTATGCGGATGGATATACAGAGTATTTGTGGCGATGGTTTGGTGATGCCTATTATGTCTATGGCATTTCGTTTGGGATGAGGCTCGGCTTCAAACAAGCATCACCCTTCGACGGCCTTGACAAACCAACAATAAAGCAAGCGATTTTGGGGCCACTTACGTTCTAGGTGCCGGGTCGATAGGAAAGTGCAAACTACGTTACGCAGCACCGCAAATGATGCACATTGCAGCTCCTTGACACCGTCTCTTCGTGCGTGATACCCCGTTTTCAACAGATTTTTTGGCAACGTTATTTCGATATCGCGTGTCTCTATCGCATGTCTCTAGTCGCGTAAAAGTCGCATTAATAGTGCGGAGGATAATTACTATGAAGAAGATGATTACGGCTGCAGTGATGGGTACTTTGTTGGCAATCGGCGTTGGTTGCGGCGCTGGTGGTTACCCATCGGGCTTCATTTACAACGGCACCACCACCCCACACGGAATGGACAAGAACGAAGTCTCCGGTGCAGGCAAGGCCGGCGAGAAGACCGGCGAATCATGCGCCACCGGCATCCTCGGCCTCATTGGCATGGGCGACGCTAGCCTCGACGCAGCGAAGAAGGCCGCTGGCGTGACCGATCTTTCCTCGGTCGAAATGCGCAACTTCAGCATCCTCGGTCTCTACACCCAGGGCTGCACCGTCGTTCACGGCAAGTAATGGTCGAGAGGAGGGAGCAAGGCCTCCCCCCTCTCGAGCTCTCCCCCAGCCGGGGTCCATGCAATTTCTGTTGCGGGACCACGGCAGCGCGGAAGAGCCTTAGTCGCGGCGCCTATCTTCGAAAGGGGAATAGGCGCTTTGCTTTTTGGGGCAGCGCTAATTGATTGGAGGGAGCAAGGCCTCCCCCCTCTCGAGCTCTCCCCCAGCCGGGGTCCACGCAATTTCTGTTGCGGGACGACGGCGGCGCGGAAGAGCCTTTGTCGCGCAGCGCCTATCTTCGAAAGGGGAATAGGCGCTTTGCTTTTTGGGGCAGCGCTAATTGATTGGAGGGAGCAAGGCCTCCCCCCTCTCGAGCTCTCCCCCAGCCGGGGTCCATGCAATTTCTGTTGCGGGACCACGGCGGCGCGGAAGCGCCTTAGTCGCGCGGCGCCTATCTTCGAAAGGGGATAGGCGCTTTGCTTTTTGGGGCAGCGCTAATTGATTGGAGGGAGCAAGGCCTCCCCCCTCTCGAGCTCTCCCCCAGCCGGGGTCCACGCAATTTCTGTTCGGGACGACGGCGGCGCGGAGGCGCTTTGTTTTTTGGGGCAGCGCTAATTGATCGACGGCGGCTTCGCCACGACCCGCTGCTCGATTGCGCGGCGCAACTCATTGAGATTCGCCGCTGGCGCGCCTGCGGTCTCAAGAATCAAGAAGTCGGCCCGCGCCGTCTCCACAGCGCCCAGCTGAATCGACAGCAGCGCGCGTTCGTGCCGCAACCCCAGCGAG
>JAHFDY010000061.1 GCA_023248735.1 Myxococcales bacterium
CACCAAAGAGATCGTGATCGGCCATACGACGGGAGTAAGGGCCTATCGACCCGATGGGACTCTGCTGCAGGGATGGAACAACACCATTGCCGGGAGCACCTGGCGTCGATTTTCCGCAGCCGACTTTGATGGCGATGGCAAACCGGAAGTGGTCGTAGGAACCAACACGGGCTCGATCTACATCCTCGGCGCAAACGGCGCGCCCCTCAGTGGCTGGCCGCAATCCGTTGGCGCCGACGTTCGCGGCTCCGCAATCGCAGACGTCGACGGTGATGGCGCTCCCGACGTTGTTTTGACGGTCAACAACCAACAAGTCTATGCCTTTCACGCGAACGGAACTGCCGTGCAAGGGTTTCCAAAGCTCTTGCCCGGTAACACCGCTAACGCGACGCCTTTGCTCGCGGACATCGATTCGAACGGACTCATGGATCTCGTCGTCGGTACGACGGTGCCGTCGAAAAACATGTGGGCGAAAGTACTGTCGGGATCGCGAAATCCGTTCCTCGAGGAATGGACATTCTCGCGCCACGACCCCTACAACACGGGACTCTACGCGCGAAAACTCGATCTCACCGTGGCCCCACACGGCACTCGCGTCAGTCTGTCGTGGTCTGCACCCGAGTCGACCAGTTCCGTCAAGAGCTACGCCGTCTATCGCGACCTACAGCTCATCGGCAACACGACGCAAAGAACATTCGACGACCCGGCTCCCGTATTCGGCAGTTCTGTCACGTACGGGGTCATTGGCCTCGACGAAACGAAGAATGTTCGCGTGCAATCGATGCAAGTATCGACCGTTGCAGGCGGCGCCTCAAGCGGTTGCACGCAGTCGCTCCAGTCATGCTCGGACGCGAATGCATGTACGAGCGGCGAAACGTGTGACGTCGATCTCTTCTGCGGCGGTGGCGCACCCGTCTCTTGCACCGACGGCAACGTTTGCACCACCGACAGTTGCGATCCCGCAACCGGCTGCACGTTCACTGCCAACACCGCAGCGTGCGACGACGGCAATGCTTGCACCACCGGCGACACCTGTTCCGGCGGAGCTTGCCAAGCAGGCACCGCGACGTCATGTGACGACGGCAACGTTTGCACTGACGATTCGTGCAACCCAGCAGCCGGCTGCATTCATACGCCTAACGCCATTTCGTGCAACGACGGGAACGCTTGCACCACAGGGGATGTTTGCGCCGCCGGCACGTGCCAAGCGGGTACGGCAGTTTCGTGCGACGACGGCAATTCATGTACGACCGATTCATGCAATCCGGCAACGGGTTGCGTAGCGACGAACAACACGAACGCGTGCGACGACAACAACGCTTGCACCACCGGAGATGTTTGCGCTGCCGGCACCTGCCAAGCGGGTACGGCAGTTTCGTGCAACGACGGCAATTCATGTACGACCGATTCATGCAATCCGGCAACGGGTTGCGTGGCGACGAACAACACGAATGCGTGCGACGACAACAACGCTTGCACCACGGGAGATGTTTGCTCTGCCGGCACCTGCCAAGCGGGCATGCCTGTTTCCTGTGACGACGGCGATGCGTGCACTACAGATAGTTGCAACACTGGATCCGGCTGCACCCACACGCTGCAAACGGTTCCCTTCTTCGATACGGCGCTTCAAGTTCAGCACTGCTGCGGCTCAACATGCAGCGTTGGCACCTCACTGATCTCACCGCGGGTTGCGGAGCCCAACACCCCGAACACGCTGTTGGATGGTTGCGCCGATGGAACATCGTCGTCACAACCTGAGCACAACGTGCGAAGCATCGCGATCAGCGGCACGATTGCACGCAACACCACGGTCACTTTTCAAGTTGGCTATCAATGCAAAGAGAATTCGGACTGGGTGGACGTCTACTACGCGCCCAGTGCGCAAAGCCCCATTTGGACGCTCATCGATAAGGTGCGCTGCACGGGGGCCTCTACTGTCACTTCGAATTTTGCGAAGCTCCTAGCCAACCAGGGCGGTGATCACGCGGTGCGCGCTCAACTGCGGCACATCGGCAACAAGTACACGCAGGCGATGTGTCCTTCGAGCAACTACGACGATCACGACGACGTTGTGTTCCGCGTGCCCTAATCGCTGCCGCGCGGCCCCACATCGTCAATCTCACTGACCATGTGGGGCTCCTCGCATTTGACGCCGCGAGCGGAAGAACGGCATCCAATTACCGGCGCCAGTAAATCGTCGAATTGGGCACTTTTGTTGCCTTTTTGTGGTGCACCGCTTGGGCCACGACTAGGGTGCATTCATGCCCAAGAAAGAGAAAGGCGCCGGAGTCGCGATCGTCAAATTGAATACGATCACGACGGCGAAAGCAGAGGGTCATACTCTCACCAAAGGAGAACGCTCGCTTGTGGCCGAGGCGCTTCGGCGGGCCGAAGAGGCACGCAACGTAATTGAAGACACGCTCGTCGACTTTGGGCGTTGGGTCCTCGTCAACGTCTTCAACGACGATGCGTCCGCCGCCCTCGCCCGCCGCAAGGACAACCCCGTGTGGAGCGAACTTGCGCGCCGCGCCGGTGGCCCGACGCTCGGTCTTAGTCAGCGATTCCTCTACACCGCACTCGCGCTTGCGGCGCACGACAAGCGCATTTCCGATCAGTCGTGGCGCTTGCTCGAGCCCGGCCGCAAGGAGCTGCTCCTGCCGCTCAGCGACGAGAACCACATGCGAAAGGCGGCGCAGCACGTCATCGCGATGAAGCTCACCCAGCGCGATACGCAAAAGTACGTGCGGGCCATTCTGCTGGAGCAAGGACGGGGTTCGCGCACACGCGTCACCGCGTCGCTTGTCTCCTCGCAAGTGAGACGCTTTCGCGAGCGCATGAGCGACGGCGACTATCGGCGCAAGCTTCAGCGGATCCTGCAGCACGGTGAGACCGAAGAGCGGTCCCAAGTTCGAAAAGAGCTCGTGGCGCTTCGCACCTGGCTCAGCGAAGTGTTGCGGATCGCGAAGTAGCGTGATCGATGGGAGCGTGCGCTTAGCACATTGCGTGCGTGGGTGGGCATGCGTCGCCGTTCTTGGGAATGCGCGTGAGTCCGGGAGCGTCTTTCAAAACGTGCTGTCTCGTTTTGCATTGATGAACTGTGCGACCATCTTCGTGTCCTTTGCGACCAACGCGTACGCCGATTCCAATCGCGTCCAGCTGCCGGCGACCAACGTGCCGCCGGGTTCATGCGACGCTGGCGGCACGAGCGTCGATGTTCGAGGCTTTCGGGGCGGGCCGAGCGTAGTAGCGTACGCGCGCTCAGAACTCGCTCATTGGCACACGAGCGGTACCGATGACTTGTTGCTCGCGCTCGGCGAGGACGGCGACACGGTCTGGGTACTCGAGGCGACGAAAGCTCGCAATGACGCTTGCGACGGGGATGACAACGGATGCGGCCGAGTCGTCTTGCGCGAAATTGGATACAACGGTCGAAGGCGCGTTCACGATCTTGCCGACCAAAGCAATAGCAACGGCGACAATCCGAAAGACGATCCGGTGGCCGCGCGCCTAGAGGCTTGGAGCCATGAGCGCAACAACAAGCTCAGGCCAGTCTCGTTCCATGTGAACGCCAGGCCGCGCGCAAGTGGCGGTGCTCATACTGATTGGGCGCTCATGATTCACGACGCCGCGCGCGGTAAGACCTATCTGTGGCGTCGTCATGCACGGCCCGTCATGTGCTGGTGCGACTTTGACTGGAAGCTGAGCACCCATCTGCGCGATCGCGCATCGGGTGCTCCGGCTTAGCGTTGAGTTCGACACGGCTATGGGGTCATGCGTGATCGACCGCATTGTTGATTTCGATCCACGTCTTGACGAGTGATCCTTGGTCCGCGCCGTCGAACACGAATTTGCGCGCGCAGCGATTCGCTTCTTGGGTGACGGTGAGACGCCTCGCAGCGTCATCGTGTTTTGCCACGAGCGCGGCGCGATACTTCAACCAAGCTCGGCATACGGCCTGGGCATTCGCCTCCGACGGATACGTGTTCGTCTCCTCAAACTCGAGCCTCTCCGCATCGCCACGCGCGCGGGTCTCGTGACCATGCAATCGCGAGTAGTAGAGCGTTTGCGCGTCAAGCCTTGGCTCCCAGTGCGGCGCGATGCTCAAGAAGTCGAGCGACACACGGAAGGCTGCTGCCTCACCCAGGCGCACCGTCGCTCCGGACACGAGCGCAACTTCCCCGTTCGTCCCCTCAATGCCATCCATCTTCACACTGGGAGTCCCCCCCACAGCACTAAAGGTAAACGTGACCGGCACGCCGGCTTCTGGGATGCACCGCTTCGCGATTTCTGAATCAGCAAACTGAGCGATCAAGAGCGCCGTCCTCGTGCCGTGTGGGACGATCAACATCGTCTCGTTCGCGAGTTCGAGCGGACACTGCGCATTCAAAAGGCTCCCTTCCTTTTGGATCTCGCCCTTCGTCGGTGCGCCAAACAGAGCACTGCCGGCAGGGCTCAACTTGAGCCGCGACCAGTGGCCATAGGTCATCCACCACGGCGGTGGAACGGCGGGCGCGTGAGCATCCGAGGTCGCCACAGGCGCAGAAGACACCGGCATCACAGACGGCTTGCTCGACGATGCCACGCCTCCACATGCAACCGCCACGCAACAGAGCAACGACGTCACGCCTATCTTCATCGCTCGGTATCGTACGCCAAACGCACGCAATCGCCCTTCGCGATAAGCTACCCCCAATCGTGTTTCGTCCAGGATCCATTAGCTGCTTGACGCTGCTGTCGCTCTCCGTAGTCCTCAGCTGTCACAAGGAGCCGTCACCACCGATCACCTATCAAGACACCGGTGCTCCAGAGGGCGGGAGCCCTCCAGGACCCCTGCGACTGCGGAGTTGCGCACCCGATGAACCGGTCTTCACCGCGCTGCCACATGCGCTCGCGGATCTCCGGTCGGTTTCTCCGCTTGGGCATCTCGCCCCTTCGCCGCACACGTTTCCAACCGATCACGTCTACTTCGGTTTCAACGGGATCGCCGGGTCCGTCCCGCTCGTGAGTCCCGGAGACCTCACGGTCGTTCACGTGTCATCGACCGAGTACCTGTCGGCCGAACCGCCTTACTCCGATTTCGCGATCACGCTCCGACCGTGCCAGGAATTCGAGATCTACTTCGCGCACGTGAAGACGCTCGACGGATCGTTCTTGGCCAAGCTTGGCGGTATGGATCCCACCTTTTGCATGTCCTACGAGTCCGGTGGCAGGAGCATTCGCTATTGCGACCAACCGACATCCTTTTCGATCGCCGTGGGCGAGGCCATTGGCTTCGGTGGACCCGACTTTGGCGCCAAAGACGCGCGCGTGCCCGCGCTTGCCTATGCGAATCCGTCGAATAATGCAGCCAACTCGGATGGGGTCGATAGCCTGCACGCCGTCTGTCCCTTCGACTATTTTCGCGACGACCTCAAGACCACGTTGAAGAGTATGATCGGCGACGTCACCGGCGTTCGTCTCGCAACGGAACCGTGGTGCGGAGCGGTCATGCAAGACGTTCTCGGCAGCGCAGCAGGACGATGGTTCGCGCCCGGCGTAAAGCGGCCTGGCCAAGACGACCCCAACCTTGCACTTGTTCGTGATTACGATTGGAGCCCCACGCGCGAGGTTTTCTCGGTCGGAACGTCGGCCTCCGCGAGCGGCCTCTCCACCGGGGTCTATTTCTTTCATCCGGCAGCAACAGGAAAGATCAATCGCGACTTCAAGGACGTCAAAGCCGACGGCACCGTGTACTGCTACGAGCAATTTTCGGCTGTCGTGTCCAAGGGCGTCGAAGAAGCGATGGCACTGCAGACCATTTTGATTCAACTCACGAGCGAGACCAAGCTGCGCATCGAGCGCCGACAGGAGCCCGCTTGCGACGCCATGCCCGCGTGGACGTTCGACGAGAAGGCCACTGACTTCGAGCGATGACGGGATCCCGAGAGGACCCTGCGTGACGCGGCACCTGTGAACCCCGCATCACACCTGCGCAACAAACCAACAATTACCGGAAAGAACCCAACCGCCGCCCTTGGGTACGCCTCTTGCTTTGGGCAAACCTGAGACCTCAATGCATACCAAGAACATTTGCACAACAATCGCAGCCGCGGCGCTGGCCACGGCATGCAGCACGGGGACGAGCAGCTGTGGGTTCCCATCGGCAAACGGCGTGCTCGGAACCGCCGTCAAAGACACTTGCAACCCACACGCAACCGGTTGCATCGAACCGACCTCTGGGACCTTGAGATATGCGAAGGATTCAACGTTCGTGCTGAGCGCCGAGGGCGTCAGCATTGCGCTCATCGTACCCGGCGTCCTTTCCTACACGACCACCGGAGACTTTCGCGCCGAACGAACCGGAACAACCTCACTCCTTCTTCGCAAGAGCACCGGCGAGTTGTCCGACTACGTCGATGCCACCGTCGAAGACGTAACCCACCTTTCCCTGTCCGAAGCCGACACGGACATTTGGAACTATGAAAACAACGACACCTCATGGTGGAAAAAAGGAATGCCCCGCGACGAGTCACTCCTCCTTGTCAATCCATCGGGCCCATCGGGCCTCATGCTCGGTGGTTTGCTCAAATATTCTGTAACCGTCGACATGCCCAATGCGGTGAAACTTGAAACCCGCGGCCGCCTGGTTCATTTAACCACGCCCAGTTGCTCGTCAGTCGCGACGACAGTCCGCGTGTCACTCGACAACGTGTCGACCTCGCGCCTTGTCACGGTTCCTCCGCCGCAAAGCTGCGGCGTCATCGACGCCGGAAAACCTGACGCGCCGCGCGACGGATCGCCCGACGGATCATCTGACAGCGCCATCGACGGCACAACGACGACGGACGCCCCGCTTCTCGACGGAGGCAACGATGCAAACTAGATCCTTAACCCTGTGCCTCGTCCTCGCACTCACAGGGTGCTCACATCAACTTCCAGTGTCTCCCGGCGACGTTCAGCTGATCGTAGGCCAAGCGACATTAGTCAAGATACTTGATGAAACTGTGAAGACCAATGTCGCTGTGTCAACGGGGACGCCATCCGTCGCGAAAATTGAGGCTACGACGACCGAACGAACCTTCATCGTCTACGGCCTTTCGCCTGGCAAGACCGTCGTCCTCCTCGGAGCCGAAGGGTACAGCCCCGCCGAAATTGCCGTCACTGTCAGTGCACTGCCTTAGTCGTACCTTTCGCTGTGCACGTGTTCTCGACCAAGCCCCATGTCGGTACGCAACAGCTCGCGCACGGCGCTGACCATGCGCTGCAGGCCGCAAATGTAAGCGTGCGGCGTCCCTTCATTGCGCGCGGCGAGGGCGTCCCACATCTCGCGAACATGCGTTTGCACGTAGCCCCGTCGGCCAACCCAAGCATCGTTCCCCTTAGATAGTGTCATTTCAACGCGAATGCGTGATCCATGCGTCTGCGCAAGCGCCAGCAGCTCGTCGCGATAGAGGAGATCTTCTTCGTGCCGTACGCCAAGGAGCACGCACATGCCGAGCAATTCACCCTTCGCTATCGCGTCGAGGAGCATGCTCCGCAACGGCGTGAAACCCGTCCCGGTTCCGATGAAGAGGGATGGTCCTGGGTCCTTGATTCGCGTGCGCGTAAAAAATCCCTGTGGGCCGGTCGCCGAAATACGCGAACCCGGCTCGAGCGCATGCAGGTAAGTCGAGCCTGGTCCGCTATCGACCTTCGTCACCGCAATCGCGAGCCGCGACGAACCATCCGGAGGCGACGCAATCGAATATGAACGCCTGAGTTCACCCGACGAAGTGGGAAGCACCAAGCTCACCCATTGGCCAGCCTCGAACGCCACCTCCGCACCGTCGACACGGCTAAACGCAAGCTCACGCACCTGCGGAGTGAGCATTCGCGCCTTCGAGAGGACCATTTCAAACGTGGGAACTTGCATGGGTCGGTAGTATCGACTTGGATCAGCGCGCGCGTCTACCGCGCACAACCCCGTTCCTGCCGTTGCTACGAGTGGAGGGCATTGACGCGATATACCTGATTCGGGCGCACCCGTGATCGCACACGAAGCTGATGCTCCATCTGCATAAGTCGGTCGAGTAAGGTCCCAGCTGGAAGACCACGATTCACCCCTGCGCGAACGACGTCTTCGATGGCTTGTGTCGCTTCCTCGGGGTGAACAAATGCACCGGGCAGAATCGCGAGCACGCGGTCGCTTGCAACGACCCGTGCGTCAACCACCGCTTCCTCGATCGCGTCTAGCGCCTGCAAGAGGAGTGCGTCGTGCGCGACCGCGTAGTATTCCGCATGGTCAATTAAGTTAACTACATGCAGCCAATGACCTGGCGCACGCGGCCTCTGAAAATGAAAGAGCCCACGAAACGACGCGCCAAGCTCCTGGCACCCTTCGGCAAGATTGGCCTCGACCGTTGCAAGCAGCGATGCGTGAGAAGCACCTTGGGTAAGCAGATCGTCGTGGAATGCCCGTATCCGAGCTTCGTACCAAGGGTCCTCAACGGAAAATGTACCTGTCCGTGTTTCGAATTCGGCTTTGCGCGCCTGTACGTAAACTTGGCGGTCCGATCGCAACGCCAATTCGCCCAGTTCCGCATACGCCAAGAGCGCCCTCGGCTCCCTGCCCATCGCAACCCAACCTCCTCGCACATTCTGCCCCACGCCAAAGTGATGATTGGGTGGTGCCGTCCAGCCCTCCCAAGCGAAACGAGATCACCAACTCAATTCAATTCGCGCAGGCCGTTGCAAAGCTCGCGAGTAGAGGTGAAGTACAGAATGTCGAGGTGTTGCCGCTCAAGCTGAACGTGCAACACATGCTGTAGCTCGACTCGGTGCAGTCGGCACTGACGTGACAGAGGCGGACCGTCGTCGTCGAAGCGCAACTGAGCGGAACGTTCGACGTGCAAGAAGACTCACACTTGGCGGACGCGCTCGTCGGCGGGCAATTCGGAAATGTTCCGCCGCCTGTGGTCGTTTGGGCGCAGCACACCTTGCCGCCGCAATCCTCCGGGCCGTCGCACGAAAGCGAATTGCCACCCGCACATGTTGCTGCGCAGGTGGTCGAGATGATTCCGTTGTTGATCGTCGGACAACAAAGTTGACCGACCGCGCATTTCGTCATTCCGCACTGGATGCCGTCTGGCGTGCCGGCGTCCGAGGGATTCACCGCCCCATCGCCGCCCTTCGCATCAGGCGCGGGTGCATCGCCAGCGTTCGTGTCGGGCTTGGACGAATCCGAGGTGGTCACATCTGCGCTGCCCGTGTCGTTACCGATCGCCGAATCGAATTCGGGCAGCGAGGCGGACGCCCCAGAGCAACCTTGCGCGCTCGCGCCAAAAACGAGGGCACCGGAAACTACACCCGCCAACACCAGAACGAATCGTTTCATCGATGCTTCCTTTCAGAAAATCCGTCGTCCGCCTAGTTGACCATACCGACCTCAAGATAGGGCAGCAATAAGCGATGTTCGCGCGCTTCGCCTACAACGGGTAGGCTCAGATCCACAGATGGCGTGGGCTGACCTCACTTTTGCCGCGACCGCACTTGTGTACGTCATTGCAAGCGTCGCCTTTGGGATGCACCTCGCCGGCGGGCCGCACGAAAAAACGCCCAGGTTCGCAAACGCTGCGCCGTTCCTCCTTGGCGCCGCCGTACTAATGCACACCGCACATATCCTACTTGCCTCGTTTGCCTTGAGGGTGTGCCCAGTCGAAGGTGTTCACTTCGCGATGAGCGTCCTCGCCGTCGTGATCGCAGGCACATACCTGGTGGTCCGAACGCGCTTCAACTTGAATGCGCTTGGAGCCGTCGTTGGCCCCTTTGCGCTAACGTTCTTTCTCGCCTCGCGATTTGCGTTTTCGCGACTTGGCGAAACCGCGAGCCCGGTGCACCGCGCGCTCTTGCCTTTTCATATTGCTGCAAATGTGCTCGGCATTGCTCTATTTACCCTCGCGTTCTCGGCAGCGGTCGCTTACTTGTTTCAAGAACGCCAGCTGAAGCGAAAAGAATTCGGCGATCTCTTTCGTCGGTTACCTCCGCTCGACGCGCTCGACCGTGCCGAGCATCGGTTGCTTCTCGCCGGATTTCCACTGCTCACGCTCGGCATTCTCACGGGCACGATCTGGGCAAGAGGTGTCGAAATCGGTGATTCAGCGAGCATCGCGCGCGCGATTTTCGGCTACACGTCGTGGGGCCTCTTCGCTGCGGTGTTGCTCGTCCGCGCAGCAGCGGGTTGGCGCGGACGGCGCGCAGCCTATGGGACCATCGTCGGCTACGGTTTCACCCTCGCCGTCATCTTGGTGTACCTGATGCGCCCCGCGGCGACCCACGCCGCAAATGTCAATGTTGGGAATGCGCCGAGTAAGACTGAGGCGGCCCACCCATGATGGTCGTGGTTGGCCTTTCGCATCGCACAGCCCCCATTGAGATGCGCGAGCGTTTCGCCATTGCCGAAGGGCAGCTCGGCGAGTTCACCAAGAGCATTCAGCGACTTGACGGCATCGACGAAGCGCTTGTGGTGAGCACGTGCAACAGACTCGAGGTCTACGCGGTCGCCAAAGAGAGCGCGTGCTCGCCAGAACTCGCCATCATCGAAGCGATCGCCACGTTGGGAAAGCAGGCATCGTCCGACGTCCGGCGATTCGTCTACACAAGACTCGATCATGAAGCGGTCTTGCACTTGTTTCAAATGACGGCGAGCCTCGATTCGCTCGTCGTCGGCGAGCCGCAAATTCTCGGCCAAGTAAAGAGCGCTTTCGAGTGCGCAAGCCTGACCGGTACGCTGGGGCCTTACTTGCAACGATGCGTGCCCAGGGCATTGGCCGCCGCCAAACGCGTACGTACGGAAACGTCGATCGGTGCGGGCAACGTGAGCATCAGCAGTGTCGCCGTCGATCTTGCGGAGCAGATCTTCGGAAACTTGTCACAGTGTGAAGCACTCTTGGTGGGTGCGGGTGAAATGGCCGAAGCCGCAGCACGGAGCTTTGGCAAGCGCACACGTGCACTGCGCGTCTGCAACCGCAGCTTTGACCGCGGCGCAGCGTTGGCCCGCGCAATCGGCGCCGGTGTCGCCACATGGGAGTCGCTTGGTCACGAGCTTACGACCGCGGACGTCGTCATCGCGAGTACAAGTGCAACCGAGTTTGTGATCACGCATGACATGGTGAAGAAGGCGCGACGCGAGCGTCGAGGCCGTTCGCTCTTCTTCATCGACATTGCCGTCCCACGCAACGTCGAGCCAACTGTTCACAAAATTGACAATGTATACGTCTTCAACGTCGATGACCTCGAACACCAAGTGCAAGCCGCGCAAGAGCGTCGTCAAGCCGCTTGCGACCTCGCGCGCACCATTATCGACGAAGAGCTCTCCGCCCACGCGCACTGGTCGCGCTCACTCGGCGTTCAACCCACGTTGGTCGCGCTGAGAACGAACACGCGGGCTATCTTCCGGACAGAACTCGAACGCACCCTCGCCACACGGCTCAAGCACCTCTCGGCGGAAGATCGCGCGGCGCTCGAACAGATGCTCGATAGCGCGGTGAACAAGTGGCTGCACAGGCCGACAACGGCCTTGAAGGAGGCGGCGGCGCGTGGATCGAGCCAAGCGCTCGTTGAAGCCACGGAAGCGCTCTTCAGCGTGGAGGCAGAGCTACCGGAATCGCGGCAAGAGGGCGGTGAGGAAGGCGCGGTTCGCCATTGACGGGCGCGCGGCAGACCGAGCGGGCAGGCTCGGTTCGGGTTAGCATTCGAGCCTATGAACCTCGTCTACGCCACGCGGCGATCAGCCCTTGCTCTCGCGCAATCGCGTGCGTTCGTCGGCGCGCTCAGAGCGGTTCACCCATCACTCTCATGCGAAGAACTCACAATCGTCACGAGCGGCGATCAAATTCAAGACCGGCCACTCTCGGACGTCGGCGGCAAGGGTCTTTTCGTCAAGGAAATTGAGGAAGCGCTTCTCGACGGACGCGCCCATTTTGCGGTGCACTCGATGAAAGACGTGCCCGCCGAAGTGCCACCCGGGCTCGTCTTCACGTGCATTCCAAAAAGAGAAGACGCGCGCGACGCCCTCGTATGCCCTCGGTATGCATCACTCGCCGCGCTTCCGCTAGGCGCCGTCGTTGGCACATCGAGTCTGCGGCGCGTTGCGCTTCTTCGATCGAAACGTCCGGATCTCGACGTTCGTTCGCTTCGAGGCAACGTGGACACGCGCCTTCGTAAGCTCGACGCCGGCGAGTACGACGCCATCGTTGTCGCCGTCGCGGGGCTCAAGCGCCTGGACCTCAGCGCGCGCATCACGGAAGCACTCGATCCGTTTGCATTCGTGCCAGCAATCAGCCAAGGCGCACTGGGAATCGAATGCCGCGACCACGACGTCGAGACCAAAACTGTCCTCGCCAAGTTACATTGCACGGAAACCGGGCTGCGAGTGGCGGCTGAACGCGGGGTAATGGCGGCCGTCGGCGGCGACTGCAAGACACCTGTAGGCGCCTATGCGACACGCGCCACTGATCGCCTCGCGATACGGGCGTTTGCGGCATCACCTGATCTCGTCACGACGGCTCACCTCGCGACGAACGTCGCTTGGCCGTCGGATTCCGATGCAGCCTTCGCGTGCGGATTCGCGCTCGGACAGGGTCTACTCGAGACACTCTCCAACAATCGAAACTGAGCCGCAAGTCTGAGCGAAACGAGGCTAATGCGCGTCTCGAACCGTCCGTATTAAGGGACATGCGGCTAGTTCTCGCCCCCCCAGCGGAGCACGACGCGCCCGGGCCCACGCCGTGGCAGCTCGAGCGCGTTCGGGATTTGCCCGCAGCATTTCCGGACGCGGGACTGCGCGAAGTGTCGATGCTCCGCGCAAATACGCTCGACAAGGTGGCAGACCCCAGCGAGAGCACGCGCATTTGGCTCGCCGTCGAAGCGATGCAAGTGACCGGATCATTCAAGGTGCGCGGCGCACTGGCTGCAATTGGCCACCGAACGACGAGCGCGCCGATCGTGACCGCCAGCGCAGGCGCCCACGGAGTCGGCATGGCCTACGCGGCGCGCGTCCTCGGTCAAAATGTAACGATCTTTGTCACCAATCGCGTTCCGATTCTCAAGCTCGACCGGATGCGGAACTACGGAGCAGAGGTCGTCGTCGTTGAGAGCGAATATTACGGCGAGGCCGAGGCTCAGGCGAAGGTGTTTGCAAGCTCACGCGAAGCCGACTTCATCTCGGCGCACGACAACCTCGACGTGATCGCAGGCAACGGTAGCTCCATCGGGTTCGAACTCACCCGCGCGCTCGGTGGCGTGCCCGACGTCGTCATCGCACCCATCGGTGGCGGTGGTCTCGCAACCGGTCTCAGCTGGGCGTTTCGAACAGAGGTCGATGAAGCGCCTCCCGCCATCATCGGAGTCCAGCACGATGGTCACGCCGGTCTGATGGCGCTGATCGAGGGCACTTCTGGAACGCGCCCCGCCGACTCGACGGCACTTGCGCGCGTAGCCTCCCATATCCATAGCGTCGCGGCCGCAAGCCGCGACGAAGCTCACCGTGCGGTCATGCACGCTGGCCTGAAACTGGGGCTCAACCTAGAGCCGTCGGCTGCGTTGCCATTGGTTCCGATTCTTGACGGCTTGCCAAGTGCCTACTGCGGTGGCGACGTAGTGCTCATCCTCACGGCGCGTGCCGTCGAGGTGAACCGAAGTCGCCTAAGCGCCGCGTGGACTTAGGAGTACCACGTTTTCGACCGAGAAAGGCACCACTGAGGTCAAGGACCGGCATCGAGAAACGGTGGCTGCGGGCCAGCGTCAAGCTTGATGATGCCTCCGTCGCCCAAAGGAGGACCGCCGTCCTTTGGCGGCTTGCCTCCGTCACCACCATCACCCAAAGGAGGGCCGCCGTCCTTTGGTGGCTTGCCTCCGTCGGGAGGCGGAGGGTTGGCATCCTGTTGCCCCGACGTATCAGCGGCTGCATCGACGGGTGCTGCGGTATCGGCGGCCGACGCGTCGGCTACCTTTGCCGCATCGGTCGCGGCGTCGAGCGCGGCGGCGGCGTCGTCACCGCAAGCGACCGAAAATACCACAACCGAAGTTACAATGAATAGCCGCGGAACAAGTCTGAATGCGTCCATGTGTGACCTCCACCCAAAGGTAGTGCAAGACGCGTGCACGGGCTACTTCGGAAAGAAACCCGCACCGACAGGCTTCCATCGGGTCAACGTGAACGGATCGCGGTCCGGACCCCAACATCCAGGAGCACCAGGTCAGTGGCTCTTGCAGCAACGCGCACCGGTTTCGTAAAACCGGAAGCTCTCGCCGTGGGCGCTGTTCGTGGATCGGCAAGTGGGTTTGCCACCGCCGTAGCAGCCCGACCAATAGCAGCCGATGAGGATCTTCGAGTGCGCGTGACCATGCGTCGACGTGACCCACTCTTCGACGTTGCCCGTGAGATCGTAGACGCCGTCCCTGCTCTTGCAGCCGCGCTTCGCACCGCTGCGTGACGCTTGATAGAGCGCCTCGACGTGAGCCTTCGCAGCCTTGACCTCTTCAGGATTGGGGCTCGTCCACTTGCTCATCAGGACTTCGTCTTTTTCGCGCCATGTACGATCATCGTTGCAGCGGCTCTCTTCGTGCTCGTCGCCGTAAGGATGGCTGAGTTTGTCCTTGCTCTCGCAGGCGCGAATCCACTCGTCTTCGTCGCACAGGCGCTTGCCCTTACTCGCGCACAAGCCCTGCGCTTCGATCGCACTCACCATGACTTTCGGCTTGGCGCCGCGGCGATTAGGCCATTCGTACCGATCGATGCAATAGTTGCCGGTGGCCTCATCGTGAATGCGCACCATGTCAGAGGGGCAAGAGCCCGAAGCGCGCGAGCTTCGGTGTGCAGCGGGTCGAACGGCTGAGCTCCCCGGCGCGGCTTCCGCCGCGGGCACGGTCAGCCACACGAGACCACCGAGGACGACTGCGACACGCATGCCTCTCTATTAATACACACGTGAGCGCAATCGCAAGGCCGCGCGCATGTACGACGAAAAGCCGATCGGAAGCGCTAATAACCTTGGCGCAACCAAGCCACGTCGTTCGTGTCGAGCTCCAGCGTCGCGTCTGTCACCAGGCACGTCGATGTGTGTTCTTTCACGCGAATGACGCGAAGTTCGCCCACACGCTCGGTCGGATACGTCGAACTGGAACGGCCATCGGAAGGACGTTCGAGTTCCGGCAAGCCAGTCGTCTCGTGCCGAATCCGGTTACCCGCGCCCGGCGTAACCAACGATTTTCGCCAAGCATCGCCTTGCCGAAAAATGCGCAATCGGTTTCCGACTTTGACACCGTCGACGTCGCCCTTGTCGATGAATACGACTTGGTTTTGCGCGTAGAAGTTGAGCGGATAGACCGTCGCGAGCACCTTCGCGTTGACGTCGCGATCGGCTGTCGTGGAGGCGACGATGTCAATGCGGCGATCGAGGGGCCCCACGCGCGAGCCTCGCTCAATCACATCGAGCGACTCGATGATCGTTGCGCGCGCGGTGCGATTTTTCTCATCCCACGCATTCACGCGAACAGCGCCAAGGATGCGCACGATCTTTCCCTTTTTTACGTCCCGGACGTGCCTGAAGATCGTGAGCTCTTGACCTGGCCGCACGTCGTGGTCGCCGGGGATGTGCACATAAGTCTCGTTGAGATCCGAAAGAAACATGTTGTCGCGCGGGGAACCGACGAGCTCGCCCCAGTCTTCATCCGACTTGTCCTCGATGAAACCTTCGGTCCGAAGAAAGACGGTATTGGGCGCGACGGTTCTCTTGCGATCGAAGAGTCCCGTGCGTGCCTTCGCTGGGGTCCCCTCGCGCAGCTTGAGGCGATCTCCCGGATAGAGCCAGTTCGGATTCTGAATGTGCGGATTCAGCGCCCAGAGTTGCGGCCACACGGAGCCGTCGTGAAAATACTGATCGGCGAGTGTAGAGAGTGTGTCTCCGTGCTTCACCACATGCTCAACCGGCACTTCGGCGCGCGAGCCTCCAGGCGGACCCGTGAAAATGGGTCCCCCTTCTTTGCCATGGAGCGTTCGCGTGTTCGATCCATACTTGAACGTGAATCCGTCGTTCTGTGGCGCGGGCGTGCCTCCGTAGGTGTTGGGTGCCCCAGCGCCAGGTGGAATGCCTGCGACTCCTGCACCCGGAAAGTACGGAACCATCGTCGTCGTTGTCGTGCTCGTTCCACCTGATGGCGGCTGCGCGGGGACTGCCTGCGCCCACGAAGAGCTCACCGATGCAGCGAGCAACCACCAAAAGAAACTGACGCCGAGCTGCCATCTTCGTTTCATGAACCCTCCCCATGGGGAATGCGCTTTGCCGCCAGGCTGGTCGGGAATTCGGCCCTAAGGCGATCCCAATAACTGCGTGCCTTCGCCCTATCGCCCTTTTTTTCTTGAATAACGCCGAGCTGGAAGAGCGCATCCGACGCCTTCGCTCCCTGTGGAAAGCGAGCGAGTACGCCTTCAAAGTGCTCCGTTGCACGTGCGAAGTCGCCCTCCGCAAAAAAGCACTCGCCGCGCCAATACGTAGCGTTTGCAACGAGGGGATGGTCAGGCCACTTGACTAAGAACGCCGCGAAGGCATCCCGCGCGGCGACGAACTTGCGCGCCCTTACATCAGCGAAAGCGCGGTCGTACGCTTGCTTGGCCTCTCTTATGTTCTCGCTCCGGTTGGCGAGCGGTCGTTCCCTTGGCGGGACGCTCACGGTCACATCACCACCTTCGTCGCCATTGGTGAACCGGATGGGAGGACGACCGTCGAAAGCCTCGTCGTCGTTGTCGCGCACGAAGGCCTGCGGCGACTGCACCGTCTGCGCGGTCTGTGGCTCAAGCTTGACCACGCGAAGCTTCGGCGTTTCGCGCGGCGCGAGCATTTCACGCTTCAAATCGGCGGGCCTCTTGGTGTGCATCTCGAGCGCGGCGACGCGCTCCTCGACCTCGTTACGCTCCGACTCTGAACGCGACAACCGCTGCTTCAAGTCGGCAATCTGAGGATCGGGCAAGCGCTCATGGGCACAGCCCGTCGCAACGGCGACGATGCAAGCAAACACAACCGCTGTCAGAGATCGCATCACAATGGACGATCGTATCGAGAGCTGCCCTCGCGCGGCCAAGTTCCTGGGCGATGAAGCGCGGCCTTCCGCCGCGG
This sequence comes from Myxococcales bacterium, assembly GCA_023248735.1. GTDB lineage: Bacteria > Myxococcota_A > Polyangia > Polyangiales > Polyangiaceae > JAHFDX01. The sequence continues at coordinate 17,130 of JAHFDY010000061.1, forward strand.
AAGCGCTTACCATTTGGCGTGCCACTTAGCGGGATAGCCAAAATTCCCTGATTGGTGGCCTTTACCAAAGCGCAGCCGTGCTTCACAATGGCCTGTCAAGGTTTGGGCTGGCCGCGCCAGCATCGGAGAGTCAGTGCCGCCAGTGCGAAGGACCCGCAGGATCGATCTAAGGAAGACGCTCTTCTTGCTTCCAAACATGATCACGCTCGCGAGCATTTTTTGCGGCTTCAACTCGATCCGTATCAGCAGCGCGGCGGTTGTCGACGACGACTACTACCGCGCGTCGATCATGCTCGTGTTTTCGCTGTTCTTCGACATGCTCGACGGCCGCGTCGCGCGCCTCACGAAGACGCAAAGTGCGTTCGGCTTACAAATCGATTCGCTGGCCGACGCCATCTGTTTCGGCCTCGCGCCTGCATTGCTGGTATACCGTTGGGCGCTCATTCAAAAAGGCGACCTTGGTATCGCCATTTCGTTTGTGTTCGCCGCGGCTGGCGTCGTGCGCCTTGCACGCTTCAATGTGCTCTCGATGGACACCGCCGGGCAGCCCACCAAACCCGGAAAGTACATCGTTGGCCTTCCGGTACCGGGCGCCGCTGGGGTTCTCATCTCACTCATTTTGGCCAACCACGCAATGGCTGGCGAGTTGCGACTCAACGATGCCAAGTATGTCTACGGATTGATGGGGCTGACCGTTTTCCTGAGTTTCCTGATGATCTCGACGATCAAATTTAGGAGCTTCAAGGACCTTCGGCTGAACGTGCGATCATTCCTACTCGTCGGCTTCGTGATCGCTTCGAGCGCTTACGTATCGTTGCGGACGAAGCCAGCCTTCGTACTGGTTTGGCTCCTTGCGTTCTACGTCGGCATCGGCCTCGTGGAATCGATCTACAGGCTCGTTCGCAGACAGCGGCATGTGGAACAGACAACCATTCCACCCCAAGCCTGACCGTGTCCGACGCCCGAGCACTCCGCGCACAGGCGGCGAGTCACTCGCGCCGAGGCGACGCCAAGGCCGCGGCCTCAACGTTGCTTCAAGCTCTCTCGGCGGTTCACCTGCCCGAAAGCGAATATGTTCCGATTCTTGACGACTTGCGGTCCGCATTCATCGGGTGCGGCGACCTCCGCGGCGCCATCACCGTCGCTTGGTACGCGGGTGGCAATCAGGAAGCCGTCGCCTACCTGGTTCAGAATGGGGCCGAGCGACTGACCGCAAGCGATCGCGCACGATCCTATGAGCGCCTCGGACGACTCTCGGAGGCGGCCGCTGAATGGGAGCGCGGGGGTCTGCTTGCACAAGCTGCGATCGCGGCAGAAAAAGCGGGCCAATGGCCATCCGCACGTGCGCTTTGGGCGCGCATCGCCGAAAGGCCGCCGATCGCCACAGACGGGTATCAACGCGGATTGCTCTTCTACAACGTCGCGCGCACGGCCAAGCAATGCCGCGATCCGAAGACAGCCCAGCACGCGCTCGGTGAATCTGTTCGGCTTCTTGACGAATCCGCGGACCACTTCGAATCGATCGGGCAACGCGAGCGCGCGTTCGATTGCTTCCACGTGCTGACGCAAGTCGCCAGAGAGGGCGGTGCGTTTGAACACACGCTCGGCGGGTATGTTAACTGCGTACGGATCTTGCGCGAGGATCAGCTGCGATACTTCGCCCTACAGTACTTCGAAGACGCGATCGGCAAGGCGCGTGAAGCCAACGAATCGTCTGCCGCCGCGACCCTAGCGAAGGAAGCGAGCGACTACGCAAGGAGCGCGGGCCTTTCGAGCATCGCCACTTACTACACACAAGAACAAGCTAGGCTGTGGCAGGAAGCCGCGGCTTCGCTGTTGAAGCGCGGTGCGCCCGCAGAGCTTGCCGAAAACGCGCTGCTGGCGTCGCTCCAAGCACGTGCCGAGTTGCGACAATTCGGCACGGTCGGTCAGGTCTTTTCGCAACTGTCGCAGCTTGAGTTGGAACCCGAGCGAAAAGAGCGATACGCGCGACTGGTCTCCCGCTACGCAAGCGCTGGCGAGGCAACATTGATCGACGCAGATCTTCCCGCGAATATTCGCAAAGCCGCCGAAGTCGTGGACGTCTGGCACGAAGATATCCGAGAGTGGGAGCAACGCGGCGATCCAGCCGAAGTTTGCGCAGACATCATGCTCGATCCGCATTGGCCCGAACTTGTGCGGCGCAAGGCGATGATAGCCCGCCTCCACGCTCTCAACGCCGATCCACCCACCGCCGCGAACCTTCAATGGCGCGTCGAGCTCACCAAGCAGCTCGCACAACTTCAGCTTTACAACGTGCTTGCCCCGCTCGAGGCGATGTTTCGCAATCAGGAGCCAGCCGTCAAACTCGCCGTCGTCGCTGCGATGGGCACGCTCTTTTTTAAGCGCACTTTTGTGATCTTGCGCGAAGCACTTCGCGCGGACGATTCCTCTCTCCTTGAACCCGTGTCGACTGCGATCGAGGCGCTCTACTTTCAGCACGCCTTCGACCCGCTCACACGCGTGGTGCGTGAAGAAACGGCGATTCGCGCAAAGACCGCCGCCATTCGCGCGATTGCGCGGATCGATACGAAAGAGGCCGCAGAATACCTGCTCCAGTTGCTCACGCACGGTGACGATCGCGAATGTGGTGCCACGGTCGATGCGCTCGGCCGATCGCGAGGTTCGAAGTTCCTCGACCTTGCACGCAACGAGATTGCAACCCTTGGCCCTCGCGCACAAGCCGCGGTCAAGCAGATTGCCAACGTGCGCGGGTACTATTTGTAACTTCGATAGTCTATTTCATCAGGTCAGCGGCCGAACCGTTTGTTGAATGCGGTTCACGCTTCCGATTTCACCCATCACGATCACCGCCATGCCACCCTCGAGCTTTGTGTCGAAGTCCGGGTTGTAGACGAGCTCGCCGGATGATCGCTGAAGGGCCACGATCATCACGTGTCCGTCACCTCGAACCCGCAGTTCACCAAGGGTGACGCCGATCAATGGTGAATCGTCCGGGATCACGACTTCTTCGAGCCGCAGCGTTTGGTTCCGATCGCGCATCAGTTGATCGAGAAACTCGTTCAGCTTCGGGCGAATCAGCTCCGTCGCCATGCGCCTGCCACCGATTTGCGTCGGGTTCACGGTGCTTGTGGCGCCCGCCTTAATCATCTTGGGGGCCGCGCCATCCTCGGTGACCTTTGCGACAATGCGCATCCCGGCGTTGAGGCTCCGTGCGCTCAACGTCACAAAGAGGTTGTCCTTGTCGTGCGTCAGAGCGGAAACCAACCCGCGCGCGCGCTCCACGCCAGCCGCCGATAGCACCGAATCGACTGTCGCATCGCCGTGAACGAAGATCATTTTGCCGCCGCAGAGCTCCTCAGACACACGCTCAAGGTGGTCCGCGCTGCGGTCAATGACGACAAAGGGCATTTGCGAGCTCACGAGCTCCTCAATCACGTGCCGGCCGGTGGAACCGGCGCCAGCAACGATGACGTGTTGTGACAACGAAGTGATCTGTTTTCGCATCCGGTTTCTCCGCAGCGCGAGCCCAATCACGCCTTCAATTAAGAGCGCCGTCAGATTGCTTTGAAAATACGCGATGGTGCCTAAGCCGAGAATAATCAACGCGGCAGTTGTGAACCGCGCGCCAGCCACCTCGTGCATTTGACTGAGCTCCCCGAAGCCCACCGTCGTGATCGAGATGATCGCCATGTAGAGGCACTCGCTGAAGGCCCAGCGCCCATGCCCAAGAATAAAAAGAGCGAGCGAGCCGAGGACAACGAGCAAGCCGAAAAGCCCGAATGCGACGATCAGCCGCCGCACGAGAGGGTGAAGTGGTGGTCGTCTCGTCATGTTTATGACGAAGCCCCCACAATGTCCGCGAGCGCAGGCCAAAGGTCCGGAAAGACGAAATGGTACCCTTCGTTACGCAATTTCACCGGGAGCGCGCGTTGCCCGCTGAGCACCGCCTCGGCGAGACCCGCACCCAGAAGAACCCTCAGCGCAAGCGCGGGGACCCGCATCAGCGCGGGTCGGTGAAGCGCGCGTCCGAGTTCGGCAGCAAACACATTCATCGTCACAGGAGTCGGTGCCGTGACATTGAACGGACCGGACACGTCGTGATCGAGCGCAAAGAGCAACGCACCAACGGCGTCCCGTTGGTGAATCCAACTCAGGAACTGCTCGCCATCGCCGAGGGGGCCTCCGACGCCGAGGCGAAATGGCGGAAGCATCTTTTTGAGCATCCCGCCGTCAGATCCAAGCACCAGACCGATGCGTGGATGCGCGACGCGCACTCCCGCGGCTCGTGCGTCATCTGCCGCGCCTTCCCAGTCCTCGCAGATGCTCGCGAGGGTGTCTTTTCCGTGGGATCCTGATTCGTCAAGTATCTTGTCATCCTTGCGCGTCCCGTAAATGCCAACGGCCGAGGCGCTGAGCCATGCGCGCACCTTCTCGCCAGCGGTCTCAGCGAGAGCACGAGCGAGAACTCTCGTTGGCGCGGTGCGACTCTCGCGAAGTTCGGCAACACGGGCGGTAGACCAACGTGTGTCGCTGACGTTCGCGCCCGCAAGATGAACCACCGCGTCGACGTCGGCAAGCATGGCTCGAGCAGTGCTCACATCGCGGCCGTCCCATTCCACGATCGGCACGCCCGCACCAAAAGTGCGTGCGCCGCGCGATTGGCTTCGTGACGTCACCGAGACTGAGTCGCCGCGTTCGAGCAACGATCGGACAAGTTTCTGGCCAACAAACCCTGTCGCCCCGGTCACGAGCACCGCCGCCATGGCCCCTACGATGCCACAAGTCGAGGGTGTTGCATCGCGAATGCGCAAGGCCTGTTACGCTCGGTCGTATGCGTGTCCGTATCGAACGCCTCGATCGCCGTCCCCTCATCCTTCCCCTGCGCGTTCCATTCGTTATCGCGAGCGGAGAAGTGGCGACGACGCGTGCCGTCGAGATCGCATCGACCGTCTCTTCTGAAGGGGTAACTCGGCACGGGCTCGGCGAGGCAGCGGCCCTCCCGCCCGTTACGGACGAGGACGTTGACGACATCGTCAAGAAAGTTGATGAAGCCGCGCGCTTCCTCCGCGCCGCCGAAGGCGACATCGCGCCTGAGCACGCCAAGACACTCATGTTCGCGCTCGATAGGGCATTTGACGGCGCACCCATCGCCCGGGCCGGGGTCGAGGTTGCGATTCTCGACGCCGTTGCACGTCTAGCGAACGTTCCTTTGTATCAATGGCTGCGCCCGGCGGCGGCTCACCAGACGAGTTTCTTGACGGATATCACCCTGAGCATTGGTGCCATCGATGCGATGCTTGCAGAAGCACGTTCGTGGCACGCGCTTGGGTTTCGATGCTTCAAAGTGAAGGTCGGGCGCGACGTTGACCATGACATGCGGGCACTTGAAGCGATCGCAAAGAGTCTTTTTGATGTTACATTTCGCATCGACGCAAACGCCGGCTTTTCCTCACGCGACGCAATAACCATGTTGGAGGCTACCAAGAGGCTTTCATTGCGGCTCGAGTGCTTCGAGCAACCTTGCGCGGCGGCCAACCTCGACGCGATGGCCGAGGTCACACGGGCATCCCACGTTCCCGTTATCGCCGACGAGAGTGTACGCACGATGGCCGACTTCGACGCGATTGTGTCCGCGAACGCCGCGCACGGCATCAACCTGAAAATTACGAAAATGGGTGGCGCGCTTCATGCGCTGCGGATCGGCGTGGCCGCACGGGCTGCGGGCCTGAAGTTGATGATGGGCGGAATGGTTGAATCGCGCCTCGGCATGACCGGAGCGGCGCATGTCGCGGCAGCGTTAGGCGGCGTTGATTTCGCCGACCTTGACACGGCGTTCCTGCTCGCCGAAGAGGGTCACGAAGGCGGCTACACGCACGAAGGCCCGCGCATCACGCTCACCGGAGGCCCGGGCCTTGACGTTTCTCGGCGCACACTCACTTGAACAGGGAAGAGTATTCCTTGCAGATGCCCTTGTAGGC
>JAHFDY010000218.1 GCA_023248735.1 Myxococcales bacterium
CCCCGGCAGGCGCTACGGGGTCACGGGCGCCAACGGCGCCGGCAAGTCGACGCTTATTAAGATGCTCGCCGGGAGCGAAGACACGGATGCCGGCGCCATCTCGATCCCCGGTAATTTACGGCTCGGCGTGCTCAAGCAAAACCACTTTGCGTACGACAAAGAGCGCATCGTGGACGCCGTCATGATGGGCAACACGGCCCTCTGGGCCGCCATGCAAGAGAAGGAGACCCTCCTTGCGGGCGAAATTACGGATGAGATCGGCCTCCGCCTCGGCGAGCTCGAAGGCACCATCTCAGAGGAAAACGGCTACATGGCCGAAAGCGAAGCGTCTGAGCTGCTGGTGGGTCTCGGCATTCCCCCCGAGAAGCACGAGCAGGCGATGGCAACGCTCGCTGCCGGTTACAAATTGCGCGTACTGCTCGCACAAGTCTTGTTCGGTAAGCCCGACGTGCTCCTCCTCGACGAACCAACGAATCATCTTGATCTTGAGTCGATCAGCTGGCTCGAAAATTTCCTGATCAACTACCCGGGACTCGTCGTCATCATTTCCCACGACCGTCACTTCTTGAACGAAGCGGCGACTCACATCGCAGACGTCGACTACCGCACGATCACGGTTTACACGGGTAACTACAACGACTTCGTCGACGCAAAATACGAGAATCGTCAACGTGCGGAACAACAATCGGCGGTTGCCAAAAAGAAGATGGGCGAGCTTCAAGAGTTCGTGCAGCGCTTCGGCTCTCACGCCTCGAAGTCGAAGCAAGCGCAGTCACGCGTGAAGCAAATCGAAAAGTTGTCCGAAGAGATTCAGACGAAGGGGCCAAAGCGCTCAAGCCTCGTTCGTCCTTTCGTTCGATTTCCATTTGAGAAACCGAGCGGGCGCGATGTTGCGCGCATGGAGGGCGTGAGCAAGGCCTTTGGGGATCTAGTCGTCTTCGACAACGCGAACCTCAACATCAATCGAGGCGATCGTATCGCAGTCCTCGGACCAAACGGCGTCGGTAAATCGACGCTCCTCAAACTGTTCGTCGGCAGCTACGCAAAAATCGACGCAGACACGAAGCGCTACGTTCTCACCCCCGACAAGGGCGACGTGCGCTGGGGGCATGACGCAAGCGTTGGCTACTTCGCGCAAGATCACCACGAGGCTATCGGCGAGACCGGCAAGGGGCTCAACGCGTATGAGTGGCTCTACTCATTTTACGATGGGCTCGACAAGGAGACCGTCCGCGGAGCGATGGGAAAGCTGCTTTTTACCGGCGATGAGGCCCTGAAAAACACGGCGACATTGAGCGGTGGTGAAGCGGCGCGCCTTCTTCTCGCGAAGATGATGCTCGGACAACACAATGTTCTGATTCTTGACGAACCGACCAACCACCTGGACATTGAATCGATCGAGGGGTTGCTCGATGGACTGCTCGACTTCAAGGGCACGATCATCTTCGTGAGTCACGATCGTCACGTTGTTGGGCGCCTCGCCACACGAATCATTGAGCTCGATCGCAAGCCGGGAAAGGGTTGCACGTTTGACGACTTCGGTGGCACGTACGACGAATTTCTCGAGGCCGCGCATCGGCGAGCGTCGAAGAAGTAGCGGCGGTCAGGTGCCCCCATCACCGGGACCTGTGCCCCCGTCGCCATAGCACACGATGAAGGCCGCGATTTCAGCGTCGCACTTGCCGACGGCCGAGTAGCTCTTTGTCTTGGGGTCGCAGGAACCCTTCGTATCCACGCATAGCGCCCAAGCCCCAAGTTCAGAGGCGCACTTGGTCGGGGCGACGCCCGTATCACCCGTCGTCACGAGGTGACATTGCTGTTTGTCGCCGACGCCCGCGCACTCGATTGCTTTCTCACAGACTGAAATGGCGGCCCCTGAACTTGCTCCAGCTCCCGCTCCAGAGTCGGCTGCTGAGGTGACGGGGCCCGAACACGCCGCAGCGAACGCGGTGAACATCGCCAGCACCAATCGTGTATTCACGTTCATGCACATCGTACTGGCACTCGAGGCTGCAGCGACAAGGCATCCTGGCGCGACTTGCACACTCGACGATTACTATTGCGAAGCGGCGAGGGTGCGCGTTGCACCGCGAAGGTCGATCTCCAACCGCTTCCCGCTCACGTCCAACTTGCGCACGAGCATGTACCCGCCCTCGCCATCACCGTAGGGATAATAGTAACCAGTGATGTTACTTAATGTGCCTTTGGCATCTACGGTACGCACCGTCGTGGGGTTGTTGCTTGGCGCGCTCGGGAAGTTGACGGTCAGACCCCAACGCAGGTTCCCGTCACGGCTTACCTGGACGAAGCGATACTCGCCGCCGGGCAGCGAGATACGCTTTGCGAGGGGGGTAACGGCTTGTACACGGCCGTGGAGCGCACCGAACGTGTAGTCGCTTACCCAATTGTCCACGCAATAGCCCATGACATCTGAGTAAGTAACTGGACTGTAAAGCGCCTTGTCCACAATCCCATAGCCCCAGCTTCCAATCGATCCGTTCGTATATGGAAACGAGCGGTCAATGCCGGTGGGGGTTGCGCAATCGGGGTTCGTTCCATCATTCGCCACGTGGCTGCGTCCATGCATGTGGCCAGTCTCGTGCACCGCCGTGTCGAGACTCATGCGAAGGTAATAGGGATCGGTACGATAGCTGATGGCAACGCCGGCCCTCGAACTCGCATCGGTGGGGTTGGTGATGAGCGGCGCGAGCCCTGTGACGCAACCGTCGGCGCAGTAAGTGTCGAACGAAGCGTGGGGCTTAAAGATGCCGAGGTAGTAGGTATCACTCGCCACGCCATCCTGGGCGCGTTGCGCGATGACTTGAGTGAGCACTTCGCTCCATCCATTTTCCGCTCCGATTGCCGCATTCCACGGCATCGCCGTACGAACGGTCACATCCACCGCGCTTACGGGGTATGTCTCGAAGAAGGCCTTGCGGTACTCCTCAACCATCGACGCAGTCGTGTCAGGGAGGCGACCCGTCCCGTCGGCGTCGTAACGAACGGGCACGAGCACGATGCGCAACTTGGCGGATCGAACCGCCTCGAACGCCGCACTAGGCGCGTTGGTCGGGTATTGCGCGGGCGGATCAGTGGGCGAAAGAGAGGCAGTCGAGCCAATCAGGCGCACGCCGAATTGCGCAGTCCCACCAGGTAGATCATCTGAAGCGAGCGCAAAGTTCATTGTCGAACCAAGGTCTCCCTCGGTTGAGGTCTTCGTAATGTTCACATTGAGGAGACGTACAACGGTGCCGGTTGCGGTGGTCAACGTGAGCTCCGCCGTAACTTGACGTGATCGAAAGGCGGAGCCTGGCTTAACGTAGACACGCAGTATGCCGGGTCGACCTGCGACGATGGAGGCATAGGTGCTCGTTGTCGCACTGCCGTTTTTCATGAGCGACACTTTGACGCCCTGGAAGATGGCGATCTCGCTGATCGCAATATCCGTTTGAACGATGCCGTTCGCACTCGCGCCGTCTCCGCCTTCTGCGTCCGCCGATGGAGCATCTTTGACCGGCGGCGCGTCTGGCGGCGCATCTGGCAGCGCGTCCTTAGGTGGAGCAGAATCCTGCACAGGAGGTGGGTCTGCAGCAGCGGAGTCCTTCGGCGGAGTCGCGTCTTCGACCTGCATGGCGTCATGTGTCGGTGCCGCATCTTGGTGCGGCGGCGCCGCATCTTGCTCGGGCTGCGCATCCTCTTCCCCGATCGGATCTTCGACGGCGCCGTTGTCTTCCGACGGCGGGCTCTCGTTGCCAGTTCCTGGCATCGGAACCTCGATCGTGCATCCCACGAGCACAAATGACAGCGAAATCACCGCTACGGAATTCACAAGAGGCCCCCGTCAAGTCCGGCACAAGCGTGCCTCGAGCCACGAACGAACGGTTCGTTCCGCCTCAGGCGAAGCTCAGCCGTATCGGATTGTGGTAAGCAGCGTTATCCGAACGGAGAGCTCTCACGGCGTCGGGCGCGCACGACTGAGAAGACAAGACCGGACTCGTAGAAGAATCGACACGATTCCGGCTTGCATCGTACGATCTTGGACATGCCCGTGGAAATGTCCCGACGATTCGCTCCTGCTCTGCTCGTGGTCTCATGTGGGACCAGCACTTCCAACCCGGTCGACGCCTCGGCGTTAGACGCTTCGGCCATACTCGATTCGAGTGACGCGGGCACTGTGGATACGTCGCCACTCAAGGCGGAGACCAAAGCGGATCTCGTCTTTCGCACGGTGGGGACCAACGCGATCAAGGGCGATCTGTATCTTCCTGATCGCACGACGCCTGTCCCCCTCGTCGTTGTCATTCACGGCGGTGGCTTTTCGTCAGGCGACAAAGCAGGAAACTCGGAGATAGCTTGGGCGCAGTACCTTCAGTCGACGGGCTTCGCCGCATTTTCGGTTAACTATCGGCTCTATTCTGATTTCGGAAATGGCGAAGTTCCCTTCCCTGCGGCGCCGATGGATATCAAGTGCGCCATTTCGTGGATTCGCAAGAAGGCATCGACTTATCGCATCGATGCCAATCACATTTTTGTGCTCGGCGGTTCCGTCGGTGGCTTCATGACAAATTTTCTCGGAACGACAGGCGACGACGCTGCTTTCAACCCAACCGACTGCGCCGATGGCGCGACAGAATCGAATCGGTTGCAAGCCGTCGTTACCTACTTTGGCCCGTCGGACTGGAACGCGATGTTCAATGACCCGCAGCGCCTGGGAACAGAGAACGCTGAGAAGAGATTCCTTGGGCTTGCGAATGGCGCAACGCCTTGCGTGCCCAATTCGAGCGACGCAAAGGGCATCTGCACGACGGCATCTGCGACGACATACGTGGATGCAAAGGACCCGCCTTTCTTCATTTCGCACAGCGACGACGACCCCGTTGTCCCCGTGACGCAAGGTCGCGCGATGAAGGCGGCTCTCGAAGCCGCAAACGTGAGCGTGACCTACAAAGAGGTCACGGGCCTCAAGCACGGCTGGCACGGGAACTTCAAAGACGCGACCGCAGTCGGCGTTCGCGATGACGTGATGGCCTGGCTCAACGCGCACAAATAGCCCACTCGGCATTTAGACAACTTTATTGATTGTCAACTATACTGACTGTACTGGGCTTCGTCTACCGGCCGTGGTAGGTTTCACGGCATGCAGGTCGATCGCCTCCAGTTTCTAGCGCTCACGAGTTTCATCGCGGTCGGGTGCGCTTCGAGCAACGCCCGCGACCTCAAGCAAATAACGGTCGTTGATCTGCCACCCGCTCCGGCAAAGTCGGTAGCGCCGACCGCGGTTGTCCCAACGGCGCTCAACGCGCCCACCGGTGCGGGCCTTCCGACGAACGAAGAGGACGTCCCATTTGCGACTGTCGAGGCGTCGGGAACCCTCAGGGGAGCACCCGGCGGCATTGGCGGCATGGGCCCCACACCACGGAAGGTTCCACGCGTTCGTGAAGGTGCGGCGATCGTCAATGGTCGCCTGCCTCCCGAGGTCATACAACGCATCGTGCGCCAGAACTTTGGGCGGTTTCGCATGTGCTACGAAAGTGGGCTCAAACGTGATCCAACGATTGAGGGCAAAGTCGCTGTCCGATTCGTCATCGACACGAATGGCGAGGTCTCGTCCGTTTCGGACGCAGGATCCACGATGCCTGACAAGAGCATCGTCAGCTGCGTCCAGCGCGCGCTAGGCGGCTTGTCCTTTCCGATGCCCGAAGGTGGCATCGTCACGGTCGTGTTTCCGATCGTCTTCTCGCTTCCTTGATGATCCCGAAGTCGACCGATGTCGCCTCAATCCGTGAGTGTCCCCGCCGCGATCTCGGCTTCGAGCGCGTCCCACTCTGACATGAGTGCGTCGATGCTCGCGCTTACCTCGGCCTCCTGACGCTCGAGCGCGGCGATGTCGGCCTTCGGCGTCTCCTCATAGAACCCGGGTCGACACCACCGATCGTGAATCGCAGCTTTCTGTGCTT
>JAHFDY010000219.1 GCA_023248735.1 Myxococcales bacterium
AGGGCGACATCGAAGCCGACAACGGCGTCATCCACGTCGTCGACACGGTTCTCAAGTGACGGTCGAGGGGGGAGGAAGCCTTCCCCCCTCGAGCTCCCCCAGCGTGGGCACGCGTTAGGCGTGTTGCTGGTTCGGGAGAGAGGCGCTCGGGGTTCTTTTGGGGACACCTGAGCGCTTTTTCTTTGGGGCGGTTGGTGTGGGTTAGTTTTTGCTCCTGCTCCTGCTCCTGCTCCTGCTCCTGCTCCTGCTCCTGCTCCTGCTCCTGCTCCTGCTCCTGCTCCTGCGAACGATGGTATGAGGTGGCAGCATGGTTGGCCAAACCGTCCTCGTCACTGGCGCCACGTCCGGAATTGGCCTCGCGACTGCGGAGCGCTTTGTTGCGGCAGGCGCGCGCGTTGTCCTTTTGGGCCGCCGTGGCGATCGGCTTGCAGAATTCACCCGAAAACTTGGCGACCGAGCACATGCGCTGGTGCTCGATGTTCGCGATCACGTTCGTGTTGCATCGGCACTCGCCGCCTTGCCAGATGCGTTTCGCGCGATCGACGTGCTCGTCAACAACGCAGGGCTCGCGCTGGGCCTTTCGTCACTTGAAACGATCGATTTCGAGGACTGCACGCAGATGATCGAAACGAATTGCGCGGCGGTGCTCGCGATGAATCGCGCCGTCCTACCAGGTATGCGCGCGCGTGACCGCGGGCACATTATTCACATGGGGTCGATCGCATCGCACGTCGCGTACCCCGGCGGAAATGTGTACTGCGCAACGAAAGCGTTTGTTCACCAACTCTCCCAATCGATGAAAGCGGACCTCGCAGGCACGGGCGTGCGTGTTACCTGCATCGAGCCCGGTATGGTCGAGACCGAATTTTCGGAAGTGCGCTTTTCTGGTGACAAAACGAAGGCCGCAAGTGTTTACCGGGGAATGAAACCGCTTACGCCAGCAGACATCGCAGAGGCGGTGTTTTGGTGCTGCACATTGCCTGCGCATGTGAACGTCAACTTGATTGAACTCATGCCGACAGCCCAGGGGTTCGGTCCGACTATAGTTAAACGAGTTGACGGGTAAGGCGCTTTACGACGACATCCGCGTCGACGTGACGTAGACCGGGAAGTCGCCCGCGTGACCCATCTGCGCAACCTTTGGCGCGCGCGGCGCTCCGCCATACGCGATCCACCTTTCGATCCGGCGCGCTAGCTGGACCAAAGGTTGTCTGCGCGCACACCGCACGGCGAACGTATCGTTCGTTGACTCGAAAACAAGTTCGGCCGGCCACTGCGGTGAACCTTCGGCCAGAATTTCTTCCACAAGCGCTTGAATCGCGTACCCAAGGGTTGGCTTCCACGCGTTCGAGAGGGCTCGGCTGAAGGCGTCAATCCCATTGGCAGGGAAGGTAAGCGCAAACCAGGTCTCGCCTCCTTGCACGTGCTTCTTGATTGCGAGTGGATTCGTTCTTGTTGCCATTGATTAGGAAGAGCCGCCCAACCTGGACTTGTCGCACGCCGGTTGTCCGCCAGCTAACGACCGTCGTCGGGGTATGATTCCACAATGCGGCGAGCCGTGCAGATCGTCTTCATTTCTTTGTGCTTGGGCGGCTGCAAGCGAAACACGGCTGCTGATGCGTCGCCTCCTCCCGCCGCCGTATCATCCTTCACTCGAACGCCTGCGAGCACTCCGCCTGGCGCCCCAACTTCGTCGGCCGCCGTCCCCACCGTGTCGAACGCGCGAACCAAAGGTCGTTGCCGCGCCCGGGTTCCAGACGAGCCCAGACCTATTCGGGGCGCAGGCGTATTTGTAACTCGCGAAGGTAAGATTCGAGTCGCGGTCAATGACGACGGAGTCCCTCGCTTTGTTGACTCCGTCACCGCTGCGCTCAAGGCGATCAAGTCGCCGTGCGCTGCTGCTGGCGAGGCGCTCTATTGCGCAAGCAAGAAAGGGATCATTTCGAGGTACGATTCGAAGGGCAGTGCGCCCATTCTTGAAGGCGCCGCGAGTTCGCTTATCGCCGCCGCCCGAACTGGCGACGTTGATGTGGTCGCGTATCTTCGTGCGAAAGAAGGGCCGTCGGGGGTCATTCGAGAGGCTTGGGCTCGAGGGCCTGACGGCCTCTCCGTCAAGATATCTGACGACGGTGCGGGCGCCACCGCGGTCGATATCGTAACTTCAGGTGATCGTATTGTATTCGTCATGGCTGAGGCGCGGGGTTCGCTCGCTACACTCACGATCCGACCCTCATCGATCAAAGACGGCCACCTGGCGCTTGCGCCCGCCAACGTCGTATTTGCGGGCGGTGGCGGCGACTACCTGCTCGAGCCGCGTGGCGTTGTGTTGCCAACGGGTCCCCTCGTGGTGGCGACTGTCCTGCCCCAAGATTTGCACACGTTCGGTAGCGCATCGTTTCTCGTCGACATGCAGCGCCTGACCAATGTGGAGCCGGTTTGGTCGCCCTATCCGCACGGTTTTGATGACGCGCCATTTGCGGTGACGCTGCACCAGGGCGCGGCGTGGATGGTGCGTTCACGACCGACAACCGCCGAGAGCCAGTCGCCCATGATGCTCGAGCTTGGACAGATCGACCCTACGGGCCAATTCGTCACCGCAGGTGAACGAATGGCGCCTGAAAATCCAACTCATCTCGCGCTCGCAAGCGATCGTGACGCGTTGGTCATTTATGTTGACGGTGACAAGGGTGGGCTCCGCGAGCGCTGGGCGTGTGGTCAAGCTCGGTGACAAGGCGATCCTGTGGTAGCTAGCGCCCCAGGATGCAGCAGCCAGAAGAGACGCGCGCGTACTACGACGAGTTTGCCAAGCGATACGAGCGCGAGCGACGGCCAAACCAGCCCGGTGGCTATCATGCGCTCATTGATGATCTCGAGGTGGAACTCGTTGAACGTTATGGCCGCGCGAAAGACGTGCTCGAGGTGGGATGCGGCACGGGTCTCTTGCTCGAGCGGTTTGCACAATTTGCGCGCTCTGCGAAGGGACTCGATTTATCACCTGGCATGTTGCATTTAGCGTCGGCGCGAGGGCTCGACGTCTGTGAAGCTCCCGCAACGGCCATTCCGTTTGACGACTCACTGTTCGACGTCGTTTGCAGTTTTAAGGTGCTTGCCCACGTTCCTGACATCGGTCTCGCACTTGCGGAAATGGCTCGCGTCACGCGGCCAGGGGGCGTCGTCCTGGCAGAGTTTTACAACCCGATGAGCTTGCGCGCGCTCGGCAAGAAACTCGGACCCGCAGGCGCTATCTCCGACAAGAAGACCGAGGCGGACGTTTTCACGCGATTCGACGCGCCCTGGGTCGTGCGGCGACTGCTCCCGCCAAGTCTGCGCTTCGAAACCGCGCGGGGTATTCGCGTCTTCACGCCCGTTGCCTCGGCGATAAAGGTACCCGTACTCGGAGGCATCCTTCGACGTGCCGAGCGTTGGGCCGCAGATTCGCCGCTTTCCGTCTTCGGCGGCTTCTACGTCGCGGTTCTTCGTAAGCGGTAGGACCCACGAAGCCGCCAACCAGTCTATACTAGGCGTTCCATGCGCTCTAGTGTCATCGCGGTCTCCGCAATTCTCGCCACACTCGGCCTCTCCACTGTCGTTGTGCTCAAGGGCGCACCGTTCAAGTTCAAAGATCATGGCTTGTGGGCAGGATTCGTTCCCGCAGCCGTTGCATCTTCGGCGGCGCAACCCGGGTCGACCGGCGCGAGCTACGACCTGACGAAGTTGCGACTCGTAAACGCGGTCCTCAAGAAGGTTGGCGACAAGTACGTTGATCCACGACGCGTGAAACCCCGCGAAATGCTGCTCTCGGCTCTCAACGCCGTTCAGCGTGATGTCGCACAGATCATTGTGTTGCACGAAGATGGATCGAACGAAGTTAAGGTACGCGTCGACGCGCAAGAGCGCACCTTTCGCATCGATGGCGTTGATGGCCCATGGGACGTGAGCGCCCGACTGCACGCGATTTTTGCGTTCGTCCAAGAGGGGCTCAAGGGGACCGAAGTTGATCTGCGCGAGGTCGAGTACGCGGCATGCAACGGCATGCTGCACACGCTCGATCCGCACAGCGTTCTCCTTTCGCCCGACGGGCTAAAGGAACTGCGTGTGTCGACAACCGGCCAATTCGGCGGCGTCGGCATGGTGATCTCGCTCCGCGATCAACAGCTCACCGTCATGAGTCCTATGGTCGGTGGACCGGCCGACAAGCGGGGGGTCAAGAAGTTCGATCGAATTGTCAAAATTGGGAACGAGAGCACGCTCAATATGGGCGTCAACGAAGCGGTCACCCACCTGCGAGGTCAGGTCGGCACGAAGGTCAAGGTGTGGATCCATCGCGAAGGTACCGACGGTTGGGAAGGCGTGAAGCCATTCGAACTTACGCGCGAAGTCATCCGCGTCGCGAGCGTCGATCATCGATTGCTCGAACACAATGTTGGCTACATCCGTCTGAAGCAATTTCAGCAAAACACAACATCCGAGATGCGCGCCGCACTCACGAGCATGAAGCGTAGCGGCGATCTCAAGGGTCTCGTTCTCGACCTACGAGGCAACCCTGGCGGCCTTCTCGACCAGGCCGCAAAGGTAGTCGACACGTACATCAGTAGCGGTCCAATCGTCGCGACGGTCGGCAATCCGAGCGAAGGTCGCGATGAAAAAAATGCTCACGAAGAAGACACCGAACCTAATTATCCCATCGCCATGCTCGTTAGCGGCTCATCCGCAAGCGCGAGCGAAATCGTGGCTGGCGCGCTCAAGAACCACGATCGCGCGGTCATCATCGGCGAGACGACATTTGGTAAAGGAAGCGTACAACTTGGCTTCGACGATATGCCCGACGGCAGCGCGCTCAAACTGACCATCGCCCAATACTTAACCGAGCCTGGTGACATTTCGATTCAAGGTGTGGGTGTCACTCCCGACATCGAACTCGATCCGACTACGGTTGATGTGCAAGAGATGGATATCGTGCCGGACACCGGCATGCTCAAGGAGCGCGATCTCTCACGTAGCCTCTCAAACGTGCGGGCGCGCGATGGCCAGAAGCCCTCTGAAACCGTCCGCTACAGCCTTTCGATGCGGGAGCGTCTCGAGCTCCGGGAACGCGGTGGCGATCCCGACGACAACTTCTCTCTCGATTTCCCGATTCGGTTCGCGCGCGACTTTATCGCACGCAGCTCGTCTGGACGTCGGGTCGATCAGCTGCGTCAGGCCAAGACGTATTTGCAAGAAGTACGGAAGGCTGAATTCGACAAGGTGGTTGACGAGCTAAAGGCCGTCGGAATTGATTGGTCTGATGCGCCCGCCGACGCACCTGTTGCATCCGGCCCCGCCGAAGCGGACGTGGTTTTTTCGACCGACCGCCCGAACAATGAGGCGACCGCTGGCGACTCACTCAGCTTGAAGGTGACCGTTACGAACAAGGGGACAGTGCCGCTTTTCCGCCTTCACGGTGTGACCAAAAGCGATAATCCATTGTTCGATGGCCGCGAACTCGTGATCGGCAAGGTCGAGCCCGGCAAGAGTCGCACAACCGTCATTCCGGTCGGATGGTGCGAGACGAAGGGGCGCAAGGTCGGATCGAGCGCGCCACTTCCCAAAGACCTCGCCCGAACATGCGTTCTTCCCAAGGAAGTGCTTACACGCGCCGACGGTGTGAAGCTCAAGTTCGAGGAGGCAAGGGGACGCGTTCCACGCGAGGCCGAAACGCGCGTCACCCTACGCGCACTCGAGCGTCCTGTTTTCGCCTACTCATATCAGGTTGCCGACAACAAGAAGGGCAACGGCGATGGTCGCGTCCAAGAGGGCGAGTTCTGCACGCTCTATGTGACGGTTAAGAATGTCGGTCGCGGCCGTTCCCAGGAGTCGCAGGCAAATTTGCGTAACCTCTCAGGTGACGCTGTGCTTCTACACGAGGGGCGCTTCGACATTTCGAAC
>JAHFDY010000062.1 GCA_023248735.1 Myxococcales bacterium
GATCCCAGCGACTAAGGCACAAGAATCGGCGTCGGGTCGTCTGCCCAGCTTTTTTCCGGCAACTTATCGAACGTTATCGCCGCAGGAGCCGTTAGCGAATAGTCATCCTGCTCGTACATCGCAGCGATGTTCTCTTTCGTGGTCGGGAATTTGGCGAAGTCGAGGAAGTAGACGCCGACATGTCCCGCCGCGTTCGTGAAAGCCTGCGGAATGCCGGCGTGATCGACGAGCAACTTGTTCTCGTGTGTGAAGACGAGGCCGTCGGCGCTCGTGGCGCGATAGATCATGTGATCGTAAGGACTGTCGCCTCCGTCCCGCGGCAACGTCGCGGCCTTGAAGTACATGACGATGGTCCCGTCTTTTCGCCTTGCGGGCGCTGGGTCCGCGATAAGAAACAGGTTTGATCCGGCGGGCGTGCCGACGCGCACGCCGGGCTCAAGCGCCCACGTCACACCATCTTTTGAGAACGCGCTTTGAATGCCACCATCGCCGAAGTAGTAGAGGCGAAATCCATCGTCGAACTCGAGCAGGCTTGGCACTTGCCCCTTCGTGACGGCGATCGTGAAGGTTGCGTTCGTAAAGTCCGGAGTCTGATCGTGGACTGCGACTCGAATGCCCTCGCCCTCGTGGAATCCCGCGATGAGCCATTTCCCACTCTTGGCGCGGTAGACAACCGGATCCGAGAGTGCGTTTGTCGTCACCCACGTCGTCGGATCGACCGTGAAATGAAATCCGTCCGTCGTGCTTGCGCTTCGAATGTTGATTTGTGTTTCGGCGGGTGTTTTCCCCGTGATCTCAGCGTTGAAGAAGAGCTTCATCTGGGGCGCGGCCGCATCCGAAGGGATCGCGGTATCGCCCGCGGCGGCGCCGTCGCCCGACGTTCCGGTATCGCCTGCGCCAGCGGCATCGTCGGTGCTCATCGATGGCGTGCACCCCGCGAAGATGTACGAACCAAGCAGCGACGTAAGGCAGACGTGAAACAGTAGCGGGCGCATTGATCCTCCTTTTGTAAATGTAACGTCATGTGCACAGAATTTACGAGCTTGGATGATTTCCACGCTGTCGGCGCCTGCGGGTTCTCAAACACTAAGAGACATGCACTCACCTACTCCGTACCCGTTCAGGCACACCTCTCCTTCGCCTGAACACCTGAGGAGTCATATGCGCGCTTTGTGCTCCACGCACGCGCAAAACGCCGCGCTAGCCCTGCGCGAATCATTGACACTGATCCGTCACCTTCATAACGTGCAAATTGCAGGTGGGAATGAGTGGCGGAAAGTGCCAGCTTGCGGCGGGAAAAAGGCAAAAAGGCCCCTGCTTCGGGTGGAACGACCCTGCCAAGTGAGGACAACCAATCGATGTTTCGCGGCCGGTACGAGCACACGATCGACGCCAAGGGTCGCACCAGCGTCCCTTCGCGCTATCGCGACGTGCTCGACGGTCTTGGAGAGAGGCGGGTTGTCCTCACAAGCGCACTGGATCCCTGTTTGGTCGCCTACACGATGCCTGAGTGGACAGCCTTCGAAGACCGTCTCGCCAAGCTGCCCCAGTTCGATCGAGCTGTGCAAAAGCTCAAGCGCATTTACGTTTCGGGCGCGGTCGAATGCGAGATCGATGAGTCGGGCCGCATCTTGATTCCTCCAACGCTGCGTGAACATGCCGCGCTGAAGAAGGAAGTCATGTGGGCGGGCTCGGGCAAGTACGCCGAGCTCTGGGACAAGGACACGTGGCGCCGCTATTTCGAGAGCACTGACGATGAGCGTCGCGAAATTTCGAACCGTCTCGGGGAACTCGGCCTATGAACGACCTGCAACTGCAGCTCCCAGGCTTGGTCTCCGATGGTGGAGTCGAGTGGGTTTGGCAAAGTGAGGACGACGGAGCTGATGACGTGAGCGGCTTTGAACACGCGACGGTCATGAGGCACGAGGTTGTCGAAGCGCTCGCTCCAAGTCGGGGTGGCGTCTACGTTGACGTGACGTTGGGTGGCGGAGGCCATACCGAGGCGCTTCTTGAGGCGTCGGACGGGGTGCGCGTGATCGCGTTCGATCGCGATCCACACGCACTTGCTGCGGGAAAGGTGCGGCTCGAACGCTTCGGCGATCGGGTGACATTTGTGCGCAGTGCTTTCTCGCACCTGATCGACGAGCTCCTGGGACTGGACATCGACAAGGTGGACGGACTGTGCGCTGACCTCGGCGTAAGCTCGCCGCAAATTGACGAAGCCGAACGCGGCATGAGCTTCCGCACGAAGGGCCCAATCGACATGCGTATGGACCCCGACAATGGGGAAACCGCGCTCGAGTGGATTGCCAGAAGCGACGAAGAAGAAATTGCCGACGTCCTTTTTCGCTATGGCGAGGAACGACGATCGCGGCGTATCGCGCGGAGCATTCGGCGCGCTTACGAACAGAACGAACTCGAGACGACCCTCGATCTACGACGAGCGGTAGTGCGTGCGGTTGGCCCAGCGCGCATCGGAGGTGTTGATCCCGCCACGCGCACGTTTCAGGCGCTTCGTATCATGGTCAATGAGGAGCTCGAGGAGCTCGAGACGCTGCTCGCAGCGTTGCCACGGGTACTGCGTGATGGCGCCAGTGCGGCGGTGATCAGTTTCCACTCCCTTGAGGACCGTCAAGTGAAGCGGGCCTTCGCGGTGCGCGAAGTGTGGTCGCCGCACTTCAAGAAGCCGCGGATGGCTACCGACGAGGAAGCGACGTTGAACCCGCGCGCAAGGAGCGCAAAGCTCCGTGCAGCCCGGATCTTAGGAGCGGACAAATGAAGAACGCTAGGGGCCGCTTTTTGCTGCTTTGGACGCTCACTGTTGCGGCGACTTCCGCGGCGTTTATCTTGCACCTTGCGATCCGCGGAAAGACGATCGCGCTCGGGTACGATATCGGCCGAGTTCGGAGCGAACAGGCGAAGCTTCGCGAAACACGACGTGTCCTTCAGGTCGAGGTGGCGAGCTACCAGTCGCCCGAGCGCGTGGACGTTGTGGCGCGCACGATTCTCGGCATGGAACCCGCTCCACCGGAGCGCACCGTGAACTTGCCCGCGATGGGTGAGGTCGCCGAAGGTAATCGAGAGCGGCTTCCAGAACAGGAGCTTGCCCGACAGTCGCCATGAGGAACCTTGACCCCGTACGCGCAAAGTGGATCAGAGTCCGCGTCGGTGTGCTCTCGGGGTTGATGGCGATCGGGCTTGGGGTTGTAGTTTCGACTGCGTTTCGTGTTCAGGTCGAAGACGCGGCTCCATGGAAGGAGCTCGCCGAAAAGCAACGTCAACGGCGTCTGCATGTTCAGCCGAAACGCGGGAGTATCGTCGACCGCAATGGCGTTTCACTTGCAGTGTCGATCGAAGTCCCCAGCGCAAGTATTGACGTAGGCGAGTTGACCCGTGGCATCGAGATGCCGGGAGACCAGGATAGTTTTTTGCGCGAAAGCGCGCGATCACTGAGCAAGGTGCTCAGTCTTGAAGAGGTAGAGCTGCTCGCCAAGATGCAGGCCCGGCCGCGATTTCTGTGGCTGAAGCGTCGTATAACGAGCGAAGAAGCCAGCGCGTTGCGCGAACTTGGCGATCCGAAGAAGCACACCCGTCCAATTCGAGGCGTTGCGATTGATGGCGAGGGTCAACGCTATTACCCGGCACGCGAGCTCGCCTCGAACCTACTCGGCTTTGTTGCCCCCGACGGATTTGGCAAAGAAGGTATCGAACTCACGCTGGACGAAGAACTTCGTGGCAAGCCCGAGGAGGTCAAGGGTCTGCGCGACCGAAGTGGACGCCTCATCTTCGCCGAAGGCACGACGGATGAGCGTACGCTTCAGGGCGCCGACGTGGTGCTCAGTATTGACAGTGCCATTCAACACGTGGCGCAGCGTGAGCTCGACGCTGCGATGCGCACCTACGAGACAAAGGGTGCATCGATCGTCATGATCGATCCTTCCACTGGCGAGGTGCTCGCGATGGCGTCGAGCCCCGGCTACAACCCCAACGATTACGGTCAGTCCGATCCCGACGCGCGTCGAAATAGAGCACTTGTTGATCGATTTGAGCCTGGCTCGACGATGAAGATCTTTACGGTCGCGGGTGCGCTCGCGGCGGGAACGCTCAAGCCAATTGACCAAGTATTCTGTGAGCGCGGCATATACCAACTTGGCAGCGTAACCATCCACGACACCCACGTTTCTGAGTGGCTCACGCCGACGCAGGTGCTGGCGAAGAGCTCGAACATAGGTGCACTGAAAATTGGGTTGGGGCTCGGTGAGTCGGGCCTGTACGCAACACTGCGCCGGTTCGGTTTCGGCGAACCCACCGGTCTCGGCCTTCCGGGCGAGTCTTCGGGCATCCTGCGACCCAAGGCACGACCTTGGTTCGAGGTCGAAACGGCGAATGCCGCATTCGGGCAAGGCATCGGTATCACCACGATGCAGCTTGCCATGGCGATGGGCGCGATCGCGAATCACGGCAAGTTGCTCGAGCCCGTGCTCGTAAAGAGAATGACCGACAGCGCTGGAAACCTGATGCGTGAAAATCACCCGCGTGTGCGTCAGCAAGCAGTGCCGGGGCACATCGCGCGCATGGTCTCCGACATGCTCGTCGCAGTCACAGAACCTGGCGGCACTGGTGTCGAAGCCGCAGTTCCCGGGTTTCGCGTGGCGGGAAAGACAGCGACGGCACAGAAGGTTGATCCGCTGACGGGCAAGTACTCGTCCGACAAGTTCACGGCGTCGTTCGTTGGCTTCGTTCCGGCGGAACGTCCGCGTATCGTCGTCGCAATTGTTCTCGATGAGCCGATGATCGGTCGCTACGGCGGCGATCTCGCGGGTCCGGTGTTTCGTCGCATTGCGGAGTCAACGCTCCGTTATTTGGGTGTGACTCCGAGCGCAAGCAGCGCCAAGATTGCAGAAGTCAAGCAGGACGACGATCCTGCCGTCGGTGCGCTCTCGGCAATGCGACCTGTTTCGGTCGACATCACGCCGTCAACGATCTTGCCTAGCCCTCCAGGAACGCCAACGGCTCCAGTACCGGATGCGACGAAGCTTCTCGCTCGCCAAGCCGTGCTCTCGCTGACGCAGGCCGGCTTCGTTCCGCGCGTCGAGGGCATCGGGCGTATTGTTCGGCAGCTGCCTGCTCCGGGGACTCTCGCACCGAAAGGGACGACTGTGCGACTTGTTCTCGAGCCGCCCTCGTGACTTCAGCCGTTTCACTCGACGCGGTCGCGCTTGAACTTGGCGGCCGTGCTCGCGTTTTCGGCAACGGCTCCGTTTTCGTGACCGGAATCACACAGGACTCCAGAAATGTAACAAAAGGAGATATGTTTGTCGCGCGGAGGGGCAGCGGGAGCGATGGTGTCGACTTCGCGTCCACTGCCGTTGCCAATGGTGCGACAGCCGTGCTCGTCGCAAGTGCTGACGTTGAGCGCATACCCGTAGGTGTCCCAGCGCTTGTCGTAGAGGACGTGCAGCGCATAACGGGTGAGGTTGCTTCGGCGATTTTTGGGCACCCTTCATTCACGGTGGAAGTGGTTGGTGTGACGGGCACAAACGGCAAGACAACCGTTACGCACCTCGTTGCCGCAGCGCTCAATGCAGACTCGCGCACCTGCGGCGTGATCGGAACCGTCGGCGCAACCTTCGGCGATTGGTCACTGGCGACGAAACACACAACTCCTGAGCCGGACGTCTTGGCGCGCATGCTCGCGTCGATGCGCGACCTTGGTGCAGAGTATGTTGCCATTGAGGTTTCCTCGCACGCTCTCGTTCAGCATCGCATCCGCGGCGTACGTCTTCGAAGCGCCGCCCTGACCAATTTCACGCAGGATCATCTCGATTTTCACGGCACGATGAAGGCCTACCGGGACGCGAAAGTAGCGCTCTTTACGTCGCACGCACCAGGCGCAGAGGTGCTCAACATCGACGATCCGTTAGGTAAGGAGCTTGCCCATGAGCGCATTGTTCCGACCTACACCGTGAGCCGTGCCGAGCCGTCGGCAACCGTTTATGCAGAACGCACCCGCGTGACCTCAGATGGAATTGAGGCCGATGTTCGCGTGGATGGCCGCTTGTTCTCCCTCACGTCGCGGCTTATCGGCGCCCACAACCTCGAGAACTTGCTGGTAACGGTTGGCATCGTGAGATCGCTCGACGTCGACGTTGGGCAGGCGATGCGTGCGCTCTCTGCTGCTCGCGGCGTACCGGGTCGCCTCGAACGTTGCGACAGTCAAGCACGACAACCACTGGTCCTCGTCGACTACGCGCATACGCCCGATGCCCTTCTGCGAGCGCTCACAACGTGTCGTGATCTTATTTCCGGCCGCCTGATTTGCGTTTTTGGTTGCGGCGGTGATCGTGATCGCACAAAGCGACCGCTGATGGGCGAACTTGCGGCGCGCCTGGCCGATGCCGTCATCGTTACGAACGATAATCCGCGTGGCGAAGACCCGAGCGTGATTGCGAGCGAGGTCGAAGAGGGCGCGAGGACAATCTTTGTTGGCGGCGCGGCCAAGCCCATGGCGATCGTGAGCGCCGGGCGTGGCTACGCAATCGAACTCGATCGCGAAAAAGCAATCGATGTTGCAATTGCATCGGCGGGCGCGGGCGACTGCGTGCTCATCGCGGGAAAGGGGCACGAGACTTACCAGATCGTGGGGACGCAAACATCTCACTTTGACGACCGCGAGGTCGCGCGCGCAGCTCTTTCGCGGCATCATGGGAGGCGCTGATGGCTACGCCGATCCCGTTGAACGAAGCAAGGTTTTCGGCTTGGGAAATTGCTGCAGCTAGCGGTGGGAGATTAGTTCACTCGCTTTTTGATGTGGTGACCACCTCCGTGACCTCTGACGCCCGAACCGTCCGGCCTGGATGTGCCTTTTTTGCACTTCTTGGTGAGCGATTCGACGGTCATCAATTTGTAACAGAAGCAGTGTCAAAAGGCGCCACGACGGTTGTCGTACGACGCGGGCAGGGAAGCGGCGTTCACGCCAACGTCGTCGAAGTTGACGATACGCTTGTGGCGTGGGGCGATCTTGCGCGTCTTCACCTTGCGCGTTGGCGCCAAACACGAAACGGCGCGTCGGTGATCGGCATCACGGGTAGCGCTGGCAAGACCACGACGCGGCTGCTGACCGCTGCATTGCTCAGTGAGAGGCGATGCGTGCTTGCAACGACGGGCAATCTCAATAACCGCGTCGGCCTACCGGCGACCGTCTTCGCGGTTACCGATTCACACGATGCTGCGGTGTTTGAGCTTGGTATGAGCCTTCCCGACGAAATTGCCCAGCTCGCCGCGATTGCGAAGCCAGATGTTGGTGTGCTTCTCAATTGTGGCATCGCCCATGCGGAAGGTGTCGGTGGGACACGAAGTGATGTTGCTTATGAGAAGGGCGCCTTATTTGCAACGTTGCCTCGCTCCGGCGTTGCGATCGTCAACTGTATGGACCCTGCGGCGCTCGGACAGCTCGTTCGAACACAAGCGCGCTCGTTTCGCTTTGGCTCGTGCGACGGTAGCGATGCGAGGCTGCTCGCGCGCGAGCCCACTGCATACGGCGCGTTGCTTTCGATCGCAAACGGCGGCCGTCACTTGCGCGTGGAGTTTCCCCTTGTTGGAGCTGCGGCAGCGCTCGATTTCCTCGCCGCGCTGGCGGCCGCGGAGGCCATCGCAGGCCAGTTGACCGAAGGCGAGATCGCCCATGCGCTCTCTCGAGTCGAGGCAATCGAAGGACGGGCACGCGTTCTCGATGTTGGTGAAGTCAAGATAATTGACGATTCGTACAATGCAAACCCTCTCAGCATGCGCGAATCGCTCACCATGGCGATCGAGGTCGCATCGCAAGCGGGCAACGCCCGCGTAGGACTCGTGCTTGGTGATATGAAGGAGCTCGGTCCGCTCACCGTGGAAAGTCACCGTGAGCTTGCAGACCTCATCAGAGACGCTTCTCCTGGCTGGATCATCTTGTGTGGCGCTGCCGTCCGTCATACCTACGAGCGGCTTGAGGACCTTGGCATTCATGTTCCCTGCGTCCCAGATGCGGAAGCGGCTCTTGTCGAAGCGAAGCAGCGCATCAAGTCCGGTGATGTCGTGCTTGTGAAGGGCTCACGTGGAATTGGCCTCGAGCGCGTGGTCGTCGGCCTCTCCGCGTTCGTTGAGGCGCGCTGAATGCTCTACGAACTGCTTTTCCCACTTCGCAATCGAGCCGAGTGGCTGGGGTTTCTCAACGTCCTTCGGTACGTTCCATTTCGCATCATCATGGCGACGCTAACGGCCATGCTCATCTCCTTTTTTGTCGCGCCATGGTTCATTCGTGAACTTCGTCGTAAGCAGATAGGGCAAGTCGTTCGTGATGATGGTCCGGTATCGCACCACGCGAAAGCTGGCACTCCGACGATGGGAGGCGCGCTCATCATTGTGTCGGTGCTCGTTCCGACGATCCTTTGGTGCGATCCACACAATGTGTTCGTTTGGGCAACAACGACGGTGACAGCCGGATACGGCGTGATTGGCTACCTTGACGATTACCTCAAGATCAAGTGGCGCAACTCAAAGGGTCTGCCGGGTCGCTACAAGCTTGTCGGTCAGTTTCTGATCGGAGGAGCCGCGTTGAGCTACGTTTTTCTGTCGAAGAGCGCAGTGCCCGCCGATTGGTGGGAGATACGTACGCACCTCTCCGTTCCATTTCTCGCCTTCGCCAAGCACCCTATCGTGATCCCGATTTGGGCGTACTTGCCGTTCGTCGTTTTCGTGGTCGTTGCGATGTCCAATGCAGTCAACTTAACTGACGGTCTCGATGGCCTCGCCATTGGACCTGTGATGATCAATGCTGGGACATATCTGATCTGGGCGTACCTCGCGGGCGCCACGCTCGGCATCGCCAACGTCTCGCATCGCTTCGTCGTTGCACGCTACCTCGATATCGCGCCCGTCGAAAATCTCGGTGAGCTCTCGATTTTCTGTGGCGCAATCGTCGGAGCCGGGATGGGGTTCCTTTGGTACAATACGTATCCCGCTCAAGTTTTCATGGGCGATGTGGGAGCTCTCTCTCTCGGCGGCGGCCTCGGTATGTGCGCCGTCTTCACCAAGAACGAACTCCTTTCCGTGATCGTCGGCGGCATCTTCGTCATTGAGGCTGTCAGCGTTCTCGCGCAGGTCACTTGGTACAAGCTCACTAAGAAGCGCATTTTCTTAATGGCGCCCATCCATCATCACTTTGAGAAGAAGGGGTGGGCCGAGCCCAAGATCATTGTCCGCTTCTGGATCATCTCCGTTTTGTTGGCCCTGGTTGCACTCTCGAGTCTAAAGCTCAGATAAACGTCCATGTCGCCTCCATCCACAACTTCGATCGCCGGCAAGCGCGTCGCGGTTGTCGGGCTGGGCGTCAGCGGTGCTGCGGCTGCGCGACTTCTCATCCGTCGCGGTGCGCGGATTATTGGTTTCGATCAAAAGCCGCTTGCTCAGCTCGGTCCGTACGCGCGAACGCTCGAGTCGCTGGGCGTTCCACTGATCTGCGGGCCGAACGCATTTGATCAAGTCAAGGACGTTGACGTTGTGCTTGTGTCGCCTGGCGTGCCGTCTTTTGCCGCGCTCAAGCTCGCCGAAGAAAATGGCGTACCCATCTGGGGTGAGGTCGAACTCGCCACTCGCTTTCTCGCACGGAACGTCCCAGTGATCGCCGTCGGAGGCACAAACGGCAAGTCCACGACGACGACGCTGATAGGTGACCTCCTCAAGGCAAGTGGCCGCCGCGTTTTTGTTGGGGGTAACCTTGGCACGCCGCTCGCTGACCATGCCGATGATGCTTTCGACTACCTCGTGGTCGAGGTTTCGAGTTTCCAGATGGAGCGCGTTGATCAGTTCCATCCGGCGAGCGCTTTGCTCCTCAACGTGAGTGAAGATCACCTCGACCGGTATCCGTCGTTCGCCGCATATGCGGGCGCGAAGGGCAACGCGTTTCTTCGTCAAGAGTCTGGCGACGAAGCAATTGTACCAGCCGGTGATCTCATTTGTGCCGCACAAGCAGCGCGTGGACGTGCCAAGCTTGTGACCTTCGGTCCTGGCGGCGAAGTCGACCTTACCGATCGCGAAGTGATCGATCGACGGTCGGGTGAGGTGTACGATCGGCGGTCCTTCCTCCTCGAGGGTAGCCACAACGCGCAAAACGTTGCTGCGGCGATTGCTTGCGTCACGAAGTTCGACGTGAGGCCTGATGCCATTCGCGAAACGCTCGCTACGTTTCGCGGCCTCCCGCATCGCACAGTGTTCGTCCGTGAACTTGATGGTGTGAGGTACTACGACGATTCGAAGGGAACGAACGTCGGTGCGGCAGTTACGGCGGTCTTGGGGTTGCGCGAGCCACGTATTGTCCTCATCGCTGGTGGTCGCGATAAGGGTGGCACCTACCAGCCGCTCGTGGACGCCCTTGTGGCGCGCGGTCGAGGTGTGGTGCTCCTCGGTGAAGCTGCGGTTCCGATCGAGAAATCCATCGATGGAAAGGTGCAGACGATGCGCGCAACTTCCATGCGCGAAGCCGTGCTTGCGGCACGCAAACTAGCCATGCCCGGGGACGCCGTTCTTCTCTCGCCAGCGTGTTCGAGTTTCGACATGTTTCGTGACTACAAAGAGCGAGGCGAAGCCTTCACCGAGGCCGTTCTCAAATTGGAGGCGCGATGACCTTCGCACGAAACCTTCGCACCAACGTGAGAACGATCCTGGCCGCGCCACTCGATGCCGCTCCGTTGGGTGTCCGCTTAATGGGTCCAGTCGATCAGGTGTTGGGTGCGGTCGTAGTCGCACTGATGGGCTTCGGGTTGGTGATGGTCTACAGCGCCTCCGAGATCTTCGCGACCGTGACGCGCCACGATCCGCAGTATTTTCTACTCAAGCAATTTGGCTACAGCATCGCGGGTCTCGCGATCATGGCAGTCGTCAGCAAAGTTGACTATCATCGACTCTACAAGCTCACGTACCCCGTCTTGTTCTCTGTCATCGCGATGCTCGTTGCAACGATCGTGGGTCTTGGTCATCGTGGAGGAGGCGCCGCACGGTGGCTTCACATGGGCATTATCAATGTGCAGCCCGCCGAGGTAGCGAAGTTGGCGCTGATCATTTGGCTCGCGTATTCGCTCGCCAAGAAGGCCGATAAGGTTAAGTCGTTCACGGTCGGGTTTCTTCCGCACCTCCTTGTCGCGGGCCTCTTGATGCTCTTGTGCCTCAAGCAACCGGACTTCGGTAGTGCCGTCGTCCTTCTGTTGCTGACGTTCGCGCTCCTCTTTATGGCCGGCGCAAAAATTGGTTACATCATGGGTGCCATCTTGACGGGCGGAGGCCTCGCGATTCTAGCGGTCAGATATTCGCCGTATCGCTTTGCTCGGTACCTCGCGTGGGCCGACATGGAGAAGCATCGGCAAGACCTCGCATACCAACCCTTTCAATCGGTCATGTCGTTCGGGTCGGGAGGCTTTCACGGCGTCGGTCTCGGTCGTGGCCTTCAGACGTTGTACCTGCCCGAGGCCCATACTGATTTCGTTTCGGCGATCATTGGTGAAGAGCTTGGCTTCATCGGAATTTTGGCGCTTGCGATCGCCTACGTCGTCTTGTGCGCCCGTGGCATTCGCGCCGCGTTGCGCGCGCCCGACGACTTCGGCGCCTATCTCGCGTTCGGCATTTCAACTCTGTTCGCGCTTCAAACTCTCGTGAACCTGTCTGTGGCGCTTGCGATCTTGCCGACCAAGGGCCTGACCCTTCCGTTCGTGAGCTACGGCGGCTCGTCGCTCCTTGTGAATGCTGCGGCGGTTGGCATCCTACTCAACATCACACGCCAGATCGAAGACCCACGTCCCGAAAGCAAGTTAGGCGCAGAGCGCGGAGAGCAGGTGAGACCGGAGGACCTTGGGGATCTCGTCGGAGTGAAGGATTGACTACGCGCGTGATGATCGCCGGCGGGGGGACCGGTGGACATGTCTATCCCGCGCTAGCGGTCGCCGAGGTACTTCGTCAAAAACATGCGGTGACAGTTACATTTGTTGGAACAGCGCGTGGCCAGGAAGCGCGGGCGGTGCCAAACGCGGGGTTCGACCTCGAACTGATGAACGTCGAGCCGTTGAAAGGGGTGGCATCAGCGCGAGCCTTTCTCAACATGATTGCCGCTGGGACTTCGACTTTCACTGCCTTTCGTCTTCTTCGAAAGTGCAAGCCTGATATCGTTCTGAGCGTCGGTGGGTACGCTGCCGGGCCGGTTTCACTGGCCGCCGCACTCTCCTTCATTCCGCTTGCATTGCTTGAGCCGAACTCGGTCATGGGGCTTACTCAACGGGTTCTCTTGCGCTTTGCGAAGCGACTGTACGCCGCATACCCAGGCGTTGCGGCGGGCGTGCCCTATGCTCAGGTTCTCGGTGTACCACTTCGAACAGGTTTTGCAGAGGCAGCCTATCCGCCACCCGCACCACAGACACTCCTCGTACTTGGAGGCAGTCAGGGTGCGCGCGCTCTCAACGAACGCGTACCACCTGCGCTGAGGAAACTGCTGGCGCGCTTTCCAACGCTTTCGGCGATGCATCAGGCCGGTAGAGAGGACGAGTCTGCGGTTCGCCTCGCTTACAGTGGCGAGGCGCGGGTGAAGGTAGTTCCGTTCATTGACGATATGCCGAGCGCACTTCGTGCCGCTCATCTGGTGCTGTCGCGCGCAGGTGCGGTTACGTTGGCTGAGATCACAGCCGTCGGGAGACCCTCGTTGCTCGTGCCGTTCCCTCATGCGGCCGACGATCACCAAGCGAAGAATGCGGCGGCTTTGGGATCCGTGGGCGCCGCCGCGTGGGCTCGCCAGGAAATCGCGACCAGCAACTGGCTCGAGCATCAAATAGGACACCTGCTTGACGATCGCGGTCGACTGCGATCGATGGCGAACGCCGCACGGGCACTCGGTAGACCATCCGCCGCTGCCGACGTTGCCGCCGACTTGGTGCGCCTCGCGCAACGCTGAATCGTCGATGACTCAGGCGCGCAGCACGAGTACCAATGGGGTATGTTTCGCGGTCGCGTACGGCACGTGCACTTCGTCGGGGTGGGTGGGATCGGCATGAGCGGCCTCGCCGAGATTCTCTGCACGCTCGGTTTTGACGTTTCTGGGTCAGACCTCAAAGGTAACGACAACACGAAGCGCCTCGAAGGATTGGGGGTTCGTATCCTCCTCGGGCACGCGCCTGGGCACGTCGACGGTGCGGACGTTGTGGTTTATTCAAGCGCGATCTCGCGGCAGAACCCCGAGTTTGTTCGCGCGCAGGCGCTCGAGATTCCCATCATTCCGAGGGCTGAAATGCTCGCCGAGTTGATGCGTGTAAAGTACAACGTCACGATCGCCGGATCCCATGGCAAGACGACGACAACCTCGCTCGTCGCGACGGTCCTTCGCGCAGCGGGGCTCGACCCTACGGTCGTCGTTGGTGGTCAGGTCAACTCGCTCGGTTCCAACGCACGGCTAGGAGCAGGCGATCTCTTTGTCGCTGAGGCCGACGAGAGCGACGGATCGTTCCTGAAATTGACGCCCACAATTGCGGTGATTACGAACATCGATCCCGAGCACCTCGACCACTACGGAACCCATGAGCGCATCAAGGACGCTTTCGTCGCTCATGCCAATCGTGTTCCTTTCTACGGACTCAACGTCCTTTGCATTGACCATCCACACGTTCAGGCCATCATTCCTCGCATCGAGCGCCGATATGTAACTTATGGTGTTTCGAAACAGGCCGACTTCCGTGCGCGTAACGTGCGGTACAACGGCCTTCTCACGATGTTTGAGGTCATGCGCTCTGGCGAATCGCTGGGCGAATTCACCCTCCACATGCCCGGTGCGCACAATGTCCTTAATGCTCTGTCCGTCGTTGCGGTCGCGGATGAGCTCGAGGTTCCTTTGAGCGTGACACGCGACGCGCTCGCGTCGTTCCGAGGCGTGCAGCGACGCTTTACCGTTGTCGGTTCACCGCATTTTTCCAAAAATGGTCGCGACGGAGATGTCCTGCTTGTTGACGACTATGGTCACCATCCCGCAGAGGTCGAGGCGACCCTCGACGCGGCGCAGCGTGGATTCGATCGACGTGTGGTCGTCGCTTTTCAGCCGCATCGCTATTCGCGGACGCACGCACTCTTTGAAGAGTTCACACGCGCGTTCAACAAGGCCGACTTGTTGGTTGTTACGGAAGTCTACCCGGCGGGTGAGGCTCCAATCGAAGGTGCAACGGGCGAGGCGTTGTCGCGTGCCATCCGCGCCCACGGCCACCACGCAGTTCACTACGTTGCCGACAAGAAACAGGTCGCACGAAAGTTGCTCAGTTTCCTCGAACCGGGCGACATGGTGATTGCGCTCGGGGCGGGTGACATCAACGCATCCGTTCGCGAACTGCTCGCCACGTTGTCACCCTCAGCACCCCCCAGGTAAAGATTGCCGAGCGTCCCCCGTGTCATCCTGAGCGAAGCGAAGGACCCCCCAGGTAAAGATGTCCACACCCCTCAATCGACGAACGCGTCCGCCAAAAAGCGCGCCTCAGATCGAAGAGGTGGGTGCGCAGCAGGAGCTGAATTTCGCCGAGATCCCTGTTCCAAGAGCGGCAAACTTTGTGCGTGTGGCGCGCCTCGTCGCGGGCGCTCTCGTGCTCGGGGCACTCTCATCCGCGGGCGCCCTCGGCCTGCGGGGCTACGCCACATCGTCGCCTCGTTTGACCATCAAGAAAATTGACGTTCATACTGGCCGCGTGCGCAACGGGGACGTGATCGCCGCCGAGTCCGGCGTCCACGAGGGCGACAACATTTTTCGCGTTGATCCTGATGCAGTACGCAGGACGCTGCTCAAGGATCCGTGGCTGAGCGAGGTTGTCGTCACGCGAGAGCTTCCCTCGACGATTCGCATCACGGTGAAGGAGCGCCAAGGCGCGCTCATGGTGGCGCTCGAACGGGTGTACTTGGCCACTGCGGAGGGCGAGGTTTTCAAGGCCCTCGAGGCGACGGATCCGCAGGAATTGCCACTCGTTGTGGGACTGACCACGGATCACTTCATCCGCGATCGCGCTGGTGCTGAGCGTCTTATTCGCCAAGCGTCCGAGCTCGCTGCGGCTTACGTCGACAGCGCGCTCGACAAGAAATACCCACTCCAAGAGATTCACTTCGCGACCGATGAGGCCATGAGTGCCATCGTAGGCAAAGAGGGCCTCACGCTACGGCTTGGCACGCCGCCTTTTCGACGAAAGTTGGTCCAAGCCGCGCGCGTCATTGACGAGACCGAGCGCCGTTCAAACCGCGCCGATCTGGTGCTTCTCGACAACGACGCGCGGCCTGATCGGGTTGTCGTTCGGATGAGATAGGTGTTGCGCGGCGTTACGCCCGGTCGTCCGGTGCCAAAGTGGCCGAGCCTCAAGCGACCCTGACGGCCAGCCGCGTCCGCAACAGGAGTGGTTGCTAGTGGGACAAGTTTTTCGCGAATTCTTGGCCCGACTTATTTGAGTGTGCGATTCGAGCCATACAATGAGCAACGCACACTCGCAGGGCGAAATTGTCGTTGGGCTCGATATCGGCACGACGAAAGTCTGTGCCGTTGTGGGCGAAGTCGACGCGGATGGCATCACAATCCTTGGCGTAGGTACGTCGCCATGTCGCGGGCTGCGACGGGGTATCGTGGTCAACATCGACTGGACCGTGCGATCGATTCGCGATGCGATTGACGCCGCCCAGACGATGGCAGGAGTCGAAATTCGGACCGTATATGCAGGCATTGCCGGCAGTCACGTCCGATCCCAAATATCAGATGGCGTTGCCGCCATTAGCAATGGCGAGGTTTCGCGAACCGACGTTGAGCGAGCCCTCGAGGGTGCGCGCGCCATTCCCATCGACGCCGACAGACAGATTCTTCACGTGCTCCCTCGCGAGTACACGGTTGACAGCCAGGATGGCATTCGTGATCCGATCGGGATCAGCGGCGTGCGTCTTGGCGTTGCCGTCAACCTTGTCACCGCAGCGACCAATTGCGTACAAAACGTCATTCGTTGCGCCGAGCGCTGCGGCCTTACGGTGGCCGACGTCGTCCTTCAGCCGCTCGCAAGCTCCGAGGCCGTCCTCTCGGATGACGAAAAAGAGATTGGCGTCGCCGTGATCGATATTGGCGGCGGCACCACCGATCTCCTGCTCTACGTCGATGGAGGTATTGCCCACACGAGCGTCATTCCTGTCGGCGGGCAGTACATCACGAGTGACGTAGCGCATGGCCTTCGCACTCCGATCGCCGAGGCCGATCGTCTCAAGCGACTCGCGGGCTGCGCCCTTGGTCGCATGGTTGCAGACGACGAAGAGATCGAAGTTCCCGGCGTCGGTGGACATCCGCCCCGGCGCGCCGCTCGTCGCGTACTCAGCGACTTGATTGAGCCCCGCGTCGAAGAGATTTTCGCAGCTGCGCGTCAGCGTATCGAAGCCACCGGAATGCTCGAGCAGCTTGCCGCAGGCGCGGTGATTACCGGCGGATCTGTTTTGCTACCCGGCATGATCGAATTCGCGGAGGAGATTCTTGGCATGCCCGTTCGGGTCGGCCTTCCAACGGGCATCAAGGGCATCACACAGCTCGTTCACGGTCCCGAGTACGCAACTGCGGTCGGCCTCGTGAAGTACGGAGCGCAAGCCATCAGCGACGCCCACTACGTGCCTGCACAGTCAGCAGGCACCGGCGTTGCGCGCCCCGGTCGTCCGCAACATTCTGAAATTGCACCGAAGAAGAGCTCGGGCCTGTGGAACTGGCTCCGCGCCGCGTTCTGACAAGGTGCGACAAAACGGAGTCAAGAATTGGTTTTCAAGTACCAAGCTCTACTAACCATAGGGACTGATTTGTGCGCATTAGTGCAGTTCTAACGACCTCACTTCTGCGTTTGATGAACGAAAAATCCGGGAGGATATTCACATGAGTTTCTCAATTGATTTCGCCGACGACACGCAAGAATATCAAGCGCGTATCAAGGTGATTGGCGTCGGCGGGTCGGGTGGCAACGCTGTTAACACGATGATCAACTTCGGCCTCGAGGGCGTCGAGTTCATTGTCGTTAACACGGACGCTCAAGCGCTCAATGCGAACGCGGCCCCCACCAAGATTAACATTGGCAACACCGTGACACGCGGCCTCGGTGCGGGTGCTGACCACGAGCGCGGTCGCAAGGCGGCGCTCGAAGACGTACCGCGGCTCAAGGAGCTAATTTCTGGGGCTGACATGGTTTTCATCACCGCGGGTATGGGGGGCGGAACTGGCACCGGCGCCGCTCCCGTGATAGCCCAACTCGCGCGCGAAGAGGGAGCACTGACCGTCGGTGTTGTAACGAAACCCTTCCTCTTTGAGGGCCGCCAGCGCTCACGTCGCGCCGAGATCGGCCTCGCGATGCTCGCTGAGAACGTCGACACCTTGGTCACCATTCCGAACCAAAAATTGCTCCTTTTGGGCGACGACGAACTTACGTTTATCGAAGCCTGTCGCAAAGCCGACGAGGTTCTGTATCAAGCGATCAAAGGCATCAGCGATCTGATTACACAAACGGGATTGATCAATGTCGATTTCGCCGACGTCAGGACGGTTATGGCAGGTCAAGGCCGTGCGCTGATGGGTACTGGCGTTGCGAAGGGGCAAAACCGCGCGCGTCAAGCAGCGGAAATGGCTGTGGCCTCTCCTCTCCTTGACGACATCTCGGTGGCGGGTGCGAACGGGGTTCTCATCAACATCGTTGGAGGCCCGGATCTCAAGATGAGCGAAATTCACGAAGCAACTTCGCTCATTCAGGAGCAGGCGAACGAAGACGCAAACGTCATTTTCGGCGCGACCATTGACGAAACGCTCGGGGAGAGCGTCAAGGTTACCGTTATTGCAACTGGCTTTGAGGTTGCGGAACAAAACGCGATTCACGAAGTTACGCAGCGATCGCAAGTCGCACCGCCGCAACAGGTTCACGCGCAGATGCAGCGTCCTTCGTTTATTGCACCCGCGGCTTCGGTGCGCTCATACAGCGAGCCCGTTAGTTCACAAGCCTTCGCAAGCTCGCGTCGCCCAACGCACGCTCATGATACGCGCGTTGCTCCAGCGTCGGTTCGTGTGCCGGCATCGCGTCCGTCGACGACGTCGGACTTCCCTTCGTTCGATACGGATTGGGACGTGCCCGCGTATCAGCGCAAGCCACGCTGACTAATTAATCAACTTGCTTGACCTTCGAGCTCCCATCCTCCCGGTGGGGGCTCATATTTTTCTGCTCACTCAAGTCGATCACCTTCGTCCCAAGGTGCTCCGCCTCACGTACGACCGTTGATAGGCCTTCGTGTTGCGAAGCCATGACAAGCGCTCGCGCGTCGCGAATCCACGAAAGCGCTTCGTCGCGCGGTAGCTTCCCGAGCCAAGCGACTTTGGCGCCCATTTTCTTTGCCACGATTTCGAGCCTTCGTTCGTCTGGCCCATCACCGACAATCGCGAGTGGGATGCCGTGATTTGCAGCCCATGCAATCGCAACGTCAACTCGTTTACCTTTTACCAAGCGGCCAACAGAGACCGCATATTGTTGGCTCGAAAAGCCGTCGACGATCGCGCGAGCCGATATTTCGGGCATTGCAATGGGCGATGGCATCACAAGCGAGATGCGCTTCACTTTCGCGACCGTCGCTGGCGCCAGAGCTTCGCAAAGCGAAGCAAGCAGCGCTTGGGAAACAAAACGCCATTGCGAAGCTCGATTGGCAAGTTGGTTGACGATCGATTCTCGTGCGAACTTTGGCAACGACAATAAGAGACGTATATCTGCGCCATGCGAAACAAGCTCGAGCGTCACTTCCTTCGAAAGCGCGCGGGTCGCGATCGGAAATCCGCAAGGCACTGCCCAATGGGCCACTGCATGATCGATTTCGCTCGTGCGCAGTTCATGCGTTGCTTGTTGCACCCATCGAAGCACTGCGAAAACACGCCGAGGTCGCTGACGGATTCTCGCAACGATCCCCGGCCAGCCAAACGCGCTTCCTCGTCCCGTGATGACCTCGACGGGATGGCCTTCGGATTCACGCTGCAGCACTTCGGTTTGCACGAAGTGCCCCGAGGGATCTCCATCGGCTTCGGGGTAGCTCGTCGTGATGAAGGCAATGCGCTTCATGGCGCACTCAGCGTTAGTTGTGTTCCTAGCCAGCTAGCGAGGGCGATTTGTACCGCAGCGCATAACGCAAAAATCACCGTGCCCAATACCGCGCGTACCGTGCTCGCGTTTCCAATGAGCACGAGCGTTAGCGCTGCAAGGTACGCCAGCGTCAGGGTCAGTGCCAACCTAGGCGCCGGCTCGTCTGAAAACAGGAGCAACGCAAGCGGGATTGCTGCAGTGGCGCCCGCGCGCAAAATCGCCCACCACCTCACACGAGGAAGACGCCACCAGAGCAGCATTCCAATAAGGAAATCGGCGCCAATCGCGATGAGTTCTTTCACCTCGAATCGGTTGATGTCTCGCCGATAGGGATTTGCCGACAGAGCGATGGCTATCAATACGAGCCCGAGCAAACCATTGAGCAGCATGATCACGCCACCCAAACGGAGCCATGGCTCATCATTGCCCTCGAAATCGCGACGATCGTCCGGAGCGTCGTAAGTGCCCTGCAGGAATGGCTTTTTCGACATCGTGAATCTCACCGAATACCCGAAGGGCGTGACTCCCGATATGGAGCCCGACGATGCTCCTCTGTCGCGCAACATCAAGAAGCCGTGATATTCCTGGCGCCATGGGCGTGGCTCGCAACGAAGTGCGCATTGCAGGGCGCATCCTCTATCTCACGGAGGATGCCTCCAAGGTCACCGCACAACTTGATGGTCAATCGATCGATATCGCCCCCGGCGAAGCGCTCGTCAACAACATCTCGACCGACGAAATCACACCCGGATGGGTTTGCTACTACTACGATGAGACCCTCGCTCGCTATTGCCTGATTGGCCTGCGCGGAGGTCACATCAAGCCCGATGCGATCAAGAACGGCGGCTTCGGCGTAATCGTCAGCGGCATCTCGAAGGGCTGCGGCTCGAGTCGCGAGACCGCCCCCTACAGCGAGTTGAAGTCTGGCGTTCAGCTTGTCATCGCCAAGAGCATCGAGAAAATCTACAAGCAGAACTCTCAGAACATCGGACTGCTCACGAGCACCGACTTCGGGCTGATCGATCGTATCAAAGCGGGAGAGTCAATCCCGATCGAGGAGTTCACCAAAGGGCTGGATCCCATCAGCGCGGCGATCGTTTGTCACGGTGGCCTCTTCGCTTACAACCGTGCGCGCCTTGAGGGCAAAGCCTCACCCCCCGCGATTACGACTGCTGCAAGACCCATGACCCTATGCGAGAAAATTCTCGCGGAACATGTCATCGTCGATGCTGCGGCCGGCAAGGTTGGTGCGCGTGCGGTCAAGCCTGGTGATGCATTCTTCGCACGTGCAGACGTTCGTTTTTCACACGAATACGTGACGCCGATGGCCGAAGCGATCTTCAGCGCTTCGCTCGGCAAAGATGCCCGCGTGTCTGAGCCCGAAAGCGTTTTCGCGTTTCGCGATCACCTTACGTTTCTCGACCTTGTCATGCCCAAGGCGCATCGTGAAATGGGGCTCGATGCGCAGGCGAAAAAGCTCGCAACTGTCCAAGATACATTTGCCGAGAAACACGGCATCAAGGTCTACGGCGAAGTGCATCGTGACGGAAAACTCGTGGGCAGCGAAGCCATCTGTCACAACAAAGTTGTCGAGGAAATCGCGCTACCAGGCCAGCTCGTGATGGGCACCGATTCACACACCTGCATGGCTGGCGCACTTGGCTGCTTCGCATTCGGCGTCGGTTCAACCGACATGGCTGCGGCCTGGCAAACGCGCGACATTCGGGTCACTGTTCCTGAAACTGCGCAATTTGTGTTACGAAATAAGTTGCCTGCAGGTGTTTGTGCCAAAGACGTCATGCTCCACCTTCTCAGCCTGCCGTTCTTCAAGTCGGGCGATGGCATTGGTAAGGTCATGGAGTTCGCCGGCGATGGCATCGCGCACCTCAGCCTCGACGAGCGCGCAACACTCACCAACATGGCGGTCGAAGCAGGCGGATTTACCGGCATCATCGAAGCCGACGAACTTGTCGTCGATTACCTTGTCAACCAACGCGGCTTGAATGCCAGCGACGTGCGCACACGCATCGTTCGCGCCGATGCCGGCGCTTCTTACGTCGCGACGTTCGAAGTCGATCTCGCGACACTCGAGCCAATGGTTGCCACGCCTGGTGATCCTCGCAACGGCGTCACGCTCAAGGACCTCAAATCGATCAGTGGCGGTAGCGATGTGCACGTTGACATTGCCTACGGCGGCTCATGCACTGGCGGCAAGAAGGCGGACATGGATATGTACGCCTCGGTGCTACAAAAAGCCCTCGACCGCGGCAAAAAGGTAGCCGACCACGTACACTTTTATGTGCAATTCGGATCGCAAGACATTCGCCGCTATGCCGAAGCCAAGGGATACCTCGATATCTTCAAGCGTGCCGGAGCCGAGCTCGTCGACCCGTCGTGTGGCGCATGCATCAAAGCAGGCCCTGGCGTGAGTGATTCGCCCGACCAGGTTACCATCAGCGCTCAGAACAGAAATTTTCCCGGACGCAGCGGTCCTGGCAAAGTTTACTTGGCAAGTCCGCTCGTTGTTGCTGCCAGCGCGGTTGCTGGTTGCATCGCAAGCCCAGATGACCTGTAACCAGATGACCTGTAAGACGATGCGAGCACCTCATGTTTGACTCTCTCGTTCAGGCCAATTCCTACGTCCAAGTTGAGTACTCGCTTCGCGACGAAGACGGCGACACGATCGACAGCAGCTCACTTCCCGAGGGCGAACCAATTCGTTACGTGCATGGTTACGAAATGCTCGTCCCTGGGCTCGAGAAGGCGCTTATCGGGATGCGCGCGGGCGAAGAAAAGGAGGTCGTGATCACACCCGAAGACGGATACGGCCTTTATGACGAGGACCTGATCTTCGCGCTCGATCGTGATGAACTACCAGCCGACACCGACGTCGAGGTTGGTGATGAACTTATCGCTCAAGGCCAGGATGGCGATGAAGTCGAGTTACGCGTCCTCGAGCTCAGGGATGACGAAGTCGTCGTCGACGGTAATCATCCACTCGCGGGGAAAACGCTTTGGTATGCCCTCAAAGTCCTTTCGGTGAGACCCGCAACAGAGGCCGAGATCGAAGA
The DNA here is from genome assembly GCA_023248735.1 of Myxococcales bacterium. GTDB lineage: Bacteria > Myxococcota_A > Polyangia > Polyangiales > Polyangiaceae > JAHFDX01. The sequence goes on from JAHFDY010000062.1 coordinate 22,223, forward strand.
AGCCGCGCGCGCATACGACGAGGCTCGCGCCGAGGACGTCGCTGAAGAAGCGCGAGAGGCGGGTTTGGTCCCGGCGCGCAAAGACCCGGTTCTCAATTAGTGAGTCGGGGATCGCGTTTCGCTTGGGTGTGTCGGACGGCACCACCCATTTATCGCTTCGCTGATGCAGCGGGCGCGTTTCGCTTGGGTGAGTTGGACGTGACCACCCATTTATCGCTTCGCTGATGCAGCGGGCGCGTTTCGCTTGGGTGAGTTGGACGTGACCACCCATTTATCGCTTCGCTGATGCAGCGGGCGCGGGCGTTCGCGTGGGTGAATTGGCGGGCCGGCGCATCTAAATCCTAAACAAAACCAAGACCTTGCGTCGTTGGCCCACCGCAAGCCTCAATTCTTCGCATTTCCGAAAACCCTCTTCACCTGATCGGCTCGCCTGATCGTGCTCGGATTCCAAGTGGATCAGGATCAGGTGATGAGGATCAGGTGATGAGGATCAGGTGATGAGGATCAGGTGATGAGGATCAGGTGATGAGGATCAGGTGATGAGGATCA
>JAHFDY010000063.1 GCA_023248735.1 Myxococcales bacterium
CTGATGGACCAACGACCGGAAGCGTGTCCGACGTTGCCCATTCCGCTTCACACCGTCATTCAGCTTACGCCGACCGCTTACGGTTGTGAGGAGCGGCGGTTTGCACTGGCAGGTCACTAAAGGAGAACGATCCAGCGCGTTCGGGCGCGTAGGGATGGGGCGCCCCACGTCGTCGGATGTCGTGTAGAAATGCCCCATGCCGAACGTGCGTTCGATCGCTCTCTTGCTCGCGATGTCCGCCACCGCGTGCGCACCACACGATCCCGACTCGCCCGCCTCGCTCCGCGACCTACGCAAAGCCAAGAGCGCCATCGATGCACGACTTGACGCATTTCATGCGGCCGCGGCGCGCTCGGACGAACACGCGTACTTCGCCTTTTTCACAAAGGACGCGACCTTTCTCGGAACGGACAGAACCGAGCATTGGAGTTCGAACGAGTTCCGCGCGTACGCTCATCCGCACTTCGAAAAAAAGAAAGGGTGGGCCATGCACGCGACGCGACGAGAAGTCAGCTTCTCGCGCGACGGCCTCGTAGCGTGGTTCGACGAGGATCTCGAAACGAAAAATCTTGGCCCCGCACGCGGCTCGGGCGTGCTCGTGCGCGAGCACGAGGGAGCCGAATGGAAGGTTGCACAATACAACTTATCCACGGTGGTACCGAATGCCCTATTTTCTGAGGTAAGGCGCGTCATTGAGCGGCCGACGAGCGCACCCAAGGTCGCACTTTCGTCAAGTCCAACACTCGCTTTCGCGGACCCGAGACGCGCTGAAAAAATCACCGCGCTCGATCCAGAAATCGACGCACTCATGAGGGCCGAGATCGAAGAGCGACACATGCCAAGTCTTGCAGTCGCGCTCGTCGTACTCGGCCGGCCTCTTCACGTCTGGGTGGAGGGCGTTGCCGACAAGAAGAGCGGTACGCCCGCAAGCAAGGACACGGCTTACCGAGTCGGATCGATTACGAAGACCGTCACCGCGACCGCGCTAATGCTTCTTCGCGACGAGCGCAAAGTTGCGCTCGATGATCGAGTCGACGCGTATCTTCCCGAATTTTCGAAGGTCGCACTCGCGACAACCGACGCCGCGCCCATCACGCTGCGCGAGCTTCTCACTCACTCCTCAGGCCTTCCGCGGGATGGATCCTACGACGACAGCATTCACCCCGACGTTGACATCAGCGAGAGCGAGGTACTCGTCTCTCTTGACGTCCGGGCTGCGGAACCCCCGGGAACGCAATACGCATACTCAAACTTCGGTGTGTCGATCGCCGCCCTCGCGGCATCTCGTGTGGCGCGTACGCCTTATCGCGAGCTCATCAACGAGCGCCTGATCGTGCCGCTCGGAATGACAAACTCGGGATTCGATCCGTCGAAGTTACAAAACATCGCAACGGGCTACGCAACGAGCCACACCGACAAGCCCGAGCCTCCGTTGCGGCTCGGGGCCTCGGAAGGTGCGGGCGGCCTCTACGCGTCGCTCGACGACATGGCCAAGTGGGTTGGCTTTCATCTCTCAGCTTGGCCCGCCCGCGATGACGCCGAGACGGGTCCCGTAAGACGCTCCACGTTACGTGAGATGCACACGCCCGCTTTTCCGATCGGGCTCACGATGATGAACGGCACGCGTGGCCCCAGTGCGAGCAGCAAGGCGGTAGGCATTGGATGGCACGTGAAGACCACTTGCGCATACGAACGCCTCGTCGGACATGGCGGGACAATCGACGGATTCAACTCGCAGATCGTCTTCGCCCCCGATCGCGGCTTCGGACTTGTCGTTCTCTCAAACAGCAGAGACGCCGACACATCCAGCATCGCTGACAAAATCCTCGCACACATTGACCAACGCGGCGCGCTCCTGCCACGCACCCCAGTGTTCTCTCCACGTGGACTGGAGCTCGTGCACCTTTGGACCAAGACGCTCGGGGACACCGACCAGGCCGGCTATGCCGCGCTCGTGACGCCCGACTTCGTCGCCCACGTGCCGCTCGTGCGAATGCAAGATTCCGGCAGACGACTTCGCAAACGCCATGGTGTTTGCAGCACGCCCACTCCGCTAATTCCCACGCGCGTCCTATCCACGAACGAGGCAGAACTCCGCATCGCGTGTGAGAAAGGCTCACTCGCCGTCCACGCCTTCGTCGTCGAGAATCGCCTCCAAGGAATCAGCGTGAAGTCAACGGGCTTTCCCGTCTCGAAATCTCACCACAACGCTGCGGTGGCAACACTCGCTCTCCTAAAGACATGGGACGTACGACGCGCCGACACGCTCTTCGCCAAAGAGATCAACAAGCCGAAATTCGCAGCCGCATTCGCAACAATTGCTCGCGACTCCGGCACGTGCACCCTCGGTCCTGGCGAAAGCGATTCCGCCAACGAAGCTCACTTCGAGTTGCACTGCCCTCGCGGCGCTTCAATGAAGCTCGACATGACCTTGCGCAACGACACCAAGGTAACGTCGCTCTCACTCACGCCAAACGAAGACGCCCACTGCCAAGAACGCAACCAATAGCGCCCACCCGAAGCCAGCAACACGCCCCAAGAATCCCGACCAAGATCCACGCAAACGAAACAAATTCTGTGCCCTCACCCAGTGAGGGGCACAGAATTTGTGCAGCGTGATCTTCAGGAGAGATTCGATTCACGTCTCTCACGCTGGGGGAGCTCGAGGGGGGAAGGCTTCCTCCCCCCTCGACCACTAATACACGCCCTTCAGCCCAAGCTGAATGTACCCAAACGCCGCCATCGCCTGACGGATGAAGCTCGGTAGCGATACGTAGCCCTGCAACTGGAGACACGATGAACTCTCGCTGCAGGTCTTCGCGCCGCCCTTGAGGATCGCGCGTCCGTCCGTGCCCAACTTCGGCATGTACCACGTCGTGCCGTTCTTCGTGACCGACGTGGTCTCATAGGCTTGGTTGAGCAAAACGTTTGCCCATTCGAGCACGCGCGCGCCAACGCCTTGCTGAACGGTCTTACCGAAGATCGTTTCTTGACCAAGCGTCTTGGCGATGTAGACGCGACCTTCGGGATCGTGAAACTCGATGCGGTTTTCGAAGCCAGGATCCGACTCGGTTCCAAGTTCGAAGATCCGCAGTTGATCGATCCATTCTTGACGCTGGTTCTCAGGCAAGAAGATGAGGGTCATCGCGATTGCAAACTTCTGCTGTTCCCAGCCGACTTGCGAATCGACAGCAACGGTCTTGCCAACGAAGCCACCGCTTGTGGTCTTGGTTGGGTCGCTGCAGATGAGCGATTCGCTGCCGGGGAAGCACACTTCCGGCCCGTTCTTTGGCCACCACGAAACCCAACCCACCCCATCCGTCGGATAGAGGTCGGCGCCCACTTGCGGCCTACCGTTCGCGTTTGCTTTGATGCGCGGGCCTTTGAGTGCTTCGTCGCCTGTCAGTGAGTTTCCGAGCCAGCGACGGAAGGCGTCGGGGAAGACGTCGGCCATCGAGGTTGAGCGGAAGCGCGGATCATAGAAGTCGTCGCGCGACGAGCTGATGAAGTTGTCAGCCGACTCCGTGAATAAATAAGAGACGAAGGCCTTCTCGTAATATGAGCCCGCGTTTGTCGTGTAGTCGCGATCGTAGTCGCCATTGTTTTGCGAGAGTTGGTTCTCAAGCAAGCGACCTCCGATCGAGATTTGGCCGTACTTGCCCGACACGCCGTTGAACATTGTCATCGCAGCGCCCGGCGTGGTTGTGAAACCCGTTGCGTCCTTGGATCGAAGAACGTCGGAGTCTGTGTCCAAGTAGTGATCACCCGCTTGTGGTTTCGCGAATACGCGCGTGAAGTGATCGAATCCGATCGATGCCCCGAGCACGTTCGACGGGTACCATTGGTACACGCCCGCCGCGACGCCGTAGCCCGCGAGCGTGTCGCGCGCGATGTTCACGAAGAGACCGAGTCCCTTGGCAGCGTCGCGCATTTTCTCGTGGTAGCGCTCGAGATAGCGATTGAATGCACCATACACGCTGAAGTCCTGACGGCCCCTTCGGTAGTTCACGAAAATGTGGCTGACCTCTTGTTGAGCGATCCAGAAATGGAACAGCTCGTACATGTCGGCGCCGTTGTCGTGGCGGTAGACGGAGAGATTCCCGAGGTCCGCCCAATCGTCAGTGGCAAAGCCGTAAGGAACACGAATGCGACCCTCGCCGTCCTGAATGAACGGTTGGTCCTGTTGACCCGTGTTCTCGTTGTACGAACCCGTTGCCTGCGCGAGGGTCGGCGTGAGCGAGTTGAATTGGACGTAGTCGACAGGCTGTTGCTTGCAGCGGCTGTAGGCTCCCGTGCTGTTGGTGACAATGTGACCGTCGAGAGTGGCGTGCCACGCGCCATCCAACGCGTCGTTCCAGTTGACGGGCTTGAAAGCCTTTTCATCCACGTTCTCGCAGTCGCGGATCAAATTGATCTTCGAGTCGAGCTCTGAGTAGTGGATGGTCTGGCCAGCGAAATCGAAATCCATCCCGAGGATGCCGCCAAACGTGGCCTGATGGTTGCGCGCTGTCACGCCCGCTCGTTGACCTTGGCGGAAGTGCTGCTCGGGGTCGTTGTAGACCGTAGCAACGTCGCCATAGAACGCGCGTGTCGCCGCAAAGTCGTACGCGCCCAGCCCGAGCATGTCCTGCGTCGGTTCGCCTGCGTACTCCATCGTCGACGAAGCTGCCCACATGTGGATCAGGTTCTTCGATTCGTTCGAAGTCACTGCATCAAAGTAGCGAGGGCCAACGCAATCCTTGCCGTCCGACGCTGTCGTGCATTTCGTCGTGACCTTCTTGTCGTCGGTCCGGAGTTGCCAGTATTGCGGACGGTAGTTGTACGGGTCAGACGAACTCACGAAGTTGTGACGAAGCGCGAATGAGTGACCCATCTCGTGCGAGATGACGGCGTACTGCGCGCGACGACGCAGGTAGTCCTTCATCTTAAGCGCACGGTCACGCTGCACTTCCTTCGAGTCGTCCTTGTTGAACGATCCGAACTTCGCCTGAAACACGGTGCTCAGCTCGGCGTAGCCAAGGGGGGCTGTCGCCTCGAACTCCATGACGCACATGCCGCGCTTAGCGAGCGCATTTTCCTTCCGGCGACGCAGTTCCTTCTGAACCATTGGGTTCAAGTTGCGAAGCACCGATGAGGCGCCGGTCGGGTCGTTGCCGTAGAACGGACTCGACTTGCCGAGCTCCTGCATTGGACGCGTCATGAGCGCAGCTTCAACCGGCGTGCCCTTCGCCATGTTCATGCGAGCGAGCGCGAGCGGCGTATTGGAACTCGTCACGTCGGCTGCCTGAACGTTCCGGATGCGATTGCCGAGCTTCCTTACCTGCTCGCTAACGTTGGCGTCGACGGGCTTGTCGAGATCAACTTCCTTCTCGTCGACGCGCATCAAAGCTGCAACGCGCTTCTTGATCTCGTCTTTCGACACTTGCGGAAAGATCGATGCACTTGTTGACGCAACCCGCGCCGCCTCAACCCAGTCCTTAACGTACTTGCCTTCGGTGATGTCGCTGAGTGGTATCTCGCCAGCGATGTAGCGCATGACATCCGTGATGCCCTGTGCCCAAAGGTCGTTGACGTGCGTCCAAACATTGATGCTCGCCGACACTTTTTCGCCAGTAACCGGATCGTTCGAGTCGGTCATGATGCCCCAAGGTGAGCCCGTGGCTGCGCCTTCGACCGACGTCACAAGGTGGAAGCGAAGATCGCCAAGACGCGCAACGGTGCCCTTCTTGCCGCATCCCGCGGGGTCTTCGTTCGCCACTGGGCTGTGGCAGAGGGTGACCATCGGCTGGTCCTTCGCGATCGTGACAACCGCGTTGCTGTACTTGCGCTTTGCACCAAGATCGTCGGCCATCGCGTCGCACTTGCCGTTCCATTGGCTCACGAGCCCACGGCGACAAGCGTCAACTTCCTTAACCAAATACATCGCGTCTTCTTCTTCGGCAAACTCACCCGTGGTTACCTCCGGGCAGTTGGCGCCGCCTACCGCGCGACACTCCGCGTACTTCGCCGTGCGCACGGCAATGCGCATCGAAGTGTCCCACTCAAGCGTCGCGTCCCGCGTTGCGTCGAAGTACATCGAGTTGCTGCCGTCGGCGTAATGCCAGTAGATCGGCTTCTCTTTGCGCTGCTGGTACGGGATGGTGCACTTCCCGTTGAAGACGTCGCAGTGCGAGCCGGTGCTGACGGCGCACTGCGAGTCGCTCGAGCAAACGTCAGCTGTGTGGCTCTTTTCCCAAATGTTGTAGCGCTGCACGAAGCGGTGCCACTTCTGGTCGACCATGCCGTACTCGCGTGAGTAACCGTAGCGCTCTCCGTAGAAGGCGCCGAAATTCTGGAACCGGTTGCCGTCGATGTCCGCGGGCTCGTAGTCGGTGTCGACAACACGCTTGAACGAGTGGCGAACGGTAATCTCCGACGAGTTACAATTGCCATTTGGTGCCTGGCCACCCGAGATGGCGTTCGGCAGCATGCAAGCCGGGAACGTCACGCCCCATTCGGGGAAGTAGAGCATCTCGGGCTTTGCAAACAGCTTATTTGTAACATCGAAGTAACCATTTGCCCAGTCGTAGACAGGCGCGTTCGGGTCGCTTGGATCGGTGACGTTGAACGCCATGTTCTCGTACGTCACTCCGCCCTCAAGACCGATCATCGCGAGCGTATCGAGATCGTACGCCGTGATCTGATTGTGCGACCAATCGACGCGGAAGAACTCTCGATCGTACCAAGGACGGTCAGTGGTGTTCTCGACGATGACGTTCGATTCTTCGCCCGTTTGCGCGTTGTAATCGCGGCGGATATCGAAGTGGGTCGTGATCGGAAATACGTAAGCCACTTGACCTTCGCGCGATCGGGCGCCTTCCTTGCCCTTGCCGTCGGTTCCCTCGACACGCTCGTAGGTGATGCGACCGACGAGTTGGCTTTCGGTCACTTCCCACTTGAGGCGAGACATCACGTTCAGGCTGTTCGTGAAGAGGCCCCAACCGGGCGCACCATAAGGCGCGTCGATGATCATCGTGCGACCGTAGAACTCGGGATCGTCCTTCGAGTCCTTGAAATTGGCGCCGAGAAAAAACGTCTTCGGAATGGCCTGAGGCTGGACACGCTCGACCGCGTCGCGCTCGGACGCGCACCCCGCACCGACGCTGATCACACCGACCAACGCACCTAGGCTGAGCCTCGACAACCAACCACTCATTTGGAAACCTCCCTAAACAAGACCGACGAAACCGCGGAGCGCGGGTCCTGGCAGGATTCCTGTGCGGCTTCAAGACCGCCTCTCCTCGAGAGTGACGTTGAGACCGACCCCCGCGCACGATATATGCGCTCTAGTACTACATGTACGACATCGCAGATGGGAGGGCGCGATAGGGGGCGAAAAATGTCATCGCGTATGGCTGAGGTTTCCAAGTAAGGAGCATGTCCACGCATGGCCAACGAAGAGGACCACGGTCTTAACGACTCGCTTCAATCCACGCCCGAGGAAACCAAGGCGAAAGCACCGCCGCCAGGCCCAGCAACGGTCAGCGGCTCCGAGCAATCGCCGCGCGCCGCGTTAGCGATTCTCGCCACCAGTGCCCTCTGCATGGTCGTCGCCATGAGCGTGCGAGGCCACCACTGGTGGAGCATCGCGCTTGGCTTACTCGGCGCGATCGGCGCTGCTGGCTCGTTCGTTCGAGTTTGGGATCGCTTCTCGGTGCCGGTTCTGGAAGACAAGACAGAGGGAAAGGTGCCAATGCAGCCTTACCGCGAGTCCGCATTCGTCCAGGCCGTCACCAGTGTTGGCAGCGGATTTTGGTTAAGCGCGTTGACCGTCGTCACAGCGGGCATTGGCTTCGTTGCAGCGATCGTTGGCGCGGCTGCATCACGTGGTCCTCAATGGATTTGGGGCATTGCGGTAACGATTGGCTTCGCTCTCTTTGTCGCTTCCGTGTTTCGTGCCGGGAGTTCGCTCGGCGTGTTCGCTTACGACGAGAAGGGTTACCGCAGGCCACTGCTCGAGCGCCACGGGTTCTGGCTCTTGGTGCTCGCGGGCGCACTCTACTTGCCGTGCATGGGCAACTTCTCACTGTGGGATCCTTGGGAGACTCACTACGGCGAAGTCGCGCGCGAAATTCTTGCGAAGGACGACTGGATTTCCCTTTGGTGGGCACAAGAGGGTTGGTTCTTCTCAAAACCCATTCTCAATTTTTGGATTCAAGCGCTCGCGATGGGCTTACTCGGCGCGCACTTTGAGCCCGACAAGATGCTCATCGGCAACGGAACGAAACCCGATCTTCATCCCGAATGGATCGTGCGCGCGCCGGTCGTCCTCATGGCGATTCTCGCGCTCTATTGCATCTACAAAGGTGTCTCGCAGGCCTTTGGGCGACGTGCGGCATTCCTCGGAGGACTCGTTCTCGCCACGATGCCGCAGTGGTACTTCCTGTCGCATCAAACGATGACCGATATGCCGTTCGTGGCGCCGCTGACCGCTGCGATGGGGCTTTTGCTCTACGGCGTGGGACAGCCCGAAAATGCGATCGCCAAGAGTTACGAATTGCGTTGGCGCAGCTCAACGTGGCAAGTTTCGGCGTGGCACTTGGTCATGGGCTTGATTGCGGTCGTTGCGTTGCCGCAGATTTTCTATCTCGCTACACGACATTTCGAATTCGTCCTCGGCAGCGAAGGCTTCGGTTTCAAAGTTCCACATCTTGACGTTTTCAAGTCGGGCTCAGGCATGGGCAATTGCAACTTGCCCGGTAACGAATTGTGCCGCAATGACGTAACCCCGGCGATCAAGTGGTTTCAGCCCGCGGTTCAGGCGTTCGTTTGGCTGACCTGCCTTGTCTCGCTCTTTTGGATCAACCGAAACGAGCGGCGCGTTCGTCGCCTTGCGTATCTCGGCGCGTGGATGTGCGCGGCAATCGCCACGATGGGCAAAGGGCCAGCCGGCATCGCCATTCCAGTTCTTTGCGCCGGCGCCTACATCGTCGCGAAGCGTCACTGGCGCGAGTTCGAACGCTTGCAGCTTGGCAGCGGCCTCTTCATCATCTTGGTGGTCGCGCTTCCTTGGTACGTTGCGATGTACGCGCGGCATGGCGGTGCGTTCATTCAGCGCCTCATTTTCCACGACATGGTGAACCGCGTATTTGACCACGTGCACGACACGAACGAGGGCGACGATACGAGTTTCCGGTTCTATGTCTGGCAGCTCGGTTACGCGTTCTTTCCTTGGGTTGGGCTCATTCCGACCGCGCTTGTGCGTTGGCTGAAATACAACACCGAAGGTGACGATAAGCGTGCCGATACGTCGGTCTTTTTGAGCATGTGGTTTCTGTTCGCGTTCGGGCTCTTCTCGTTCGCGGGCACAAAGTTCCACCACTACATTTTCCCGGCGGTGCCACCTGCAGCAATGCTCGTCGGCGTTCTGCTCGATGACATGATGGCGGGCGCGAAGACGAAGCTGTCAAAGCGGCAGTTCGCCCTCCTCGCACTTTCGGCGGTGCTCGCGATCGTCGGGTTCAGCATGGCCGTCGCCGGCCCATTTTTCGGCACTGTTCATAACGGATCCTCGCATCCGGCTTCACGGATGTGGGCCATCGTCTTCGCGTGCGGAGCGGCCGCTGCATTCATCGGTGCGGTTATCGCGCCAGGCGACGAGCCCGTGCATGAGGCAACGACGACTGAAGCGAGCTCGTTTCACAACGTCGTTATGATCGGCAGCGGCTTGCTCGGAGGCGTGGCCGTACTTCTCCTTGTGGGTCGAGACCTGACGCTCAAGGGATTCCCCGGCGAGCCGCACGGTCCGATGCGTCTGTTGCAATTGTTCACTTACAATTACAAAAGGACGTGGCCGGAGCACCTCGATTTTACGAGCCCGCTATTCGGCATCACAGCGACGGTCGTCGTGCTTGCGGTGCTCATGGTCGTCCGACAATTGCGGCAAAAGGCAACGGTCGCGCTCTGCGTCGTGGGCTTCCTATCGGCGGTGTGGGGACTCGATAGCTACATGGTAAAGACCGCGCCACACTGGGGACAACGCGACATCATCGAAGCGTACTACCGCGATCGCAGCGGTCCTCAAGAGCAACTCGTCGCCTACCAAATGAACTGGAAGGGCGAGAACTTCTACACCGGCAACAAGATCCCCGCGTATGTATCAAGCGGTGCCGCATTTACCGAGTGGGTGAAGAAACAAAAGGCCGCGGGCCAGAAGGTCATGTACTTCGTGACGGAGCCAGGCCGCATCAGCGGGCTCAAGCGCGAAGCGGGCGTTCAGAACGCGCGCGAGATCACCGACAAGACGACGTGCAACAAATTCGTGATCGTGCGCGCGGAGCTCTAACGTCACTTCGCGCTTGCCAGGTGCGGGTGGTCCGACAATACTGCGCCGCTTCCTGACCGCCGGAGTAGCTCAGTTGGTGAGAGCGGGCGTTTCATACGCGCTAGGTCGGGGGTTCGACTCCCTCTTCCGGCACTGATAGTTCCTCTACCCTCCTTCGGGTTCGCGCTCAGGACGCGGGGCCTGGGTAGCCCACCGCCCCGTGAAACACAGCCTCGATGTTGTGTCCGTCGGGGTCGAGCACGAACGCGCCATAGTAGTTCTCGTGGTAGTGCGCACGAACGCCCGGGGCGCCGAAGTCGCGACCTCCTGATTCGAGCGCGGCACGGTGGAACGCATCGACCTCGTCGCGGCTGCGTGCCACAAAACACACGTGAATCGGGGTTGGGGCGCTTGCGTGCGCCTCTGTTTGAAACGTCGTCTTGCCTTGTCCGACCCAGAAATCGGGCTTGCCATTTCGTCCGAAGCCCGCAGCCATTCCGAATTCCATGACGAGCTTGACGTCGAGCGCTGCGAGCACCTTCGTATAGAAAACCTTGGCACGAGCATAGTCAGTTACGTTGACAGTGATGTGATCGATAATCGGCATGATTCCCACCCTCTTAGTGACGGCACCAGGATCGGGGCAAGGCTCCGTGCGAACTTGCATTGCGATTTTGTCGCCCGTGCCACTACGATGCGCGCCCATGCAGCGAGTGATCACCCAGGTAAGTGTCCTGACGTCGACAGTGGTTCTTATGGCGTGCGGCTCGACGGCCGTGCATCCGTCGGACGGAGGAACACAAACCGACGGCGGAGCGCAGACGGCGAAAGATGCCTCACCGGACGCGTCGGGTGACGCGAGCAAGCCGACGACATTTAGTCAAGTCGCCTACCTATCGACGTCGCCGGAGCGGAGTTTTCCCGGCGGGGCAACGCAAGTACTTGAAGCTGACAAGGACTACATCGCAACGATCGAGACCGACATCGGAAGCATGGATTTCGACCTCTACGAGAAGGACACGCCGGTCACGGTCAACTCATTCGTGTTTCTCGCATTGCATCACTTCTACGAAGGGATCGCGTTTCACCGAGTGATCGACGGTTTCATGGCACAATCAGGCGACCCCAATAGTGTGTCGGGAAGTCCGAGTACATGGGGGACCGGCGGGCCAGGTTACAAATTCGTCCTCGAAGTCGTGCCCACACTGAACTTCGACGCCGCCGGTGTGCTTGGCATGGCGCGCACGTCCTCGCCCAATACCAACGGCTCGCAATTTTTCATCACGTTCGCTGCCGCAACGAACCTCGACCAGCAATACACCGTGTGGGGCAAGTTGACCTCGGGGTCTGACGTGTTGAACAACATCGTCAAGGGCGAGCCGCCGGCAACGCCAACACGCATCAAGGAAGTTCGCATCAGCGCGAAGTAGGCAGCATTCGGGCAGCGGCCACTGATAACGCGGTCACCGCACAACCGGATTCGAAGCGACGAATGGTGCTCGAATCCTCAAGCTCGATCGGCCGAGCTCCGGAGGAATCGGAGAAAAAGGGCCGGCCCTTCGAATGGCATCGGCGCAGTTGCGGTCAAACTCGTCAATGCCACTTGGTCTTAAGGGTGGCCAATGCACGGTCGCATGCCCATCGGCTGAAATCGTGAATTCCAAAGTGACCTGCCCCTGTTTCATTTCGAGCGCAGCGCTCTTCGGGAAAGCGTTTTGCCACAGCGGATGAATCCTTCCGTAGATGCCACGGAAGTATCCGACGAGCCTTGGATCGCGCGAGTAGATGTCAAACACGCTGCCATCGCCAGGACCAAGTGCGCGACTGAGCGCTCCTTCGCCATTCGTCCCGCCCGCTCCAGATGCACCACCACCACCGCCGCCGCCGCGTCCCTGCCCCGCGGATCCACCGAACGAGCTCGCGTGGATGGTGCTCTGGATGTCAGCGACCACCTGCTGATCGGTATCGACGTTGTCCATCGGGCGATCTTGCATGGGCGCCGGAATCGCGGGGGAAGCCTGCGTGACAAGCGGCCTGCCCGTTGCCACCGGCGCGGAGGTCCGGTGATCGTCGCCCGGAGCCGCGTTGCGAAGACCCAGACCCGATTCTGCGTGGCGGGTTCCAAGTTGATCCGCACCTTCGATGCGATGGGGCATATTGGCCCCTTCCGGAATCATGGGTCCACCCGGTTGACCACCGAGACGCTCCGAAGGTCGTGATGCCATGACACCTTGGCTCGGCATTGCCGTCGATACCGAGCGACGCTCTTGCACCTCGCCCGGTCCTGTCGCGATGAACGTGAGTTCCATCGGGTTCGTGGTCGAGCGCCGATCCTCCCACGACGCGCGCTTCTTGCCGACGTTCATGCGCTGCACTTGCTCGTTGTCGAGGTGGCTGCGAATGTCGCGCGACCGACTGAGGCGATCATCGCGATCGGCATAATTCATCGCGCGCTGATCACTTTTGAGATCGCCGCCATGGCCCGCGCGTTTCATGTCGACGTAGGCAACCTTCGCACCACCAAACGCGATTGGCGGCGTCGCTTGCGGAACTGTGGTGGGTTCGCCCACGATGCTTGTTTGAGAAACTGCAGGCAACTCGATCGAAACGGCAATGCTGCGATTGTCGTTCGGAAGGTACTGACCCGGGGGCGGCGGCGCGCGCATCGCGGCGATGACAATGTAGACGCCCACACTCGCAAAGCCTCCGCCGTGCGCGGCGACCGATAGTCCCCACGCCCACCACGGAAATACTGCGCGCTGCACGGAATCGCGATCCACTTACCTCGAGTGTAGCGCCATCAAACGAGTCCTCACGCGTTGGCCGTCGCAAAGGTGCGACTGGGTAGGCATTTGGCGTTTCGCGAGGCTATTTTGCCGGTGAACAAGCCGCGTATTGGACGCGCGACTGTCCCAGGTGAGGATGAACTAACAACGGGCTCTCCACGTCGCGCTCGGCCGGAGTAGCTCTACCGATGCACTGTTCACGGACCAGACCACGCGCCATCGGAAGTCGAAGTGTGGAATAGTTCGACTTCGTTGCATCTGAATCGAAGCGCTCCGAAGTTGGGCGTTCAGGCTACGCCTTCAGGATGACATCCAACCGTGCCTGCAGCAGTCTTTCGACGAGCTTGATTTCGCGATCAAATGAGTAATCCGGGTGGCGGCCATCCAACCCCCTGCACAGTACAATGTGGAGAATTCGTGGGGGCGATCTGGAAACCAGCGCCGCAAACTCACAACATCCCACCCCCAACCAGCCCACATAGAGAAGATTGTTGACTTTACAGAAAGTTGACGAATGCGCCGCGAGGACACTATTTATCCAAGTGCCTCGCGTTGCACGTCGTCAGCAACACCCGCCCGCGGGTGAAAACGCACTGGACAAACTGACCTGCGTCGCACCTGCGAAGCACATGTACCCACCTACATCACGCTTGCAATGCGCCCGGGGGAGTAGATCATTAACTTCTGATTTGGTGCATTCGCGTTTCGAATGGACGGGGGCGTTTCGAACTTGTGCAAGGGGTGGACAATGAGAATGCGTGTGAGCGTATTGTCGTGGTTTTTGGCGGCTTCGACATTGGGTGTGGCGAGTTCGGCATCGGCCTTTTTTGAAGACCTTTGCATCGATTCATCGGTCACGCCGTACAAGTGGAAAAACTGTGTCAACAAGTGCGATCCAACGGTTACGGCGAACTGCGGCGCGGCTGTGGCTGCGAACGTAGCGCAAAACAATCTTGCGGCTCCACCTGCCGGCGTCGGCGCGCCTCACAGCACGTATCACATCGACGAAACCTATAACCTTGCCGTTGCGCTCGGCTACTTGCCACAGGTCGCGTACTGGCTCGCCGCATACGACGAAGCCACAGACATTGGCCTTTTCAAGCCAATGACGAAGTGTGGAAAAGAGATCGCCGATGCGACCCTCTACCCAATCGATTTGAGCGGTCTCACGCGAACGAACAACTTCGGTGGCTCGCTCTTCCATCTCTCAACCGCATTTGCGAACACCGCCTTCACCGACACGACATCTGACACCGGCCGAGCGGCAACGGCAGCAGCGAATGAACACGCAGCTCAGGGCGTCAACGGATACTTCCCGCTCGGGAGAGGCTACCCGAGCAGCAATCCTTCAACTGCAACGACCCAATACGATTGGACCACGAAAGTTCCCGGCGCCGTTCCTGACACGACGACGATCTATGAGGGGACAACTTATGCCGCGCGCGCTTGGGCCCTTCAAACTGGGTCGAGCTACAAATTGTGCAACGGCGGTTACACAACGAGCAGCACTATCAATGGCAAAGCGTCCCTCTTTGCGTCAACCTCTTGCTACACATCGGGTGTCCCGATCACTGGCGAGTCGCTAGGGCCCGGCCTTCAAGTTGCGGGAAGCACTGGGTTGGCTCCACTTCAAGTGACCTGCGACTCGAACGGTCAGTGCACCGTCACAGCGACCACCGCGGATCTTGCATCCAAGCTCGCTGCTGGCACCGGTCGTATCTCGCTGCCGTCCGCCGTGGGCTCAACCTTGAACGTGCAGTCGACCGTTCCTCACGAGATCGCACGCATGGGGATCTACCTCCACATCTTGCAAGATCGCATTTCACACTCAGCGTACTGCGCGAACGTGAAAGGCACGTTCAATCAGCTGATCACGTCCAATGGCGCCCCCGCCTTCGCCGTCGGGTACATGGCCACGTGTGACGTCGCGCCAAACGACGCGATGAATCACATGTTCGAGTACGGAACCGAGCAAGGCAATCTGCCCACGCGATCGTTTCTCGCCTTGAGCAACACCTTCGATGAGCTCGTGTTCTTTGCGAGACTCATGAAGGCGGCACACCCAACATGGTTTGCGTCGAGCGCGGTCGCCATGAAGGACAATGCGACCATTGCATCACTCAAGGCAAAAACTGTCGGCAAGGTCAAAGGCAGCTGCACCGAAAAAGTCGATGCCCCCTATACCGACGCGTCTGGGAACGTGTGGCGGAACGACGTGTCAGAGTGCTGGGCTGCAAACAACACCGATACCGGCATCGTGACCAACCCATTGCGCTATGCCGACCCCACCAAGCGTATGAGCGAATTTGCCAACGTCCAAAAAACGCTCGCCATCGCACCCATGCCAGGATGGGAGTCCTCGGTGAGCTGTGAGTAGTCGCGCCAGGGGGCGGGCACTTGCGCCCACCCTTCACAAATAAACGTCAACAATTTTGATTGTCAACAATCGCGACTATCAACGTGAAGGGCCAAACTTAGGCCTCATCAACTCTCGGAAGTTCGCTCGCGCAGCGCAGTGCGACGGGCAGCGATTGCGTCTGTCCTGCGCTGAGCTCGACGGCACACCGTGATGACCTCAAGACGTCACTTCGGGCGTCCGGATGTGCTCGGGGCGGAACCCAACGCCCATGATCTTTGCCGGAATCGCACGTGCCCTCGGTACGAGCTGAAAAATTCGCAGAGGCCAAGGAACTGAAATCGGCTTGTCGCTTTCAAGGGTGGGCTTGATGATCACGTTCTGGATCGCGATCTGCAGACCTTGCGTCATCCGGGTGGGGAAAGTGCGCCGCTCTTGCACTCTGCGCAAATCATCTTCCGAGCACCGGCCTTCTTTTAGGGGCTCATACAAAATATTGGCAGCTGCGACGGCGTCTTGAATCGCAAGGTTGATACCAACGCCTCCTACTGGAGACATCGCATGCGCAGCGTCACCGACGCACAGCAGGCCGTTTCGGTACCACGTTCTCAACCGATCAACCTTGACGGTCAGAAGCTTGATGTCGTCCCAGGAGGACAACTCGGAGACTCGGTCGGATGTAAACGGAGCGAGACTTGCGATCCGCCTTCGAAGGCTTTCAATGCCTTCGTCCTGCAGCGCGCGCAGTCCGCCTTTCGGAATGACAAGGCCACACTGCCAAAAATCACCGCGGTTGAGCATGATGAAGATGGCACCCGCAGAGACTCTTCCTAGCGTTTCGAGTGGGTCCTGAAGTTTGCGCGAGACACGCATCCACAGCACATCCATTGGCGCCCCGATATCGATCACTTCCAATTTCGCGCGTTCGCGAACGATGGAAGCTCGCCCATCGGCTCCAACGACTAGATCGGCCTTTATGCGCAAGGTTTGGCCATCATCCGTTCTAGCCACTACGCCAACCGTGCGCCCCTCTTCTTGGATCAAGTCGACGGCTTGGGTGTTCATTCGCAGCGAAAACCCGCGGTACTGCCGAGCCTTCTCTGCGAGGAAATCTAGGAAGTGCCACTGAGGCATAAACGCGATGTACTTGCACCGTTGATTGATGCGAGAGAAGTCCGCCAAGATGATCTGTTCATCTCCGAAGCCTCCTCCAAATTGGGAAACAGCTTGGTGAGGTCTCGCCAAAAACTCGTCGAGAACGCCGAGCTCGTGCATCAGCTCGAGCGTAGATGGATGCACCGTGTCGCCCCGAAAATCTCGGAGAAAGTCCCCATGTTTTTCGATCACCACGACCTTCAGGCCGCCTCTTGCAAGCAGGAACCCGAGCATCATTCCTGCTGGCCCGCCTCCGACGATGCAACAGTTTGTTGTGAGTTCGGTTTGACCGTTCAAGTGACCTCGTCTGTTCTGGCTCTAGGGCGCAACACTTCGATCTTCAATAGCCAGAGTGATGAAACGCGTCACGATGCTTAGTCGCATTTCACCACCAGAGCGACCAGTAGCCGCGTCGTTTGAAACCCCTTCTGAAGTTCGCGGGCGAAGCGCGGGGGAGAAGCGTCGAGCGGCGTGACGCTCGATCAGTCCCTGTTCCACGCCACGTGACCGCCACTCGATTTACATATTGAATGTGCGTTCAATCAATTCACGAAGGCTGACCGCCGACACCCCTTCGCGAACCGTACGCGTGACATTCGTCTTCGATTGAATGTGAACGATGAAGCTACGAGTCACTTTGCTCTTTGCGCTCGACCGCAGCCTTACGATTGCGTCGGCCATTGAAGGCGTGATCGTTCGCGATGCTTTCGCTTCCACGATCGCAAATCGCGCGTCTCTCTCAGGCAGAAGAAAATCGACCTCGAGGCCTTGCTGATCGCGGAAATAGTAAAGCTCGCGGCGGTGCCCTCGATTGACCTGGGCTTTCAGAAGCTCTGCCGCTACGAAGCCTTCGAAGAGTGCACCTCGAAATGGAGAGTTCTCGAGCATTCGCTCCGACTCAATGCCGAGAAGATGGCAGCTTAGCCCCGAATCGACCAAGTACAGTTTTGGACTCTTGATGAGGCGTTTGCCTAAGTTTTCAAAATACGGCGGCACGAGCAATACGATGCCGGTTGTTTCAAGAACCGATAGCCACTCTGTAATCGTTGGGATCGAAACGCCGAGTGGCGAGGCCAAATCGGTTTTGTTCAAGACTTGTCCAACCCGCGATGCGACGAGCGACATGAAGCGTCGAAACGTCGACAAGTCGCGCACGGCAAGCAGCTGCCGTACGTCACGTTCGATGTACGTCTGAATGTACGAACGAAACCAAAGATCGCGCGAGCGTGGTTTCGCCAGCACCTCGGGGTAGCCTCCTAGAAGGAGCGACACCTTTGGCGCCTCTTCGATCGACAGAGGCAAAAGCTCGAGCAACGCTGCTCGCCCCGCCATCGACTCGGTGACCCCTTGCATCAGAGGTGCTTCCTGCGAACCGGTGAGAAACCACCTTCCCTTTTTGGTGGGTGCCTTGTCGATCAACGTTCGGACGTATGCGAAGAGCTCGGGCGCATTTTGAATTTCATCAAGGATCGCGGGCGTTGGCAAATCTTCGAGAAACCCTCGCGGGTCGGCGCGTACTCGCATGAGAAGATCGGGATCTTCAAGCAAACGATATGCGGCCTTCGGGTACACGTGCCTGACCAGCGTTGTTTTTCCTGACCTTCGGGGACCGGTAACGACGACAGCAGGGAAATGACGCGCGGCTTTTTGCAGCTCATCGGTCAATACACGCGGATAGGCCATTTGAGTAATATGTAGTTAAAACTTAGAAAACTCAAATAGAGCATGGCCTACAGACTCAGATACAAGCACTTTTTCAGCATGTGCGATGTGCGCAACGGGGCTCTTCCATAGGGCCGCCCACGTGGCGCTCATCCGGGAGGCCGCCGCTGCTTTGTGTTTCCACAACTTGCGCAGCTTGGCACAACTTGCGACACCCTTGTGAAACGGTTGGGGAAGATTCCGCGCCCTCATGCGTAGGGTTGCGTGGAGGTCGTTTCATGGTGAAGTACATCGGTATCGCGTTCTTGGTGAGTTTCTGTGTTGCGGGCTGTAGCGGCAGCGCACCACGCGAGGACGTCGAGGCAGAGGCGTCAGAGTTGAAGGCAGCAATCGTCAAAAAGCCCCCAACCACGGTCAAGGCTCCTGGCGGGCTCGTCGCAAAGCCAAAGCAAGCGAAAGCGATCGCCCTGAGTGACAAGGATGGCAAAGACGACAACGACGACACCGGTGGCGGTGGTGACGAGGGTGGCGGCGCGCAGACATGCAGAGAGGGTGGCAACTGCGAGGTCATGTTGACCGTATCTTCACCAGACGGCAGCGCGCGAACCGCGACTTGCTACGGCACGTACGACAAAGAATGCGAATGCCAATACAGCATGCAAGACTGCGTGTGGGACGACGACGATGCCAGCGGCGGGAACCCTGGCGGTGGTGGTGGGCCACGCATCGTTACGCCACTCGGTCGATAACGATCCGGCCATGCCTGGCGGTCCCGAGCGTCGAGTAGAGAATTCCCTAAGCGACGCACCGGCTCGACTCGTTTTGCGTGGCGAGCGTTGGCTGCCGGAGAACAAGGCCTGAGCCGGACCGCATCGACAAGGCATCGAAGATCGGTAAAGCGACGTTACGCACCGTTTCGAGTTGCGCCAGGAGGTCTGCGTTCGGAACAGGATCGACGCGGTTCTCGCACGCGAGGCGAAGCTCTTGCGTCTCTTTATGAAGGGCACCTTCAAGTGGCTCGATCAGCGATGCGTCCTTTTCGATCGCCCATTCGACAAGTCTCCACGCGAAGGCAGAGTGACGCGTTTCATCTTCCGCCATGCGCTTGAGTACGTTGGCGATGCGCACATCCGCCTCGCACTCGGCCTTCGCAAGCAGCACAAGCACGCTCGCGGCTTCGCCGATGCATCCATCAACCAGCGTTTCAACCGTCAGCGCTCGCAACGTTGGAAGCGTACGTCTGAAGTCCTTTTGATACCTGCCGGGTGCGACTTCACTTCCAGCGAGGGAGCCCGCAATTGCAAAAGCGATCTCCGCGTGCGCTATTTCATCGCTCTCTGCGCGGGCGCATTCGACAATGAGCGCTCGCGGCGCATCGAGAGCGCGCAGTTCGAATGAAAGCCGCTTGAACGCTGCGATCGAAGCATGCTCGGCGCGCGCCGTATCGAGCCACCACGCCGGCTCGCCCTTCGGGTCGTTCAGCAAATGCAACGCAACATCAGGTAAACAGATCGAGCCGTCGCCATCACGCAGCGCGCGGCCACGTGGATGCGGTTGGCAAAACGCAGCGTAGCAACAGAGGCCTTCGCGGCGGGATTGCTCAAGCGCGAACCGGTCACTCTGGGCGCATCCGTCAAACGGCGTTGCGTAGTGTCGCCTGCCGGTCCACACGTCAGGTCTCGCGCAGTTCCCCTCAATGAATATGCCCTCGCAATCCTCCTGATCGCGCGAGGGAGGATCTGTTTTCGACGGAAATGGAGCTATCCCAGCAGCGGTCTCCTTCGCTGAGCAGATGCTGTAGCAACACATCCGTGGGTGCTTCTTGCCGCGTTCGCTCACAAGAGCGCGACGCGAGAGTGCCGGGTCGAATGTGTCGGAGAGAGTGCAGCGTTCGAATGGCGGTTCGTAGTGAAATCGAAGTTCAGCCCCTTGTGGACGGCACACCGAGTCAACGAATGAGTCCTTGCCGCAATCGATCAGTCGTTGATTGGCGAGCAAGAGCGCGGGCGGCGCTTCGAGGACCTGTGAGGACGGCGTCGGCGAAGGTTTGGGCAGATCAGCCGCAGCCGCAAGAGGTGCCGCAGACACGACGGGCTTCACTTGCGGCGGGCCCTCCAGCCTCCTAGCGGCACACGCCACCGATGCGAGCCCAAGGGACGCAAAGAGTTTCGCCCGAAGCGCATGCGACAAGGTCTGCATGCCGAGAGCCTAGCGCATCGTTAGCAAGTCAGAGACGCCTTGCGATGGCATGTTTCGAGAACCGATAGCCACTCTGTAATCGTCGGGATCGAAACGCCGAGTGGCGAGGCCAAATCGGTTTTGTTCAAGACTTGTCCAACCCGCGATGCGACGAGCGAGTTATGGCCGAGTGCCCACTGCAGCGCGGATAACGCTCACTGGCGGCGGGACGATCCAATCGACGAGCGAAATCGTCGAGAAGGTTTTTCCGTTGTATGAGACGGTCGCGCGAACACCGACGAACTGCGAAGGGTACGCGGTCCACGGTGGTGGCGGTGGTGTGTACTCGACGGTCGTGTTGTCGATCACGCGAAACGTTCCAAACGTGCGACCGTTGATGTCGTGCGTGGTCGACCACGTTACCCTCGGAAGGTTCTTCTGCGCCGCAGACGGATCGAGCACTTTGCTTCCATCGCGCACGGCGGTGACGCGAAAAATCTGCTTCTGACCGGGTGCAAGCTGTGCCAGCGCGGGCGATACATCGAGCTCGGTCATGTCGCGCTGGATGAGCGCATTGAGGGTGTAGTCGGGCTTCTTGCAGGGCCAGCTTTTCATGAGCGAGGTTACGTCGTAGATGCCGTATGCGGTATCCACAAGGCCGCCGAGACTCGCCTGCCCCCATTTGTTGGCGCCCTCAATCTTCTGAACGAAGGTCGGTTGTGCCTTAAGATCCATCGTTCCCCGATCGATGAGCTGACGAAGCCCTTTAGATCCGAGCAGGATGTTCGTCGACGTGAGAGGTCCATCGCAATTGTTGGCGAGTGCTGACAGGAGAACGTTGACCGTGTTGTCTGTTGCCCAATTGAGAACGTCCCAAACCAAAGGGATCGGCGCTTCGTATTGCGCAATTTTTTCGGCTACCATGGAGATCTTATCAAGCACGAACTTCAATGTTCCTTGCGAGATGAGGTGCTGGCCGCCGTCGTTGGCGATGTTTGCCGTGAGCAGAAAGGGCTCCGGATCGCTTGGCATATACCGAAACTTTGAACTTAGATTGAGGGTCCGAGTCTGCCCTTGCTCCACGTCGGGCATGCTTAGGTTTGAATCGGACGACACAAGTCGACTCGGCGTCACGACGTCATAGTGTGCGGGCACGATGGGCGACGGCGGCTTGAAGCCCTTCGGGGGAGGTGGCGCGTTCTGATTGATTTGCCGTTTCGCAGCCGGGACCCACTTCAGCACCGCTGGGCGTTGCGTCGAGGCCCATGCTCGAACGGTATCTTTTCTCGGCGAAGCGATCTCATTCGCCTTAAACCCACGAAGGAGCCAGACGAGATCTTCGCCAATCTCGATCGGTCGCGTTGATTCCGCCAATTTTTCGTTCATGCCCGGCGCGGTCTGATTCACGCGTAGCGTGATCTTGCCTCGACCCACACGCGCTGGAAGGCACACGATTCCAGTCAGCGATCCGCCGATAGGAAACGCGCGGAGTGTCCAGCTGCATCCACCGTTCGATGAGTAGACCGTGCCCGTGTCGTCATCGCGCCACGTTGCTTCGACGGTCCCCGTGATGGGCTGCTCGCCCGTGTTCTTGATCACGAACGACACGAACATCGGGTGATAGTGCTGGAGCTTGGAGTCACCGCTATCGGTGAGATCGGTCGGGCCGTCTGAGAATACGCGACCTACTGTGATCGTCGCGCTGCTCGGCGGCAAGCCCGCGCGCGCGTCCTTCGTGACCGCAGCCGACGTCAGTACGATTGCACCGAGCAATCCCGTCGCTTGGCTAGATCGCGTACGCATGAGCCCCCCCTTGCTTCCTTCCGCTTCCGTCGCGCTTATTGAAAACTAAGAGAGCCGGGCTCGTGCGTCGACACTGACAGATCTACGTCGGTGGCGCACGTTTCTTAAGTTGAGCGTCTGAATCGCGAATCGAAGAGGATCGCTGGATCGTCAAGCGAGTGAACGATGTGCGCTACGATACGTCATTGTATGGGTTCGGGGACGGGCCTCACACTCGCCCGTCTTTCTCACACCAAACCAATCGCTTCTCTAACAATATTCGACGGCCCTTCCGTCTTACATGTTGGGAGTCGACGCATTTGGGCTCTCGCGGGGGATGGATGATGAAGCAGTGGTGGGGAATCGCGTTCGCGGTGGGGTTTGCTAGCCTCACGAAGACGGTGTCGGCGAGTGCTCCGCTTGTTAGCGATGCGATCGGTACGGGCGCAGAGATTCGCATGTTGGTCGTGGGTGATTCGGTCATGTGGGGGCAAGGGCTCGCCGAGAATC
>JAHFDY010000220.1 GCA_023248735.1 Myxococcales bacterium
CGCGTCGTTCGTTCGTCGCTCGAAGCCCAAACCCGCGCCGGCCCGAACGGGCGATCGGCTTTCGTCCATTCCGCCAGCGGCTACCGAGCGTGACGACCTGCTTGAAAAGCTCGCTGCATTTGAGGAACTGTTTCGCGATCTCGTGGAAGACGCTTCGGGTCGCGTCGAAGCACTGCGCGCGGCGT
This sequence comes from Myxococcales bacterium, assembly GCA_023248735.1. GTDB lineage: Bacteria > Myxococcota_A > Polyangia > Polyangiales > Polyangiaceae > JAHFDX01. The sequence continues at coordinate 186 of JAHFDY010000220.1, forward strand.
TCGCGAAGATGCATGCATCGCTCTACGCGATCGCGACCGCAGGATCCTTGCGTGCACTCTGCACAGAGCGATCAGGCGAGCCCGACGTCATTGAAGCCCTCGAGATTGCCATCGGTGTCGTGAGCCAGTTGGCCATGGGTGCGCGCGCGCGGCTCGAACCCGAGACCGTGCCCGCCGCCAATCAACCGGGAACCCCCAAGCCGCTTTCGTTTGCAGTGTCGCAAGTGCTTCTCGGAAATGTGCCCAAGCTCCAGGACGCAGTCATTTCAGATAGCAATGAGGTTCTCACACGGAACTTGCCGCGCGCAATCGGGCGGCTCGTTACGTCGGTGTTGTGGACGATTTGTGAGTTGCCGATTGATCTTGCGCAACGTGACAGCGTTTCGCTCAAGGTGATCGAGTCGCTCCCTGCGTGGCTGCCCCCGAGGCGTACGATCGGCGGTTTCTACGTGGTAAGGCCACTTGGCACAGGCGGTGTGAGCTCCGTATTTATCGTCAAGCGAATTGAAGAACGCCACGAGAAGGCGCCAGAGCTTTTTGCGCTCAAGGTACCCGAGTACTCGGCGACGGCGGCGCGCAGCGTGTCGGAGTCAGACTTCTTAACCATGTTCCGCGACGAAGCGTCGGCGCTCCTCGCGTTGCCGGGGCATCCAAATTTGGCGCGGTTTGTTACATTTGATGCGGGCGCGAAGCCAAAGCCGATTTTGGTCATGGAGCTCGTCGAGGGGACGACCCTCGAAAAGCTGATCGAGTCGCGGACGCTCGATGTTCCACGCGCCATGCGCATTCTCGATGACGTGCTGGCCGGTCTTGCAGCGATGCACCAGGTCCGCGTTGCTCACCTCGATATCAAGCCTTCGAACGTCGTCCTTCGCAACAGCGGCGAGGGGGTGCTTGTAGATTTCGGACTCGCTGGACGACACATTCGTCCTGGCTGTGCGACGGGCTCGTACGGAGCTCCGGAAGTGTGGGTCACAGGGCCGGAGGCAACGCCGGAGCCGATGGGCGCGGACATCTACGCGTTTGCGTGCACGGCGTTCGAAGCCCTCACCGGTCAAGTGCTTTTCAACGCCGACACTGAGCTTCAGTTGATCGCGCGACACCTTGGGCATGATGGTGATCCCCCCATCGTTTCCGGCCTTGCTGAGGATCCGATTTTGCGACCACTCGCGGAGCTCCTTCGCGGATGTCTCCGTCGCGATCCAGGGAAGCGTCCGCACGCCTCGGACGTCAGAACGCAGTTGCGCCAAGTTGCAGTGCACCTCGCATCGTCGCCATGGCCAATTCAGAAGATCAACGTCGCCTAGCACCGGTGGCGGGAGCACCCGACGTGGGTGGCGCCGACTGTGTCGGCTGTGGTCGTTGTTGTCACCACCCTCCGCAAACGGTCCACTTGCTTGACGGTGATGAAGCACGCATGGGTCCCGAAGTGTTAAGACGCTTGACGGTTCTTCAGGACAAGCCGCCGTTCATGCGCTTCATGGGCAATGGTGGGTCTCGATGCTCGGCGCTCGACGTTTCGGTTCCCGGCCAGTACCCGTGCTTAATTTATTCGGTGAGGGGTGACGACTGTCGTGTCGTGGAGCCCGGCTCTCCTGCGTGTCTCGAGGCTCGCGTGCTCGGCCACCTCGGCGCAAGCATGGAGTACCAGCGACGCCTATAAAATGCGCTCGTGCCTCAGTGTGGAATCGAGCAGTCGTAGCGATATGAGATGCGCGCGACGGGCGCCAAGCCCTCTTCCAGAGTTTTCGGAACACCGTAGGCCCGCTCGCTCAATCGGCCCGTTTCATCGAATGTCCAGTGGTCTGCGTTGCGCGAGGTCAGGCGATCTTTGGCGTCGTAATCGTAAATCACGGTCGGCGATTTTGAGAGCAGTCCGTTGGTCTCCGCCGCGATCAAGCCGCGCGACTCGTACGAAACCGCATGGCTACTCGTGATCCTGCCGTCGACCTTCGATACGGTCTCGATGAGGCCCCCACAACGGTTGTAGGTGTACTCGGCGCGCGCGATGCGTACCTTGTCGTCGATCGTCCAGCGTCGTTCGGCAAAAACGATTTGATTGCTCGCGTTCCAACCGCTGGTGGTTTCATCGAACCAGTTCTCGTTGCAGTCCGTTCGCACCTGGAGCGCGTTTCCGTGGCCATCGTACATCGAGGCGCGCGTGCAGTGGGACGAGGGATCAGCCTCGATCATCAGAAGCTCTCGACCGTTTTCGTCGTAGTCGTACCGAATCGTATGAACGATATCGTTGACGAGCTCCCATACAGTGTGGAGCTTCAGCTGGCTGTTGCGGTACTCGAACTGCTCTTCGAGTGTGAGCCTTGGCGCAATCGGCTCCGGGTGGCCGGCCTGCGTTTCGAAGCGCTTGTGGAGGGCCGGACGACTGGCGTCGAGCATTGTCCACTCATCGCGGCGCGTGACGACACCGAGCGCGACTTGCTCGGAGACGACCCGAAGGCCACCCGAGGCATAGGCGTGCTGCTCGCCCGTCGACGTGTCGTCGAGGCGGCTGGTGAGTTGGCCCGCCTCATTGAATACTTCGAGAACCCAGCGTGAACTCTCACCGACCTCCTGTAGAGACGTCTCGTTGCCGTGGCGCACGTGTTCGTGGACACGCCCGCTCGGGTAGTAACTCCAGGTGTGCTCTGCCTCGAGAGCACCATCGATCGCACGGTCAAACTTCGCTGAAATACGTCGGCCGCTCGCGTCATATGCAAACGTGGTCTTCCACGTTGCGGGAAAACCATCGGGGCCTGGAAGGTTCACGCCGGCTGGAAGCCAACGCGACTCGGTACTTGTCGACTCGAGAAAGCCGCGTTCCCAGCGATCGATCGTGCGCGATCGCAGCTTGCCCGCCTCGTCGAAGACATCAACATACTTGACGACTGCGTCGCCGTTGCTCCCCGTTTCGATCTCGGTGTGCCTCGAGGTGCGCCGCAAAAGGACCTGGTCGACACCGAAAGCGAACTCTCCGCAAGCCGTACCGTCCGGCTGCGCTTCGCTCGCCGACGTCGCGAAGCGAGCGGGGCATTCCGCGCTATCCGTTGCCAAGACGACCGAATCGTTCGGCGCGTTCAATCCGGTTTCGCTCGCGCCAAGATCGAACACCCCACTACAATGGGTGAGGCTCAACAAGCTGGCTAAAGAAAGGACGCGACCGGGCACGTTCATGCGCTTGCGCTGGAGCCTAGGACCAAAAGATAGGCCAGGAAACCTTCTATGTGCGAATTGGCGCCTTTTGCCCAATTGAGCATACGAATTGACGCCATTTCGCAATTGAGACGCCGGGGGTTCGTTGCTGGCACATGGTGCAGATTGAATCCCGGGCGCGAACTTTCGCGGATCTCGCCCCAATTTCGTCGGGAAAGCGCGTCTCACTTCGCGGCGCTACGGCGTGACAACGGCAGTCAAGTTGGTTGACAAATTGTTCGTCTCTGCCCGATCCGCAAGCTCACACGCAGCAGCTCGCAATGCGACTGCGGTGTCGACGACTTCCGGATTGACGCTGTTTCGAAGATTCGCGCGTGTGAAGGCGGTATTGGCTGCGTTGTCCATCGCTTCGGGGACGCTCTTGCCCGCCGCAGCTTCGAGGTACGCACGATCAGCGCATAGGCGCACGAACTTGCCACCGTTGCTGCGCATGGCGTCGTATTGCGCGAACACGTGCGGGTGATCGGCGGCGACCTGCACGTGGTCTTCGACGGACGCTTCGACGATGAAGAAAAGGTTCGGAAAATTGACGAGTGCTTGCTTGATGTTGTTCGCCGCATCGCGCGAGCTCCACCACGTTGCTGTCTCCGCGGCGCTTGAGAGATGCGAAGGGGGAGTGGTAGGGAAGATGCTCTTTTGAACTGCGGCGTTGATCATTCCGACCGAGTAATACGCCTTGGTCTGCGCATCGTCGAAGCCCGGATATGTCTGGAAGTCACCCGTGTCGAAGGTATTGCTGCTGTTCACGTCGATGTAGAAACCGCCGCTTATGGGGGTACCCGTCTTGTTGATGTTGAGCGTGCTCGAGTACTTGAGCTTCGTGTAGTCGAATACGCCGGTCTGGTCGCTGTATCCGGGGTTTTGAGGGCCGCCCTTTGCACCCGCTTCGGCCATTGCAGCGCCGTCTCCGACAGGTGATTCCCAATTGACGATCCACTTGAGCGCGGGGATTGAGGTGCCGTGCAAGCCCGCTGTCGATAACGTTCCGTTGCCACCATTCGAGGAACCAATGAAGCCTATATTCGTAGTCGATGGTGTTACATTGCCAGTGTAGTCCTTGAGGAACTTGCCGTTGCTGTCGGCGACTAGACCCATCGCGAACTTGGCAACGTCGCGCGCACCGGCAAGCGCATTCGGACCACGTGCGTCCGCCGTGCCACCACTCTGCATCGTGCCCGTGCCACCACCAGGGAAGTTGAACTGAACAACGATGAAGCCAGCGCTCTCTAATTGGTAACTGTCGGCGATTCCAATACCCTTGGCGTCCCAGCCGCCGGCGAACGGGACCACGACGGGTGCCTTGCCGCTTGAGAAACGCGCCTTTGCCGGCACGCCGATCGAGACGGCCAACCCCGTCGTCCCGCCGACCGAAGAGGGCACATGCACAATCGTCGCACTCGCTCCACCGTCGACCGGTGCACCGTCAAGTTTGGGCCCACCGTCGGGCTTTGGCCCACCGTCGGGTTTGCCACCTTCGGCCTTTGCGCCACCGTCAGACGCATCCTGAATTCCGCTCGCATCGACGCCTGAGTCAACGCCCGGGGAGGTCGCGTCCGGCGTCGTGCCACCGTCGGCTGGCGCGGCCGAATCGCCGCACGCAAAAAATGTAGCAGACGGTGTTGCAAAAAGAATTGCAACGGCAACCGAGCGCCGAACAGTCGGGTTCCTCATGGTCAATCTCCCTGACCCCGAGAGTACGGCCCCTTGTTGAGCGACTGCGCGTTAATCGACCGTCAAAAGTAGAGGCATTGGTGTGCAGACAAGTAGCCGATGCTGTCTGACTTAAAGTAGCCCGCGCCAAGGGTCTTCTTGCTCTTCGAGAAGAAGAACTGTCCGGCGCCATCTGCGGCGACGTCGACTTCATAAGTGACGGTGTACGTCTCTTGACCTTTGTAAAGCTCGGCAGCGCAGGTTGTCTCGCTCGCGTTGAGTGCGGCTTTCACGGTTAACGCTTTGTCGCATGCTGCGCATGTTGACGTCGTGGTTTCCGTTACGGTTGCATCCCAGACGACGCGACAATCCTTGCCCTTGTTCTTGAGCCAGTCAGGGGTTGCGTAGAGCAACCAGTACTCACGTCCGGCCCACGTGCCGTCGGCGCCCTTCTTGAACGTGCCGAGAAAGTACGACGCCGCGTCAGAGATGGCGACCGCACCCGAGTCCGAAGTGAACTGCGTCGTGTCGCACGCCTTGGCGTCGATGCGGTTCCATAACGCTTGCTCGCTCAATGGATCGGCCGCAACCGAGTCGCTTGCGGGCGCGTCCTGGGCCACGGCGTCGCCAGCATCGCTGGCGCTCGCGTCACTTGTCACGGTCGAGGCATCACCGCCGTCGGCGACGGAAGCGTCGCCCGTGGCTTGCGAGCTGCTGCAACCCGCGGCAAGGACGTT
>JAHFDY010000064.1 GCA_023248735.1 Myxococcales bacterium
AAAGGACCCGGAAGTCCGAACGCAATTGGGCAATTTTCTTGTCTACTTACTCTCCGACACCGAACACGATGCGATGGCGAGCACGCTCGCGGGCATAACGGACATGCTTCAATCGCTTAGCGATGATTCGACCCGTATTCCGATAACCAGAGCCACTCGCGCCCTCGTTGGAACACGCGTACTCGACAGCCGTGGTCGCACGATTCGAACATCCGTCGCAGACGCTGCCATCGGCCTTTTGTCTCGCGTTCTCGCCCGCGGACGAAATGCAAACGGCGACCGCGTGTGCCACAAGGAGCTCGACCCGAACGAGGCAATGGTCGTCCTTCTGCGTCGCGCCGTCGCAACCAAGACCGCCCTGGAGCCGTCGCCGCTGGACACCCTTTCGAACGTCGCCACCGAGGTCAACCGAAGTGATCCCTCTTCGACTGCGAAGCTCGCGAGCCCCGACTACAAGAACGTCAGCAAAGAGGTCGGTGAGTTCTGCCTCGATAAAGGCCGCGGACTCGAACAGGTCTACGAAGTGATTCGACAAGCCACGCGATGAACCCAAACCCGCTATCGCGCGCGTTCTTCGCCACCATCGCAGCGGTCAGCCTGCCTTGTCTCACGCCAGGCACCGCCAACGCCGCGGGCCTCTATTTTTCAGATCGCGGTGTTCGTCCAATGGGGCGTGGCGGCGCGTTTGTTGCCGGTGCCGATGACCTGCATTCCATTTGGTACAACCCCGCCGGCCTCGCCGACGCCGGCACCGGCACTCTGTTTGACGCCTCCTGGCTTCGGTTCAGCGTGAACTACACGCGCGAACTCCGTGTGCGCGACGGCGATGGCAACATTGCGCAGTTCTCGCAGAGCACGATCAACGGCCACTCACCCTTCTTGCCGATCCCGACGATGGCGGCGTCCTATAACTTCGGGAAGAACAAAGAGTGGACGGTCGCGGGTGGACTTATTGCGCCCTACGTAGCCCTCGCGAGCTTCGACGCTACGGTCAACGGACAGCCCTCACCTGGTCGCTACAGTGTTGGATCGTTCGAGGGTCTACTTGGCATTCCCGGAGTATGGGTAGCGTATAAAGCGCACGAGAAGTTACGTTTTGGCGCCGGCGTGATGGCCCTCGCGGGCTACTTTCGGGCCGATGGAACTTTCACAGCGAGTCCTGAGGACCGCCTCATTGGTGCGCCCGAGCAACCTGAATATGACGGCGCCGCTCGCGTGTTCGCCGGCCCCTTCTTCGCGCCCACGGCAAATGCAGGCGTGACCTACGTTCCGTCCAAAGTCGTACGCGTTGGAGTCAGCACGCAGCTGCCAATATGGTTGAACACTCCCGCTACGCTGAAGCTCCGGCTACCAACCGCTTCGATTTTCGACAACGCGAAGCAAGTCGGCCAGGACGCGTCCTTCAGGTTTCAATTTCCAGCGATTCTACGCTTGGGGGTCGAGCTTAGGCCCTCAAGCGAAGTGCGTTTCGAGATTGCCTATGTTCGCGAATTCTGGTCGATCCACAAAACGATCGAAGTCCAGCAACACGTGAGCCTTAAAGGCGTCGTCGGCCTTCCTTCCGATGCAAAGCTCCCGTCGTTGAGCATCGCGCGCGAGTTTCAGGACGCGCAGTCGTTTCGCGCCGGCGGCGAAGTGAGAACGAAAATTCTCGGTTATGAAACCGATCTTCGCGCTGGCATCAGCTATGAAGAGAGTGCGGTGCCTCGCGCGTATTTGTCACTCCAAGCGCTCGATTTCGAGAAGGTCACGGTCTCCCTTGGAGGAACGCTGCACATCGGAAAGCACTGGGCCCTCGACGCCGTTTACGCTCACCTTTTTGCGAGCAGCGTGTACGTCGATCCGGCGACCGCGAAAGTTCCACGCATCAACCCGTTGAGAGGGAACGCAGACTTCGAGCCCGTCAATGGCGGCAAATATGAGCCTACTGCTGATCTATTTGGACTTGGCGTGCGGTACAAATTTTGAACCACCGCGTCGCATTTCGCTAGTCGTCCGAGTTCACGACCTTCACCGTTACGACCTTACCGTCAACATGCCTGACGACACAGGCGCGGTTCGTACTCCCAACGCCGTCCCAAACGAGGGTCTCTTTTTCCCCTGGCTTGGCACTTGCGAGCGGCATCGCCGCGGGTTGAAATCCAGCCTGCTTCGCCATCTCGTCGATCTTGTTGGCGTCGCCCCCGACAGCGACCGATTCGCAGAATTTCCGCAGCAACTTTGCTTTGCGATCGGAACGTCGACTGGCAAAACCGATGAGCCCAAGTAGGACAACGATTGTTCCCGCGATTCCCAAAAGCCTGCGTTTCGTTTGACTCACAGTGTCTCGATAGTCCTGGTTTGCTGTTGCTACAAGATTGCGCGATATCATCACTTTCATGAGTGACGGCGCGACCTACGAAATGCTCTGGGACTGCAAGTATTGCGGACAAAAGAAGCTACTCGGACTCACCCACCGCTTTTGCGCAAGCTGCGGGTCGCCCCAAGATCCTAGTGCGCGTTACTTTCCCGACGACAGCGAAAAGGTCGCAGTACAAGATCACGAATTTGTAGGCGCGGACGTTGCGTGTCCGAGCTGCAAAGCGAGCAACAGCAAGCGCGCGAAGTGCTGCGGCCAATGCGGCTCACCGCTCGACAAAGCGGCCGAGGTTCGAACGCGACAAGAGCAAGTCCGCGATGAGCACGCCCAGTTTCAAGGCGAGAACATCCAGGACGCGAAGAGGGAATTTCAGAGCCCGGGAGGCCAAGTGCCGCCCGCTCCCGCAATGCCCGTTCCACCGAAGAAAACTTCATGGCTCGCCATCGGCGTCGTCGGAGCCCTGCTCTTGCTCATTGCGGTTGTCGTCGTGGCGCTCTTCATTAAGAAAAAGGCGCAGCTCGAGGTGGCATCGCTCACGTGGGAACGCACGATTGCAGTCGAAACTTACGGCCTCGAGCGCCGAAGCGCTTGGTGCGACGAAATTCCAAGTGGCGGTCGCGAGCTCTCACGCCGAAAAGAGGAACGCGGGAGTGACAAGGTTGCCGACGGTGAGGACTGCAAGGTGAAACGCAAGGACAAGGGTGATGGCACCTTCAAGGAGTCGAAAGAGTGCACGCCGAAGTACAAATCGGTCCCGAAGATGAGCGACAAGTGTGACTACGACATCACGGCTTGGAAAGTCGCGCGCACACTCAAAGCCAACGGTGCGAAGGAGTCCGCTCCGAGTTGGCCAGCCGTTCCCGCACTGCGCACCGGCACATGCATCAGTTGCGAGCGCGAAGGCTCTCGTGCGGAAAACTACATCGTTACCGTGAAGGATACGAAAACGAGCGCATCGGACGAGTGCAAGGTGCCTGTGGCGAAGTGGCAGGCACTCAAGGTTGGACAGGCCGTCGTCGGCAATCGCGCTGTCCTCACGGGGAAAATTGACTGCGATTCGGTTGTATCGAAGTAGGCACGACAACCGGGATGAGTTCGGCTTATGAGGTTGTCGCCTGCGGCCGTATTCGATCCCATGCGGTGGCTCCACCTCCTCTCCTTCGTCCTCCTATCGTGCAGCAGCGCGAAGCCTGCAACATCGGCGCTCGACCCGGCTGTCACTTCACTGGTCATCGAAGTTGACTATGTGCCGACGGCAAAGCCGACCTCCGGGCGCGGACAACCGCTCTTTCAGCTCACACGCTCCAATCTCGAGCGCCTTTTCAACGATACGTCCGTGAAGGTGACGATTCCTTCTTCAGATGGCGACATGGAGCAGTTGAGCGACGTCACGGCGACCACGTTTTCCAGCGACGAAATGCTCGCGATCGCCGACAAGCATCGAAACCAAAAGGGCACCTCGTCGAGCGTCACTTTCTACGTCGTGTTTCTCGATGGCTATTTCAAAGACAGCAGCGGCACCCGCAACGACGTGCTCGGTGTATCGCTCGGCAACACGGGCGTCATTGGCATGTTCAAGCCGGTCATGGACTCGGTCGGGGCGACAGGCAAATTACCGGTAGCTACTGCGAACTTCGCCGGCGAAACCACACTCATTCACGAGCTGTCGCATGCGATTGGGCTCGTCAACAATGGCATCGCGCTCAAGAGCGAGCATCAAGACACAGCCAACGGCAAGCACTGCAACAATTCCGAGTGCATCATGTACTACAGCAACGAAGGGGTCGATTCGCTACGCGAGTTCATCACGCGCGCCGTGAAGGATGGCAACACGGTCCTCTTCGATAGTGCGTGCCTTGCGGATATCGACGCTGCGAAGAAGAAGTAAGCGAGGCGCGCAAACGAGATCCCAGGCAGCCCCGCGCAAGGCCCCGCCGATGAAATCTGCGAAGCCAAGCGCCCATGTTTGTCGGGGCGAGAGGATTCGAACCTCCGACCCCCTGGTCCCGAACCAGGTGCGCTACCAGGCTGCGCTACGCCCCGAGAAGGCAGCGACTAGTAGGCAGGGTGCGTCAATGGGTCAACCGAAACGAGCGAATACGGAGTTTCAGTGTTGCTGAAATTCCCGCCTCGACACACAATCGGGCCGCGATGACGACCGAATCCAACAAGCCTGAGCAAATCCCCGAGGTCCGCGTGCTGGTCGTTGACGACGATCGCTCGATCCTTGAGTACGTGCAGACCCTTCTGGAACGCGACAAATTTGTCGTCAAGACGCTTTCCGATCCGACACAGGTCGAGGAAGAAATTCGCAAAGGGTATCACTTGGTGATCCTCGACGTCATGATGCCCAAGATGGACGGGATTGAAGTGCTTCGTCGCATCCGTAAGATCGACAGCGACGTCGCGGTCGTCATCTTCACTGGTTTCCCGAGCCTTGAAACCGCTGTCGAATCGATGAAGCTCGAAGCGATCGATTATCTCAAGAAGCCATTCAACGTTGATGAACTTCGCGCTGTTGTCGCACGCGTTATGGAAAAGAAGGGCCTTTCTCGGACTCCGGAGGAACAGCTCCATCGCACCATTGGCGAGAACATTCGTAACCTCCGCAAGCACAAAGAGCTGACGCTCAAGCAAATTGCACGGCGCACGGGACTGAGCGTCTCGCTCCTCTCGCAGATCGAGCGGGCAGAATCGTCTCCATCGATTTCATCGCTCTACAAAATCGCCGTGGCGCTCGAGTCACGCGTGTCGGATCTCTTCGGTAACTTCTGAGCGGTGGCCAACGTGCCCAAGATCGCGCTAGCTCTCCCCTTCCTGGCGTTGCTTGCGTGTGCCCCAGCACCTGTTCCGAAGCACCGATCTTGCGGACGTGACGTCCCTGAACCAATCGTGCAAGTAGGCGCCACCGTCTTGCGAACGCGTGCAGCGGAGGTCGATCCAGAGAGGATCAAGACGCCTCAGTTTCAGGAGCAAATCGCGTCGATGATCCAGGCAATGCGACAAGCACCGGGCGTCGGTCTTGCGGCTCCTCAAATCGGCATCGCGCTTCGCGTCATCGTGCTCGAAGACACTGACAAGCTCGCGGCTGCACTTAGCGAAGAAGAGAAGCACGAACGTGAACGCGTTCCATTTGCGGTGCGCGTATTCGTCAACCCCGTCATTCGTCCCGTGGGCGAGGAACGCACGCTTTTCTTCGAAGGGTGCCTCAGCGTAAGTGGGTACGTAGGCCTCGTTGAACGAAGTCGTGAAGTCGAAGTCAAAGGACTTGACGAACATGGCGCACCGCAAACTTGGCGCACCAAAGGGTGGCCCGCCCGCATTCTGCAGCACGAGGTCGATCACATCGACGGCACCCTCTATATCGATCGCATGGTCACAAGGTCTTTCACGACCGCAACGCTCGCGAAGACGCTCTATGCAGGCAAGCCGATCATCGAGATTCGCAAAATGCTCGGTCTGGAAGACGCTCCCCGTTGATACACTCGCGTGATGCTCGCCGTCCTTGACGAATTGATCACGCTGCTAGCGCTCGAACGAATCGAGGAGAACCTCTTTCGCGGGCCCACTCAGGACCTCGGTTGGGGAACGGTGTTTGGCGGCCAGGTCCTCGGTCAGGCGCTCTCCGCGGCGGTCCAAACCGTTCCACCTGAGCGCCTCGTGCATTCGATGCACGCCTATTTCCTCCGCCCAGGCGACGTGAAGAAGCCGATCCTCTACGAGGTGGACCGCATTCGCGACGGTGGTTCGTTTACCACAAGGCGCGTCGTTGCCATCCAAAGCGGCCAGCCGATCTTCAACCTGGCCGCGTCTTTTCAGCGCGAAGAAAAGGGGTTTGAGCACCAGGCCTCGATGCCCGATGTTCCCCCGCCGGAGTCGCTCGTTTCAGAGCAGGATCACTTGCGAGCACACATCCATCGGCTGCCAAAAGCACTGCATCAGCGTGCCACGTGCATACGTCCGTTCGAGATGCGACCAGTTGACTTCGAAGACGATCCCTTTCGGCCCACGCCGCACAAAGGCGAGCGCAGAGTTTGGATGAAGACCATAGGCAAGTTACCTGACGATCCAGCGCTGCACGCGTACCTCCTGGCGTACGCATCCGACCAGGCGTTCATCACGACGGCTTTGAGGCCTCACGGCGTGACCTGGCTGTCGCCGGGGATGCAAGTCGCGAGTCTCGATCACGTCATGTGGTTCCACGGCCCGTTGCGCGTGGACGAGTGGTTGCTCTACGCGATCGAGAGCCCCGCGGCCCATGGATCACGGGGTTTGGTGCAGGGGAGCGTGTTCACGCGCGAAGGCATTTTGGTTGCGACGGTGGCCCAAGAGGGGCTCATCCGTCAGCGAGAAGGGCCAGCGGCGCCTTGACATCCGCGCGACGACGCAAGCCGTCGCCTGTTCGTGTCGGAGATGAAGGCCGACGGCGACCAACCGCTCTTCCATGTGTTTGGCGGGAAGTAGTTTTAGCGCGCGACCGTTACCGACGCGCCCGCGGCGACGGTGAACGACTTCTCGTTCGCGGTGCATGTGCCACCGAAGTCCGCAATGTACGTCCCAGGAAGGAGCGCGTACGAACCCGCGTTGTATTGAACGTGCACATCGCCGTTCTGAAGGCACTTGCCACTCGAGATCGTGTCGTTCTTGACCTGGAGCTCAACCGTGCCTGAGGTCTGGAAGACAACCGTGCCCGTCTTGACGGTCGTGATGCCCGAGCTCGGCACCTTGACCGACACGCCGTAGGCGTTGATCCCATACATCCAGAGCGTGTACGTGGCGTTGGGGGTAAGCGCGATCTTCTGGTTGACCGCGTAGCTCGTACAAGCACCTGACGTCGTGCAGACGCTGACAGTGAAGCCGCCTGTGAGGCTCGTGTCGGCGAGGACACAAAGGCCAGTCGTTGCACTTCCAGTGCATGCAGTCGGAAACGCGGCAGGAGCCGAAGCTTCAATCGCAAGGTCCGACTCATCCGTTTCGTCCATACCGGTCCCGTTGCATCCAACTGTGCCGATCGTGACAACCGCGAGCAGGAACGTGCTGAGCTTCGCTGCGAAGTTGATGGTGGAAATGCGAACGATTTGCTGACTGAACATTGTGATGACTCCCGGATGATTTGTGACGACTCTTCACTGTTGCACGCAAAATCCGACGTCGTTGTTGCGACTCTGTTGCTTCACCGAAACTCAACCGTTCGGGCGGATATGTTGTCAACGTTATTGACTAATAAGGACGCACCACCACTTGGCTACTCGCGCAAAGCAAAACGTTGATACGCTCGAAGCTACGGATTGATCACAAGGAGCAGCATGCGCGTTCGCCCCGCTCAACTTGCCACGTCCATCTCTCTCACGATCGCCAGACTCGCCTCGGCACACGATCCCGGACAAGGAAAGGACACCCTCACAGTCACCGTCCCGCCTGGAACAAGCGGCGGCACCTACGAGTGCAAGCCGAGCGATGCATCTGCGCATCCCGCAACGTCGCGCAAGCCACTTGGTCCGTTCGACATTGGCCCGGACGACGGCATGGTCAAGAGCAACGGTCTTGAGCTACTGGTGCGCGCTTCGTACGCAATCGCCGAGCCGCAATCTCCAGTGCGGTTTGCGCCCGGCCCCGGTGGCGCGTTTGCGACCGACCCAGGTGGCCTGTACGACGGGTCCATCGCTCCGTACCGAGGCGGCTTGCAAGTGAACGTCGGCACGGGCTATCGCTTCACGCGGCGCTTCTCAGCCGGTCTTGGCGGATCGCTGACCAAGTTGCTTTCTGCGGCCATCACTGACGGCACCAAAGATCTCTCCCGCATCGCATTGAGCATCGCGCCGTATGCACGTGTGTACTTGCCGGTTTCGAAATCGCTCGAGTTCTGGGGCGCGATCGGAGTGGGCTTCAAGCAGGACACACAATCGTTCGATAAGCCGACCACGGCCGCCGGATCAACGCAGTCAGGAAAGTGGACCATGACCCACGAAGGCATTGCGGTGCCGGTTGGTTTCGGTGTCGACATCCGAGTGACCGACAAGTTCTTCGTCGGACCTTCGGCACAATACCTCGGCGTTATTGCCACCGCGGGTTGCCTTCAAATCGATGCACCAAACCTCTCGAAGAAGTGGTGCACAGGCGACACCAACAGTGTGACCCGCGCGTTCAGCTACCAACAGCTCACTGTCGGCGCAAGCGTCCGACTCTCCTTCTAGAGGTGATGCCATGCGCACTATTCTCCTTTTCGCGACACTCTCTCTCTTCATCTGCGCTTGCTACGTAGGGGGTGGCGGCGGACCGATTAGCGACGCGGCCGCGGGATCGGACGCAGGAGCCGATACCGGAGGCACAGACACGGCAGCTTCGCCAGTGCCGGACGCCAAGGGCTACGATTGAATTGCTAGGCACCGTTCGACGACGCGTTTGCCGACGCGCTCGTTAGCCATGCGCTTGCTGCGGTTTGGCAGACAGAGACTCTTCCTCTTCGTCACTCGCTACCGAGGGCGCGAGCAGCTTGTAGAGAACCGGCGTTACCACGCGTGCGAGCAACGTCGAGCTGATCAGCCCTCCGATGAGCACCAATGCTAGCGGTGAATAGAGAGGCGAACGCTCAAGCGCGAGCGGCACGAGGCCTCCAAGCGCAGTCGCAGTCGTGAGCAGAATGGGAAGAAATCGTATCTCACCCGCTTTTTCGATCGCCTCGTCGAGCGGCATGCCTTCACTTCGCAATTGGTTCGTAAAATCGACAAGCAAGATGGAGTTCTTCACCTCGATACCCATGAGCGCGACGAAACCAATGTTTGCCGTGAAAGAGAGGGTATCTCCCGACAGATAGAGCGCGACGAGTCCACCCGCGATTCCGAACGGGATGACCGAGGCCACGATGAGCGTCTGCCTGAACGTGCGAAACTCGAGAACGAGAACGGCCATGATGCCAAATATCGTCGCGACGATGGCGCCGCCCAAGCCGCCGAGGCTCTCGGTTCGGCTCTCTTGCTCTCCGGCAACGACCACACGTGTCCCTTCAGGAAGCGTCAACGCAAAGACGCGTTTGGAAACCTCATTGGTAACTTTATCCGTATTGAACTCGGGCAGCACCTGGGCGGTGACCACCGCAGCGCGCTCACGATTGTGATGCCGCAACATCGACGCCGTGCCCTCGAACGACAGTTCCGCTACTTGACGAAGCGCGACCGGCAGCCCAGACGCAGTTGGCAAGTAAATATGGTCAAACACGTCCATCGCAGGCTTACCGACGGGACTCTTGCTCGGGTGCTCCAAAATGAGCCTCACGTCGATCTCATCGTCTCGATCGGTGGGTCGAAAACTCGCGGTGGTCGTCCCAGCAATCGCCAGCCTTACTGTACGATTCGCGTCGCCTGGTGAGACGCCGGAGAGCGCCGCCTTTTCGTGATCAATCGCTACGCGCACATCGGTTCGCTTTTCCCGTGCGATGTTCCGTACGAGTGTCGTACCAGGGGTTTTTGAGAGCTCGCGTTCGATCATGGTCGCGGCCTCCACAAGTTTCTGCGGGTCTCCGCCAAGAACGCGGAACGCAACTGGGGCATCGAGCGGCGGACCGTTCTCAAACTCCTTAAGTTCGATCCGCGCGCCGGCGAACTTCTCAAATGCTTGACGAAGTTCCGAGTAGAGCTTAGGCGACTTGGTTGGGTCGTACTCGCGTGCTTGCACGAACACTTCGCCGTAGTTCGAGTGCTCCTCCCTGGTGAGCACGTTGTAGTAAATCATCGGATTGCTCTTTCCGATCGTCGTCATCACGTTCTCGATCTCGGCGTGCTTTCGAAGTTCTTGCTCCACAAAGACAGCCGCTCGATCGACCTCGGCTTGACTGGTACCTTCGGGCGTGTCGATCGTGACCAAAAACTGCGGAAGGTTTGCCTTTGGAAAGAGGCTAAACCCAATCTTCGGGATGAGAGCCGCAGACGACACCGCAAGAACAAGGGACAACGCAAGAGTGGTGCGCGGATACAAGAGCGCGCGGTGAAGCACCGGCCGAAAGGTCAACTCGATTACCTTCATGAGGAGCTGCAACACACGATTGCCCTCGTGCTTCTCCTTGACGAGCAGCCGACTCGAGAGAAACGGCACGATCGTGAGCGAAACGAACAGCGACGATGCGACCGTCAGAACGACGGCAACAGGCAAGCTCTGAATGAACCGACCCGGCTGCCCGGGCAAGAAGAGTAGCGGCAGGAACGCGATAATCAACGTCGCGGTGCACCCCAGAACGGAAACGGTAATCTGTTTTGTCGCCGCGAGCGCAGCGTCGACGGGCTTGTACCCTTCGCGCAAGAAGCGCGCGATGTTCTCAACGACAACGACCGAGTCGTCAACCAAGAGGCCAAGTGCGATGACGAACCCGACGATGCTGAGTTGATTGATCGTGAATCCAAACGCTTCGAGAAGCATCGCTCCCATCGCAATTGAGAGCGGCACAGACACCATGACGACGGCCGATGCGCGCAAGCCAAGGGGCAAAAGCGTCAGCAAAACAAGGGCGATCGCAAGCCCGAAGTCGCGCAGAAAGCCCGTGAGTCGGTGGCGTACGTTGTGCGATTGATCGAAACCCGCTTCGAGCGTCATTGTCGCGGGCAGCGTGCTCCTGAGATCGTTCGTCTCCTCCTTGAGGCGCGCCGTCACAGAAAAAATGTCTTGGTGTTCCCGCACGGGAACGGAGATGAAGATGGCACGTCTACCGTTGTAGCGCGCATAGTGACCCCGCTCGCCGTCTTGCCACCGCACCCGCGCCACGTCGCGCAATCGCAAAGACCGATCGCTCCCGGGTCGGACCACGACGTTCTCGATCTCGGCGAGCTGCGTGAAGTATCCGTTCGTCTTAACGTTGAACTGCCTCCCGCCCGAGACGACGCTGCCACCCGGAATGTTCGTCCCCTCCTTATTGATCGCGGTCATCACCTCCAGCGGCGACAACCTGAGAGATGCGAGTCGCTCGACGTCAAGCGCGACCTCGATCTCCTGCTTCGGCAAACCCCAAATCGTAACGTCACCACAACCGCTCACGTTCTCGAGCCGCTTTTCAATCCGCCGTGCGTGGCTCTCGAGATCGCGATAGGGCGCGTTGTCCGAAACGAGCGCAAGTTGAAGAACACTCACCGTGCTTGGATCGAAACGCAGAACCTCGAGCTTCAAGAGTTCGGCGGGAAGCGACGGCCTCAAGGCACTTGTTTCTCTCTCTAGCTCATCGCGCTTTCGATCACCGTCGGCGTCCGAGAAGAACTCCGTTCGAATGACAACAACGCTGTCCTCGATATCGGTCTTTATGGATTTGAGTTGGGAAAGACCCTTGACCTTGGCCTCGATCGGATCAACCACGAGACGCTCGATTTCGCTTGGGCTTGCGCCCGGCAACACCGCGATGATCGCGAAGATCGTCGACGGAAACGTAGGGTCCTCGGCCTTTGGAATGCTGAAGAAGCTGGAGACACCCATCGCGAGCAGCGCAATGAACGCCACAAGCGTAAACTGCGGTCGCTTCACGCTAAAGGAAGTCATCCAGACAACCGGGTTCATCGCTTGACCTCTTCAATCGCGACCTCAGATCCATCCGCCAGAGCGTTCGCCCCGCGCGAGACTATCTTCGCTCCCGCCGCGATTCCTTCGCTGAGAAAGGCCCGTCCATTGTCAATGAACTTAACCTTTACAGGAACTCGATGGACCCTTCGATCGTCGCCAACCAAGAACACGAAAGCACTCATGCCCGACTCGTCGACAAGGCTCGTCAACGGCACACTCACGCCGCGGATGCTCTCGGGAAATTCTACCTTCGCCGAGAGCCCCTCGAGCCAATCCCCCGCTACCTTTGGATCAACGACGACTTCGATCATGCCTGTCGTCGGCGACGCGGCGCGCGCAATTTCACCCACTTGACACGCAAACGACTCTTCGGGCTTCGCGTCAAAGTGTGCTCTGCAGGGTTGTCCGATTTGGAGAGAGAGCGCATCCCGATCGACCATGTAGGCCACGATGCGCTTTCCTCGGTTCTTCGACTCGAAGCGAACCACAGGGATGCCAGGGCCCACAACCTGACCGGGCTCCACAAGACGATGCGAAATCCACCCATCGTCAGGAGCAAACAAGGTCGCTCTTCCCGCGTTGTTTGACACTTGCCTCACCATCGCTCTCGAGACGTTAAGGCGCGTCTTTGCGTCTTCGAGATCCGCCAGCGGCACGGCGCCCTCGCGATGCAAGTTCTCGAGCCGCTGCACGTCGCGCTCGTATTTCTTTGTGGCCTCCTCAGCCTGAGTAACACCCGCGACGTACTCCGTCGCATCGAGTGTCGCCAGCATCTGTCCTCTTCGAACCTTGGCGCCACTCTCCACCCCTACGCGCGCGACAACGCCCCCGACTTTGAAACCCAAAAGTGAGGCTTCCTTGGCGCGTACGGTCCCACCCGCTCGCATGGATCGCGTGCCCTCCCGCTCCTCCGCAGTCCCAACTTCCACGTTTGGCAATTTCGTTGACGTTTTCTCAGATTGCGCACGATTGGCGCATGCTGCCAGGGCGACGAATAAGTACGGTACCGCGCGCATCAGGACCCCTTCTTTCGCGATTTTTTTTGCACTCTCGAAATTGCGCTGCTCGTCACAAGTCCGGCTAGCAAGCAGTCGCACATCACGTCTCGCAGCTTGCTCGGTGATCGCCAATGGATGCGACCATGCTGATTTTGCCCCCCGGGATTGTGCGCAATCTGCAGCGACACAATTCCGTGAAAGCCGGAAAGGAGCACCTGGCACACAAGTTCGAGATCCTTGAACTCGGCCTTGATCGCGCCTGCATCAGCCGCCTCGCGCACCATTGTTTGCAGAAACGTATAGGCGTCCTCCGCAGGCGAGTGACGATCAAGCGCCGGCCCTGCGGCTAGCACCGGATCCTCGGACAAGGGCGTCATGAACATAAGGCGATAATGGTTTGGATGGGTGAGGCCGAATTCGACGAAGGCCTTTGCCGAGGCACGCAACCGGACTACCGGATCGCTGATCGTGGTGACCTTTTGCAACTCCGCAGCAAACAGCCGAAAGTCGTCCGTGAGCAGGGCCCTCAGCAACGCTTCCTTGTCGCGAAAATGAAAATAGATCGCCGTCGCGCTGTACTCGATGCGCTCCGCGATCGCACGCATCGTTACGGCGTCGACCCCACGCTCTGCGAAGAGTTCACGGGCGGCCGCAAGAATGCGCACTCGCATGGCTTCACGTTCCCGCTCGCGGCGAAGCTGAGACAGATTCGGCGCGCTCCGCTGGTCGCTCGCACTCCTCATCGTGTTGTCTCCGCCCTACCGTCGTAACGACCTCGAGCCACGTCGAAGCGCAGCGCCGCGACTTGAGCGCCAACGCGCGCTTCAAGCGTCGCAACGCGCGCGCGCACGCGATCGGTTTCGGCGTCGAGCACGAGGGCGCCAGGCGCTTTCCCCTCTTTGTACAGTAAATTGACTATACGATGAGCCTCGGTCGCGGTCTCGAACGCTCGGTCCGCAAGATCGACGCGCGCACGCGCCGTCACGAGAGAAGCGTGCGCTTCGGTCAGCTCAACGCGAAGAGCGCGCTTGCTAGCGTCGAGTTTCGCCTCGAGCGCGCGTACCTGAGCGTCGCGCTCGGCGATCCGTGCACCAGATGACAGTGCATCGTCAATCGAATACCGGAGCACCACACTCACGTCCCAAGTTGGAAACCACTCGGCTTGAAGTGGAATGCGCCGGCTGTTGGGATTGGCGTACGTCGCATTGCCCGCGAGAGCCACCTGTGGAAACCGATCGGCCTTCGCGATGGAGCCAAGGTGCGTCACGGCCGCAATCTGCGCATGAATGGAACGCAAGTCGCGACGTGAGTCGAGCGCCTCCTGCTCGGCAGCTGCAATCGCGACGGGCGCGGGTGGCACGGGCAGTGCGGTCTGTGCGTCCAGTCGTCCCGCGTGTTCGAGTCCAAGAAGGAATCGCAACTGGGCATCAAGTACCTGGACTTCCCGATCCGCCTCGAGCACGAGCTGCTCCGCATTCGTCACCGCCGTCTGCGCGCGAAGAACGTCGACCTTCGCCGCGACCCCTTCAGCCACGGCCGCTCTTGCATCACGCTCGTGCGCACGGTGGCTCTCGAGCGCGGTCTTCGCAACTACCGTAAGCTCGCGCGCACGCAGCCACCCAAAGTAGACCGCGAGGGCATCGCCGATGACGGTTGCACGTGTGCGCGCGGCATCGAGCGCGGCGGAGTCATGGGCGGAGCGAGCGGCAAGAAGCGCAGACCGAATGCGCAGTGCATAGTCGGACACGGGTACGAGCACCGAAGCTTGAAGCGCCCAGTTGTCGGCGATGACCGGGAATGTGATGTTCGGTGGATTCGCTGCAACCGTGATCGGTGGGTTGAACGTGCCCGCTTCTGACGGCGTCCCAACGATGCGGCCGCTCGCCGGTGGCAGCAGTGGCGTAGGAGTGAATTCGCTGAGACGCGTGTAGCGGGCCTCGAAAGTCGTTTTTGGGATGAAGCGTAACTTTGCGGCTTGAACGTTAGCTTTTGCGGCGTCCACGCCCGCACTTGCGGCGTGAAGCGAGGCGCTTGCCTCGAGGGCACGTTGTGCGACGGCGTCTTCGGTGAGCGCCACCGGTGGCCCTTCTTGGGCAAGGGCGACTGGTGCGACGGTAAGGGAGATCGCGGCAACGTATGATTTTATGACCACGCACACGTACTTAACGCCGTTAAGTATTATGTCAATGTAATTGCGGTCCTATTGTAGGGCTTTTGGCGCCCATTCGACGATCACCTCGCCTGGGAAGCTCCGATCGATGCGTAGCCACTCGCCATCGCCACCCGCCTTGCGTTCGCGCGGCTTCAGTTCCTGCCCATCGACTCGAACCTTTGCTTCGCGTCCCGGCACGACGATTTCGTCAGTGCCGGGCCCGAAGGGATTGTAGACGAGCCGTCCGGCGGTGGAGCTCATGCTGCGAAGTACGGTTGTCGTACGAAGCACCCGCGGTTTGTCGCGCGGAGCCCAGGCAGGCACGGCGGCCATGCCGTCAAGAAAGTGAATCATGTAGTCGCCGTAGCCATCGCTAAACCAGTAGCCCTCAAGATCATCCGGGCCGACTTTCACGACGCCGTGGGGATCGATACAGTACGTCGCCCAGGCAAACGCGCGATTTGCTCTTTCGCGCAGCGAGGCGTCCCCTGTCTGTGCGTAGAGAGAAGCAAGCAATGACGCATACCGTGCGGTATGGCTACCCATCTTGGCCATGTCGGCGCGCTGCTCCGACACCACTTCGGCTCCGTGCAACATTGCAGGCGTAACACCACCATCCTTCTCCTTCACTTCAACAACGAAGGTGTCCTGAATGAAGCGCACGAGCGATTTGGCGCGCTCAAGGTCCCCAGGTTCATTCCGACGCAGGAAGTAGCGTGCTGTTTCACCCGGTGAATATTGGTTCGGATTGTCGCTCGGGCCGCGCTGATTCGGAATGTCCTCGAAGAACCCCTGCCAGTTCTTGTTTTTCATCGGGTACTTCTCGAGCCACGACATCGCGAGGCTTCTTGCACGCGCCTGACTTTCGCTGCCACGGCCAATACGCGCCAATTCGTCAAGAAGCTGAATGGTAAAAATCACGTTCGACGAATACGGATCGCGCACAACCGTGCCCGTCTTTGCATCAACGCGAAAAGGCCAAGGCGAGTGGCTCGCGTCGCCCTCCTTCACGTGCATAGCAAGGGCATCCGCACACTTCAGTGCTGCGTCGAGATACCTTCCCTCTCCCGTCGCCTCATAAAGAAGAATGAGCGCGTGCCCAAACTCGCCGACTTTGTCGGGCTCAAGAAAGCCGATGCCGTCACCGCGACCGCATCCCGGCTTATCTTCACAGTACTCGTCGTCGTTCGCCCCGCGGTATGCCTCGTACGGCTTCGAGCTCGCATAGGGCACGAGTGACCATGCGTCCGTTTCGGCAGTGCGGCCGCGCAAAAGGAGGTAGTCCACGAACTCTCTTGCGTCCGTGAGCGCGTGCGCATCGCCCGAATAGTCGCGGTACCTGATCCCCGAACGTACGAACATCGCCGAAAGGCCTGTCTGATTGTGCGGCCAGCTCTCGGGCTTGACGCCTTCACGGGTCACCGTGAACTGGCTCGAGAAATAGTAAATTTTCTTGCCGTCTTTGGAATTGGCTAGCGTTTCGGAATTCGGCAGGCCAACAAGCCACGCGAAGCCACGGTCGACAACGTCTGCGTAGACAAACGGCTGCCGGCCTTGAGCCACGAGCAGACCTCGCGCGTCCACCTCGACATCGTAAAAGACAAGTTTCTTACCCGTCTTCGATTGCGTCGCCAAAGGTTCGGACGTCCAGCGATCGATTGACACAGAAGCGTCGATCGTGGGCAAGTCGGGGTTGCAACGCGAACAACCCCAAGGTGCCGAGGCCAGACCTAAAACGACAAATAACTTGACGAATGAACTCACTAGCCGAGCGTACCCAACAATCGCCTTTCACACCGTAGCGAACGCGGCGTCGGGAATCGTCATCGGCGATTGGTCCTCATTCGTCATGAGCTGCGCCTTAAACGCCACGGCCGGAAGCACGTTGCGCGCAAAATAATGCGCCGCCGCGATCTTGCCTTTGTAAAACGCTTGATCAGGATGGCCCTCGCTCACCGTCTTCAGCTTCTCCTGAGCGATCGCCGCGCCTTGCAGAAGCATCCAACCCACCGCCGCTTCACTCATCATCTCAAGGAACCTGTTCGCAAACAGCGGCACTAGGCTCATGTTGCCCGACTGAAACCACATGAGAAATCGCATCGCCGTTGCTCCAAGCGCCTCTTGCGCATTGTTCAGCAACTTGACGGAAGAGCCGAGCTCGGCGTCTGCACTATTGGCCGCGACGAATTTCTGAATATCACCCAGGAAAGCTTGGAAGTTGGAGCCACCCGCCTGACCAAGTTTGCGCCCAACGAGATCCATCGATTGAATGTGGTTGGTCCCCTCGTAAATGGAGAAGATCTTCGCATCGCGGCAGTACTGCTCCGCTGGATAGTCGCGCGTGAAGCCGGCGCCTCCGTAAACCTGGATGGCAGTCTCGCAAACACGGAAAGCTTGGTCAGACCCATAGGCTTTGACGAGCGGAACAAGAAGATCGACCTGCCCTTGATGGTAAGCGGCCATCGCGTCATCGTCGTCGCCGAGCACTTCCGAAAAGTCTTGATGCATGGTGAGTTTGAACGCGAGTGCGCGAATGCCTTCAACGCGCGCCTTCATGTCCAAAAGCATGCGGCGAACGTCTGCGTGTTCGATGATCGAAACGCGAGGAGCGGTGGCGTCTTTCCAGTGGCTGATCGATGCGCCTTGCTTGCGATCTTTCGCGTACTCGAGCGCGTTCAAGTAAGCGGTCGATGCAACGCTGATGCTCTGCAAGCCGACGCCTATGCGCGCGCCGTTCATCATGCGAAACATCTGAGGCATGCCACGGTTGAGCTCGGGCTCACCACCAACAGGTACGCCAAAGCACTTGTCGTTCTCACCAAAGTTGAGCACGCAAGTCGCGTTGCCGTTGATCCCCATCTTGTGCTCGATGTTACCAACCGAGACGTCGTTCGAACCGCCTCTTGATCCGTCGGCGTTCACCCGAAACTTCGGAACGATGAAGAGCGTGAGCCCTTTGGTTCCCGCGGGCGCGCCGTCAACGCGCGCAAGCACCATGTGCACGATATTGTCGGCGAAATCGTGGTCGCCCGCCGAGATGAAAATCTTCGTTCCGCGAATGCTGTATGTGCCGTCGCCGTTAGCGCGCGCCGTCGTCGTGGCAGCGCCAACGTCACTACCACAGTGGGGTTCGGTCAGACACATTGTGCCTCCCCACTTGCCCCCAAACATGCGTTCGCAGAAAAGAGCCTTCTGCTCCTCTGTCCCGCAAACGTCGATGAGCTCGGACGCGCCATACGTGAGGCCGGAATACATAGCGAACGCCGTGTTGGCTCCGCTGATGAGCTCCTCAACGACGACCTGAACGCCGTGTGGCGCTCCAGCACCGCCGTGTGCTTCGCTGACCGCAATCGACTTCCAGCCCGCCTGATAGAGGCTGTCCCATGCCGCCTTAAATCCGGTGGGCGTCTTGACTTCGCCGTTCTCGAGCCGACAACCTTCCGCGTCGCCGATGGCGTTGAGCGGACCAATGACCTCGCGTACCCAGCGATAACATTCGCTGATCGTCGTCTTGACCTCGTCAACGCCCCAGGCCTCGTAACGCCCCTTGCCGAGCAGCTCGCCCAACTTGAATTGCTCAAAGAGCAAGAATTGAATTTCTCGCAGATCGGCTTTGTAACGGTTGATGGCTGAAATCGGCTTCGACATCGCTCTCCCCTTTGCTCTTCGGCCAA
The DNA here is from genome assembly GCA_023248735.1 of Myxococcales bacterium. GTDB lineage: Bacteria > Myxococcota_A > Polyangia > Polyangiales > Polyangiaceae > JAHFDX01. Next base: position 18,718 of record JAHFDY010000064.1, read on the forward strand.
CGCGGCGCGTTGTAGGCTCTCTTGTGGGGCTTAGGGCGTCAACTTGTGAGTGCCAAGGGGGCTCATCGAGGATTCTGTCTTCGCCAGTCATCCGCAACGGCTCGCACGTTCGGCGTACGCAGCTCCGGATTCGGATGCGTGCGCAAGAAGCCAAGGAACATATTGGAGCTTGAGCCGCCAACTTGCTGCAGTTGAGTGAAGAACGCGAAGAGGGTCACCGCCCCGTGCTCAGTCCAGCGATAGGCGGGCCTTCCCAACCTTGCACGTCCCGTGGTGAGTGTGTTTCGTGTGCCGTACGTGTCTGCAGCGAGCTCGTTGGGTTGGTTCAGACCCGGAACTATCGTCGTCACGATGTGGCCAAGCAATGCGGGGCTGAAATCGCTCTCGCTAGCGCCGGCTTCACAGCCCGTGTGGCCCAAATAGTGATGCGAGAGTTCGTGCGCCATCGTGAACGCAACCACTTCGCCGTAAAGCTCCCGCGCACGTGAGCCCACGCGCGGATCGGCCAAATATTGTGGCGCAATGATTCCGCTCGGCAACGTTGCGCGCGCGCCCTTTGTCTTCACAAGAGGAGGAACTACGACCGCCATATAGGCATCGTAGGTACGGGTGCCAAACAGCTCATCGGTCGCTTGCGTCTCCGCAATCGCGAATACGGCATCGAGCAAGCCTTGTGTGATCGCCAAGAACGCGTGCCCATCATCTTCGCAACCCGCAAACGCATTAATCTCCGACGCGTCGGGGTCAAACCGCAGTGGAATGCCCTTAATTTTCTGTACCTGCTCGGGCGTCAGCGTCGCCACAAGCTCGGACACGATGTAGCGCACTTCCTCTCGTAGCGACGCTTCACCCGCGAGCGGGGCAAGCATTGGCGTGGCCACTGGCGGGTACGGCTGACGCGGATCCCCGGGCGGAACGGACCCTTGCGGATAGCCGGGTGGGTAGCCTGGGTAGCCTGGCGGATGGCTTTGTCCCGGTTGGTAGGATCCCGGTTGGTAGGCCCCATTCGGTTGCATCCCATAGGGCGCCACGGGACGCGGGTTCGTCGACACCTCGCAGCCGGCTGTTAACCCGGTTGCCCCCAACGAGAGTGCCGTCAAAACGATCGAGCCAATTCGCATAGTTCTTCCCACCTACCTAAACACCGGACGCTTCCTCTGTATTCGCTCTGACACGAAGATCCCTCAGCGCATTGGCTAGCGTACGTGCGTCGCCGAATCGAGCGGCAGGATCAAGCGCCAAGGCCTGCTCGAGCAAGGCATTCCACTCCGGTGGCAAGGGCTTTGCGGCACGCTGTACGCCTGAGTCTCGCACCGCGGACGCGTGGCCGCTTGGCGTTCGAGGTGGTGGCGGCTCGCCGGTCAGACATTCGTAGAGCACCGCGCCGACCGCAAAGAGATCGCTGCGAGCGTCAATGACGCCGCCCACTTCCTGCTCGGGCGACATGTACCCCGGCGTGCCCAGTGGCCCACCCGTATGCGTAATGCGCGTCTCCTCCCATTCAACGCGCGCGATGCCAAAGTCAATTAACTTGACCCTCTCAACACCATCTTGCGGGTCCACGACCAAGAACAAGTTCGAGGGCTTGATGTCGCGATGAACGACCCCGGCTGCGTGGACGGCCGCGAGTGCATCGCAAACTTCAATGCCAATACGCGCCGTCTCATCGGTTGACAGCCGCGTCACCACCCGAAGCCGCTGCGCTAACGTATCGCCGCGCAAGAGCTCCATCACCAAGTACGAAGTGCCGTCCGGCAAGTTGCCATAGTCGACGACCTCGACGACGTTCGGGTGCCAGGCGAGTCCCAGTGCTTCGGCTTCGCGCCGCAAACGATCGCTCGCAACGTTGTCATGTACAGCGACGGCGCGCAGCAATTTGAGCGCGACCGGAAGGCCGTCGGTGATGCGCAGCGCTTCATAAATGACACCGCTTGCGCCTGACCCCATGCGACGCACGATGCGGTATTGGGCCGCTACGACCGACCCCACGAGGCCCGCGACGTGTGAACTCGCGTGCAGTTCGCGCAAGTGCAACGATCGCTCGAGCGCCCGAACTCGCAATGTGTCCGCGCTTGCCTGCCCGCGTCGCTCGATGTCACGCAATCGGGCATACGCGGCAAGGGCGCCCACAACCGCTAGGCCCAGCGCAAAGAGCACCGTGGAAGGCAGCCTCGCGTGCACAAGGACGCCGGCCACGGATCCAAGAATCGCGCCAAGGGGCACGAACGTCGCATAGTGAGCGATCGCGTTCGGTAAGTACCACTCAACTCGATACATTTGAACGGCAAGCGCATCGTCAAGACGCTGAACCTTTGCGCCACTGTAGCCAAACAGTTGCGGTACGCACGCGAGCTCGGCCTGCCTTACTTTGGAAAGGTACCCATCCTTCTCAAGCGCCGCGTCGTGCGTAATGTGTACGCGTCCGACCCAGTGACCCGGCGACGATTCGATCGTTTCCCACCGGGTGGTGCGACCAAACTCGCTATCGGCCATCTCGAGCCGCCTAAATAGATCGTGAGGCGCTACAGTTCCTCGGAGCATCGGCATCCACACGCCCAAATGATCGTTGGCCAAGAGGGGTTCTGACATTTCGGCGATAGCGTCTGCACCACACGCGGCCACGAGTGCCCTCGCGCCGGCATCAACGGCGGTGAGCGGGACCGGCTTCGTCTCGTCCTCGAGGTCCTCTCGGATCACACGGAGCTTGGACAAAAACGCGCTCGTGTCCTGATCGTGCTCCTCGAGAACGCGAAGCATCGCCTTAAGAAGCGCAGCGCGCGCGTGGCCGGTCGGGAAGCTGCGACGATTCACGGTCACCCATGTTAGCAACTAATCTCGATGGACCCGCATACTCCCGTCATTGCCCAGCGCTTTGACGCGGGGACCATCGACGGCAGAATCGTCGTGCTCATTCGCGCCAGGCAACCTGGAAGGAACCGTTACTTCGTGTGGATCGACGGACAATTCGGCGAAATTGCCTGCGAAGACGAAGCGGCTCTCCGGAAGGTGATTGGAGGCGCACGGCATCCGACGCTCACGCAACAACTACGTGCAAGGTGCGAAGCCGCACACGTCAAATGGTCAGACAGTCTGTACTTTGAGCGCCAGGATGCGTGCCTAACGCTCACGCGCGAAGGGTCGCTCAAGCGTGCAACCGCTCCGAGCGAGGCATCAATGCCTGAGGGGTCGACCCTTGGCACTTTCCTCGCCACACAACTGCTCGACGGTCGCGTCGACACACAGCGGACCCGCGTTCTTAGCGCACTTCGCAGCGCACTCGAACGCCTGCAGCGTCGCGAGTTCGCAGTTCGGGGCGATCTCCACAAGATGGACAAGGTAATTGACGAATCGCTGCGTGCCCAGATGTTTGTAGCCGTTGCCGCAGGGGTACCACGCGGCACCACGCAGCTCACAACCCACGACTGGGAGACTGGCGACCCGGTCACCTTCGCCGTGCAACCCGACACCACGCCTCAGGATGCACTCGAGCAAATCTTCCGCCGCGCCAAGCGCATGAAGAAAGGCCGCAAACTGGCCGAGGAGCGCATGTTATCAACAACCTTGACTATCAATACGCTTACCGAATGTGCCAGTGCCGTCGCCGCC
>JAHFDY010000065.1 GCA_023248735.1 Myxococcales bacterium
GGGGCTGTTTCTTCTCATTCCCTGTGCGTTTGCTGTAGCGTTTTGTCGATGAAGGAGGTCTCCAAGGCGGCGAAAGTCGGCCTGTTCGTGCTTGTCACGACGGGAGCCACCTTTGGCATTTACAGCGCTGTTGGCAAGCGCCTCGGCAACGGCAAGTCGTATGTCGTTCACGCATTGCTTGACGACGCGACGGGCCTTGCTGCGCAGTCGCACGTTACAGTTGCCGGCATTCCGATCGGAAGCATCGACGCGATCAAGCTCGAGGGAAATCGCGCTCGCGTGAACGTGCGCGTCAACGGGGACATTGCACTCTACGATAACGCAACGCTTGGCAAGAAATCGAGCTCGCTTCTTGGCGAGTTCCAAGTCGTCATCACGCCCGGTACCGAAGATCACCGAAAGCTCCACGACGGCGACGCCATCACCATCGTGACCGAGCAGGCGACCGGAGGGCAGGTGATGGATGAGATGAAGGAAATCGCGAGTCAGGTCAAGCTCGTGGCGCAGCAGCTCGCCAAGAGCGTGGGCACTGAGCAAGGCGGGCAGAACATTCGCGATACGTTGAAGAATCTCGCGGACGCAACCGACGCGCTCAACAAAACCATTCGCGAAAACCGTGAGTACCTCAACACGACGCTCAAGAATGTTGCCGGCATCACTTCCAACGCCAATCCGCAAGTGGCTACGATTCTAGAGAACGTGCGTCTTGTAACGGAAGATGTGCGCGCGCTCACGAAGGCGTCGCCAGGCCCGAATGGTCAAGTTGGTGAACTTCGCGAGACCGCCGAGCGCGTCAACAAGGCCGCCAAGAGCCTTGAGAGTGCCCTCTCACACGCGGACCACGTTGCGGAACGCATCGACAAGGGCGAGGGGACGATCGGCAAGCTCACAAAGGACGAGACGCTCATCAACGAGGTTCAGGGCGTCGCGGAGAACGTCAACGATCTTGTCGGTGGCGTCACCCGCGTTCAAACACAAGTCAATCTGCGGAGCGATTACAATTTCTTGTCCAACACGATCAAGAGCTATGTCGAAGTGCGGCTTCAACCACGCGAGGACAAGTACTATCTGATCGAGCTCATCAACGATCCGCGTGGCAAGACGACGTTCGAACAGGCCGACGTCGAGACCACCAACCCGAACGAACCCGCGCGCTACCGGACGGTCACTTCGCGCACAACGGACGCGTTTCGTTTCTCGCTCCAGTTTGCGCGTCGCCTCGGCATGTTCACCGGTCGCTTCGGCATTCGGGAGTCGACCGGTGGCGTTGGCCTCGACATGCATCTCTTGAGCGATAAGCTTGAGATAAGGCAAGACTTGTTCGGTTTCGGCGAAGAGATTCAACCGCGGTATCGTCTGTGGATTGGTTACGAGTTCTTGAACAAGCTGTGGTTGCTTGGCGGTGTAGACCACATGTTCTTGTCGACGCGACGCGACTATTTCTTGGGGTTGCAGCTCCGGTTCACGGATGACGACTTGAAGTACGTGCTGCCGTTTGCGGGCGGGCTCGGCAAGTAACGCAGCTGCTAGCTTGAGAGGCCCCTCTTTGATTCGCCAACGGGCCGGCTAAGTGGATACGCTCGATGGTCCGATGACCGCTCCGACACGCTCGGTATTTCCCGAACAACCCACCCGATCGATTTATCCCGAAGAGCAAATTCGATGCCCGTCTTGTGAGAACAAGATGAACCTTACGTTTGCGGGCGATGCGGAGGTTGACGTCTGCGGGGTTTGCGGTGCCGTTTGGATTGATTGGTTCGATGGACCACCGGAGGACGTCGCTCGCGATGCCGCCAAGGTCATTGATCGTATTGAGCATGCGCCCGAGAGTGGCCGTGCCACAGTGGCGTGCCCTCGGTGCGCGACGAAATTGGTGCGCGAAGATGGGCGCCCGCTCTCCTGTCCAAGTTGCAGTGGGCTGCTCGTTCACCAGCACGAGATGGACGCGATTGCAAAGTCAGATGCGTCGCGTGCCAAGGACCCGACGCTCGCCGATTTCATGCAGACGCTGAGAACAAGCTTGGTTCCACCTCGAACGCAGCGCTGAGCGCAGACGCGGGTCAGCCTACCCCTTCCAGTGACGATTGCGTCCCGCGTCCGCGTGCACGAACCAGTCGTGCTTCTTCGGATACACTCCGACGCCGCCGTTCCATCCAAGTTTGCGGATCAACTTTTCGAGGACGAGAGGGTCCACTCCCTTCGTCGCGCCTTCTGCCACGATACGAAAGTCAAGAGCCTTGCCCAAAGAGTGCTGGCTGTGTGAGGCCACATTGTGGCCCTTTTTTCGCATCATTTCGTTGAGCTTTGGACTCCGGTAGCCACTGACGAGTTCGATACGCGCGCCGGGGTATTGCTTGATCACGGCGCGTAGGAGCGTCAGAAGGTGAGGGTCGAGGTCAATGAAAGAGCCCGTGGTGCGATCGGCAAGAAGGTTGCTGAAGCGTTCCGGCGACGGTTCGGCTGCGGACAAGACAGCGCGTTCGAGGGTGTGAGTTTGCACGAGCGTTGCCAAAATCGCACCGGGGAGGAACTCCGCGGTGCTTTCGCTCGTTCCGTCGACTCCGACGACTTGCTTCTTCGTCGCAAGACCGTCGCTTCGGCATTCGGGGCGTGACATCGCGGGGTCAAGCGCTACAGATTGCGTCGCAGACAACGCGGCAATGAGCGAGACGGCCACTGTGACAAGATTCGTCCCATCGGGTGACGCCCACGCCATGGTTCAAGGAAAGCACAGGTTCGGCTTGCCCGCCGCGATTGTGACGGCTACAGCCCCGCGGGGGCCATCCACAACTCATGACGGGAGCGAGAGCATGCGGGTAGCACAAGGGATTTTCAGAGCCATCGTTGGCGTTGCGGTTCCCGTCGCATTCGCAACGGTTGAGCTTCCCGGATGCATCGCCTCGGGCTCCGACCTTGAAGATGGCGGTTCTGTTGATGGAGGGAAGTCCGACGCTGCCAAGAGCGACGCCCCGGTGATTGGTATTAGCGATTCGTCGACGCCCGTCGAGATGCGCATCTACGCCAACACCGACCGCGAACTCTACGTGCTCGATCCTCAGACGAGCGTGGTGTCGTTGGTTGGCAGCTTCGTGTCAACAGACAAGGATTTCGGCTCGGTTACCGATCTCGCGGTCGATGAGAACGACGTGATCTTCGTGAACACGGCCTCGACCCTCTATCGCGTGTCGTCGGTTTCCGGTGGGAACGTGAATCTTGAGAACGTCGCCGCGCTCCCAACCGGCGTCGTGTTCTATGCACTCGCACTCACGCCAAAAGGGGCTCTTGAAAGTGACGAATCGCTGATCGGCGGCGACGGTGACGGTGCCGTTTGGTACCTCTCCAAGAACGGCGGCGCGGCACGCAAACTCGGCGGCTTTGGGGCGGTCAAAAAAGGTGATCCAGCGCCTTCCGGGGCGGACGTCTGGACGCTTTCGGGCGACATGCTCTTCTATAGAGACACCACCGGCGTTCGCGGTCTCGCGACGCTGCGCGCATGCAAGTCAGCGAAGGACGGCACCGTGACGGACTGCGATAGCAGCAACGACGTCCTCGCGGAGATCGACGTTGCGGCGCTGAAGGACGCCTACACCACCAAGTCGTTTCGCAATCTGCGCAAACAAATTCTTGGCGGCGGCACGGGCCGCGGTCGTCTTTTCGGCATCGGTGCTTGGGGAGACAAGGTGTACGCCTTCGGTCGCAACAACACGCAGACCCCTGTCGTCCCTGCGCAGCTCATTGAAGTAACAGGCAGCGGAGATGGCAGCGTCCTCAAGGACTTTGAGACCATCGAACGCGGCTGGTCCGGCGCTGGCGTGACGACACGCGCGACGATTCAAGTCGTTCATTGACGCTCTCGTTGACGTTCGCTCGTTGACAAGCCGCCGAAAACCGGGCGATCTCTCGGCCATGATTGAACATCGCGAAGGCCCTCTCACGGTGCGTGCAGTTCCTGGCCCCGCGCTCTATTTCCGCATCGCCGAGGCAGAGAAGCCGCGCGCTGTCTTGGGGTTGCTCCACGGGTACGCCGACCATTCCGGACGCTACGCGCACGTGATGGATGACTTCGCCGAGCGTGGCATCACGACCATCGCCATCGACTTGCGCGGGCACGGCCGCTCGCTTGGCGATCGGGGCTACTGCGACAAGTTCGAGGAGTTTCTCGACGACGCCGCTGAGCTCGCGGCGCTGACTACAAAGCAGGCAGCTGGGCTGCCGCAGTTCATGCTCGGGCACAGCTTCGGTGGTCTCGTTTCGGCGGCGTCCGCACTTGAAACGCCACGTTCGCTTCGCGGGGTGCTTCTCAGCTCGCCATACTTCGGCCTCGCGCTCAAAGTGCCGAAAGTAAAGATACTTGCTGGTCAACTTGCTTCACGAATTTACCCCCACTTTGCGATCCCGTCAGGGCTGACCGGTGCAGATGTCACGCGCCATGCCGAGCGCGCCGCCGCGTACGACGCCGATCCGCTCGGTTTCAATATCGCGAAGGCACGTTGGTTTACGGAAACGCTTGTCGCTCAAGAGCGCACGATCGCACAGGCGCCGCGCCTCAAGTTGCCGCTCTACGTTTCGTTTGGAACCGTCGACAAGGTCGCGCAAATCACCGACGCGAAACGCTTCTTCAACGCGGCTGGCGGAAGCGACAAGACCTGGGACGAGCGCAAGGGCGCGTATCATGAGCCGCTGAGCGATCCCGATTGGGCCGACGTCGCCGACGTGATGGCAAAGTGGATCCTCGCGCGGGTGTGAAGTCAGCGCGCACTGTCGCTCTCGCGCGCCAAGGCCGTGGTCGCACGCGCGTACATCACAAGCCCGGCAACCAAGATGCCGATCCCGATTACCGAACCGCCAAGGCCGATGTATGTCGCATTCATCGCGAGGCTGATGCCTTCGGCAAGTTGTGCCGCTTTCTTGGAAGGGTCGACGCCAGGACTCGATACGCGGACAAAGGAGGCGATCAAGCCCGCAACTGTGGTCAGAAAGCCCAGAGACAATGGCAAGACCGTGCTCGCCACCCCGGCGAGCAACATCCGAATAGCTCGGGCCTTAGCAACCCCTGCGGGTGACTTCTGCTCGGCGTGCTTCGGTGCCTCGTACGCGTTCATTTCGCTGCCATACCTCATCGCGCGTCGTTTACTCCACGAAACGCAGCCGCTCCTCAGCGCTCGGCAACAGGCACTGATCATGCTTCCCAAATAGCCGGTACCGAACGCGCGCAAATAGCCGGTACACCAAGTTGACGAATGCGAGCGGCATAAACCGCATCACCCCCGCGATCCAGAACAGCTGTGGCCAGATGCGACGACCCGCTGCGCCGTCGACATAGACCTCTTCGTTGGCGGTCTTTGCGTTCTCGACGAGGTAGATGTTGTCAATCGAGTGGGCGATGTTCACGTGCCGGGCGAACACGCCTTGCGCGAACACGCTTTGAATGTGGGAGAAGTGAAAGAGGCCCTTCGAGTCGTGCCGAAGGATGAACGCAACGAGGCGATTGCAGAATACGCACGTGCCGTCGACGAGGATTACACGCATTGCCCTGAGTCGTAGGGTGCGCCGCCGAAGTTGTCCACGGTGCCCGTGCCCTAATGTGGCCCTTCGAAGTGGCCGTTTGGGGGGAGATGGATCCTTCGTCCCAAAAGCCGTCGATATGGCGCATCGCTCTCCCCGTCGGGTTAGCGATTGCAGGAGCGGGTGGCGCATACACGTTCGTTAAGTCTCGCCCCGCCCAGAAGCCGGCGCCCGCTTCGGAAATATCGGTGAGCAAGGCGGCGGCAGACGCGGGGATTTCCACTGCCTCAATCAGTGGGAGAAACGTCTTATTGATTATCCTTGACGACGTTGGGGCGCAGGAAATTCGCTCTTATGCAAATGACCTCGCGACGGCGACACGCACCGTCTCGAGCAGCACAGGCATCATTGACTCGAACACCAACTACACGCCCGATGGTCTCGAAGACAGAAACGCAGACACCTACGCAGACGGAGCGATTGCCACACCCACGATAGATAAGCTTGCGACTGCTGGCGTGCGCTTCACGCAGGTGTGGGCGAACCCTTTGTGCTCGCCGACCCGCGCCGGAATCTACACGGGCCTCTATGCGTCGCATCATGGCGTCGGTGCCCCGATCGGCACGAGCACCATGGTAACGACGTTGCCGAGCGACATTCTCACGCTTCCTGAACAGCTCGACGCTGCGGGTTCGAAATACGCAACGGGCCTATTTGGCAAGTGGCACCTCGGAGCAACCGCCGGAATGTACCCAACTGACCGTGGGTGGGATTATTTCTCGGGCAATCCTGACGGCGAAGTTGCCGACTACAGTGCTTGGACCAAAGTGGTCGTGGACAATGCGGCGGGCACGAGCTCGACGACCGCTTCGACCACCTACGTCACGAGCGACACGATTGAGTCGACCCTTACGTGGATCGGCAAACGGACCACACCTTGGTGGGCCACGGTGGCCCTCAACGCGGCACACACCCAGTCAAGCGGAAGCTCGTACACAGACCCGCCTTCGACCTGCTTGTCCGGGACCATTACCGGCAGCACCGACACCGCGAAGTACCACAAGATCATCGAGTGCGCCGACTACTACATCGGCAACATGCTCTCGCGCATTTCGTCGGAAACGCTCGCCAACACGACCATCATCATTCTTGGCGATAACGGTTCCGAGGGCGGCATCACCGAAGTGTCGTCAACCAATCGCTCAAAGGGAAGCGCGTATCAAGGAGGCGTCCATGTCCCCCTGATCATTGCGGACGGCACAGCGTATTCTGGCGCGAGTGGGACGGCGCTCAGCAGGCTGAGCACCGGACACGTTGCGAGCGCTGGCCGAACGGTTGCCTATCCTGTCAACACGGTCGATCTCTTCGCGACGATGGCCGCGATCATGCACGTGACGCCCTCAAGCACGGATTCAGTCAGCTTAGTTGACTACCTCAACTCGAGCAGCACGGCGGCACTTCGAAGCTACTCCGTCACCGAGACATTTGCCTACGCGAGTGCGCTTGCTGTGTCGCGGCTCCCTTCCGGCTTCGTCTCCGCAGATGTTGCTGCCCTCACGAAGGGCAGCGTGAAAGCTACTGTCCGCGGCGCGCAATACAAGCTGGTCTACAGCAGCAGCGCGGGCACCTACGAGTTCTACGATCTGTCGGTGGACCCGTTCGAGCAAAATAACATTTGGTGCCCCGTCACCGGAACCTCGGTGGCAGTCGCCATCGCGATGCGCGCGCTCGTCGCTCAGCTGCAAGCCGTTGATTCGACTTACCCTTCATATGTGTCTGTGCGAGCATCGTGCAAGTACTAGGCCTCTCCCGCCATGAGACCATCCCGTGAAGCACTGACGGACGCTTCGGACTTGATGAAGAGGTTACACCCTGCGGCTCTTGAGCAGGGCATGCAGCGCACCTTCGTTGAACGAAGCCGTGCGACGATAGGCCGTGTTGATCTCCCGAGCGGTCTGGCGAGAGAGTTGCCACGACGTCCACAAAGCACGTTCGCCGAACAACTTACCCTTCACGAGGTGATCGGTTCGGGTGGCATGGGCGTCGTGCACCATGCCACGCAGAACTCTCTCTCTCGTGCGGTCGCTGTCAAGACGTTGCAGCCGCGCAATCAAGACGAACGCTTCGCGGAATTGATGCTGCGGGAAGCTTGGCTCACGGGCGGGCTGGAACATCCGAACATCGTACCGATTCACGAAATCGTGACGACCGATAGCGGCGCGCCCGCCATCGTCATGAAGCGTATCGAAGGCACGACGTGGTTCGATCTCATGTCAAAACATGAAATGATCACGGAACGATTTGGCGATTCCGATCCCATCGAGTGGAACATCAGCGTCCTCTTGAAGGTCTTCCACGCGATTGAGTTTGCCCATAGCCGCGCGATCATCCACCGCGATCTCAAGCCGGCGAATGTCATGATCGGGTCGTACGGCGAGGTGTACGTCGTCGACTGGGGGCTCGCGTTGAGTCTGAAAGTAGACCCGAATGGCCGCTTGCCGTTTGCTCCTGCACACACCGATCTTGCGGGTACGCCGGCGTACATGGCACCCGAAATGATCGACAAGGGTTTCGGGCGACTGACGCGCCAAACCGATATTTATCAGCTCGGTGCGGTGCTCTTCGAGATCTTTACCGGCAGTCCGCCTCACTTGGGCGATACCTTTGTCGCGATCGCGGGCAGCATCATGAAATCAGCCCCGCACTTCCCGGAGAGTGTTCCAGCCGAGGTGCAGGCGATTTGCAAGAGGGCCATGCACCGCGAGCCAGGCCTTCGCTACGATACGGCGCGCGAGTTCCGCATCGACATCGAGAGTTACCTTCATCACCGAGAATCGCGGCGCCTCGAGGCCCGCGCTTACGCGAGCTACGCTTCGCTTCTTCGCGCGCTCGGTGGCGAGAAGAGTGACGCCCGTGCCCTCGCGATCTTTCACACGTTGGGCGAGTGCAGGTTCGGATTTCGGGCAGCGCTCGTTGCGTGGCCCGGCAACGAGAGCGCGCGCTTGGGGCTCGACCGTGCATTGCTCGCCGCGGTCGATCACGAGCTCGCGGAAGGGCACGGCGGCACCGCTGCCGCGCTCCTCAGTGAAGTTGCGAATCCGCCTGACGAAACTGTAACGCGCGTTCGCTCCACCGCGCGAACCCTCTCCGAAGTGGGCACGCGCTTGCGACGGCTCGAAAACGAGATTGATCCTGGCGTTGGCCGTAAGGAGCGCAACGTACGCATACTGCCGCTGATCGCAGGAGGCGTTATTGGCCCCGCCCTGGCGTGGGGATACCTCGCGACAGGTCACACTCTCAATGCAGCGGTCCTCCTCCTCGTTGGAGTCGCCAATTTTGCCTGCGGCGCTGGGCTCCTATGGTTGCGTACCGATCGGCGCACGCTGAACGAAGTCAACCGCAAGGCACGCCTCTCCGCGGTTGCGGCGCTTGGGGCAATGGTCCTCGTTTCCATGGTGGCGGCTGCAGCCGGCCTCTCGTTCAACGCGTGCCTCGTCACATGGATGATCGTACAAGCTGTTGCTTGGCTCTTCGCCTCTATCTGGGTGGATCGCACGGTTCTGGTGGCCGCCATTGTGAGTGGCGTCGCGGCAGCGGCCGGTACGCTGTGGCCAGCGACGCTTCTTCCGGCCGTTGCGATGGCTAATTTTTCGCTCGCGATCGTCGCCTCGAGGCTTGCGGGTTCGGCGCAAGAACGCATTCGGAAAGTGGATCTTGAGCACGCCGAATGGCTCGCGACGCGCGCCGATCCACCTACCGAAAGTGGAGCGAAATCGGGGTGAAAACGGGTTCGAGTCCTTGCTCTGCGCGGCGTGGAATTTCGCGCGTCAGAATGCGATGGCTCACAAAGACAGAGAACAACGCAAGTGCAAGGCCTGCGAAAATGTCGACCATGTAGTGCCAGCGAAGGAACATCGTCGCGACGATGATCTGCGACGTGATGAAGACCATCAGGGGCCACCAGTATTTGTATGGGCGTTCGGCACGGTGGATGTACGCGAAGAGCGTGAAGAACGTCGGCACAGCGGTGTGCAAGCTTGGAAAAATGTCCTTCTGCGCGCCGCCTGCACTCACGGTTGCCTGGACCGCATGCCAAAAACGCCCACCGTTAAGTTCATTGACGAATTGGCCAGCCAGGTGTCGGTGCGGGCCGAACCCGGGGACCATCAGATAGAGCACGTGGCCGACGCCAACGAGGATCAACATCCCGAACGCAAAGTGAGCCGTTCGCAGATTGCAGCGGCTCCCGAACAGGACTGGCAGCACGTGGATGACGAGGAGCCCAAAGTAGAGGAAGTAGAAAAACGCGAACCACTCTGTCGTCTGAGCCGTGACGAGGCGGTCCCAAGCGATCGCAGGCTCGTACCCAAACACACGTAGATCGAACGAGAGGATCTGAGCATCGAGAACGCGGTCGTTGATGAGCGGAGCAATTTCGCGCAGCTGAAAGTACGAACCCAACATCGGGCCCATCAGCACGGCGCGATACAGGAAGCGAGAGAGGTTTGTCTCGGCGCCGAGGATTTGGCCGCGCGTTAGCGCAAGCCCGACGACCATCATTGCGACATTGCCCATCACCTGATGGAGAGCCGTGCCGTTGCCGCGGCCATGAAGATGCGCCTGCATCACGGCGGCGAGCAGAAGACACTGGTAACCGAGTGCGAACCAATCTTGCGCAGCGAGGTTCCGTATCGTACGAGACAACCACCCCGGTGCGAGTACGACCGACGGCGTTACCGCCGCGGTTCGCGTTCTCGATTGTGGGGGCGATGAATACATGCGGTTTGGGACGTTGACCCAGGAAAATAGAGCGTTTCCGTTCGCTCATCCTGGTTGGCGTGGCGGGCCAGGTCAATGTTACGGGCTGGAAAATTCCGCGCAAAAAAAGCTGCACCGCGTATGCCTCTGCGCGGTGACCTCTGCGCGGTGAGCAGGGCAAGCTGAGCGGTGTTCAGTCTTCTACCGGCTGCACGCGCACAACCGCTGCGCCTGCGCTCAGCTTTGCGCAGCATCCGAGCCGCCGCACTTTCGGGTCATCCCCAAAAATGTCGAGCACATCCAGTTCTTCATCCTCGGGGGGAGCGATCTCGCCGTGTCCCTCGAGCACCTCAATGCGGCAGGTTCCGCAGCTCGCGCTCCTACACGAAAACGGAATCGGGGCGTTCGTCTCGTCGCACATGTCGACGAGTTTTCCGCCATCCGGACGATCGAGTTCAAACGGCGGGCGGGTCTTCGACAGAATGATGACTTTAGCCACGGCCGCGCTCTAGCAGAAGCAGATGCTCGCGGCGAGGCGCTTTCTCAAACGCGCGCATGGTGGGCATGTGAAAGTGCGGCCGCGATTGCGATGCTGCGGCAACGAGCGTGAACCCAGTCTCGCTGGCAGCAGCTTCGACCGATGCGTCCGCTCGCAACGCTTCGCCGTGGACTGCGGAATCGGCCATGAGAAGCACCAAGCGCGCGCCTTCTCGAAGCGTCGGTTCAAGCGCGCTGAGCGTGCTCGTGAGCTCTGTGAACCAGAGGTTTTTGGCAGCGCGAATCGATTCTGTGCGCGAGTACGTGCGCCTCGCACCGAGTTCGCGATCCTCGAGGGCGTGCGCATCGAGATTGAGCCAACGAAAACGTAACTCGTGATGAGCGTAATAGTCGTACGTTGCGGCGTAAGGTGGTGAGGTGACGACCAAGTCGACCGCGTCTTGCGGTACGGTTTCGAGGCTCGTGGCGTTGTCGATGCCGATGTGAACTTGGGGCGGCGTTTTCACCAGCGCACGAAATTGTCGCATTCTTTCGCACAATTCGACAGTTTTCTTGACGAACAGTTTGGTTGTGTATCCGGCGGCAATTCGACGTTGCGAGACCTGCCTTGTGGTGTCGCTGCGTTTCTGGCTCACTTTTACCAAGATGGCGCTGAGGACGAGTTCGAGTGCAGGACGCGTCGCCTCGTCGGCGTGCGCGATACCGACCGCAAGACCATCGAGTTCGAGCAGCACATGAGGCGAGAAGAGCTGCATATCGGAATCGGGATACCGATGTGACGCCCCGGTCTTCTGTTCGCGTCGGTAAGTTGCGACCGCGCCAACCTTCACTGCTTCCGCATGAAGCGCGTTCAGCCAAGGGTCGCCACGGTAGCTACACTTGAGGGTCGCGAGGCGAATGGCGAGCGGGTTCAGATCGGTGCCGTACGCGCGAACCTTCGCAATTGCTGCCTCCACGAGTACAGTGCCGCTTCCGCAAAATGGATCAAATACAGTGTCATTTGGCGCGGCGAGTTTCGCGATAATGCGCGCCGCCGTCTCTGGGTGCATCCGAGCGGGGTAGGTGTGAAAGCCGTGAACGTGCGCTCGGTCCTCGTCTTCTGCGTTCGCACCGCCTGTGGGCGGTGCCGCGGGCGCGACGTCAAGCGCATGAGCCAGCAAGGCGCTGAGCTTGGGTTCGCCAACCGCCGAAACGCCGCCGCCGACATGGGTAAGGGAGCGCTTCCGTTCCACTACTGTTTCACCACGCGGGCCTTCGCTTCCTCTCCCGCGGGTTCCTCGAGCTCAGCCGCCTCATCGACGACGTTGCGCGCAACCCGCACGCCTGCCGCCTCACCGCTATAGGTTAGGCGACCTTCGTGCGTAATGTTCAGATCGAGGTCGCCACGCCGCACAAGCGACTCCAACATTTCGCCCGCACGAACGACTGAGATCTGAGCGGCTTCCGCGACCTTCTCGGCCGAAATAGCGCGATCGCTGTTACGGACGGCTTCGCTCAGGTACAGAAGCCACGCTTCTTCTGTGAGACGTTTTGTTTCCGCGATTTTCGTTACACCACTCTTCCAGGTCATGAATGAGCCGATGAGGGTGGCGATCGCAGTTGTGCCGGCGAGGATGCCCGCTGGAAGATAGACCATGAGAAGGAAGGCGGCTGACGCAGCCATTGGCCAGAAAGCGATTGCGAGGGCGACGCTTCCAAAGCGCCTTGAAAATGTACTCGACTTTGCTCGCTTTGCCCCCGAGAGGGCCTCGATGATCGGCCCGCTGGATGCGCGAAAGCCTGGAATAACGGGTCCGCCACACGTGCCACACACCCACAGCAACTGCGGATCGGCCTCGTACTTGACCTGGCCTCCGCAGTGAGGGCAGGGTCGAAGGTCGGCCACGCTTGCCATTGGGAACATGGCCCCGGAGTAGCACCACCGACTCGGAAGCGCATCTTCGAGGCGCTGCGCCCTTGGTGAAACGCGCGAGCCGAGTGATATTCGCCGTCAATGCGCAGTCTTATCTCACCGGTATTTGTTGTTGCGTTCGGCGTCTGCGTGCAGAGCGCATACGCCGAGGATCGCTGGATCGGTGCGACAGCGGACGAGTCATTCGCGATCGCGGCCAATCGTCTGCAAAACGCAACGCAGCCCGCCGAAGCGCTCGTGGCGATGGGGCTTCTCGAATCACTTGTCCCATCGGTCGAGCCAGCCGCGCTGCGAGCTTGGCGAGTGCCAATAAAGTTCACCAAGTTGACTATCACTTCCGCGAGTCGCGACGCTCTCGTGCGTGATGTTGCGCGCCTCGCCTGTCGCATGAGGCGCAACTGCGCCTACGCATTGGGTCCGCCTGCGCTGATCCTTGGGCCCATTCGAACTGGCCAGGAACCCTTTCCGCCGGGCGCTCCGATTGTGCTTAGCAAGAGTTACGATTTCGGCGACTACCGGACAGCGTGGCGGCCGTCGCCGGCGGGCACTCGTGCGCCTCTCGCACTCATGATTGCGCCACGGCCAGAGTCGTGCAGCTGGGTGTTGAGGCAGGCGCAATTCGAACGCCCAGTGAGCAAGATGCTCGTCACGCTTGCGGCACCAGGGCAGGCGACGCTCTTCGTCGACGGCCGCGAGGTCATGCGCGATGACGAAGTTCACGAAGAGTCGATCGCTGCGCGTATTGCCGTGATGATGGCCTTCGAGTCAGGTTCGCATCAGTTGCTGGCGAAGGTCTGCACGACAACACGGACCGATTCCGGCCTTGTGGAGCTCGACCTCGTGGATGACAAAGCAGCGAGCAGCTTTCGATGGACCGATCCGAGGCAAGAGCAGCCCGGGTTCGCCAAGAGCGTTTCGCCTAAGGTAAACGAATCGTCGCTGCGAATTGCGCTCAATGGCACTGCGAAGGGTCATGTTGAGGCGCTCGTGCGCATCCTGCTCGGTGTCGACGATTCGCAGCATCCTCGCGCGCCCGGCCTTGCGGTGACCGCTCTCGAATCCGAATCTCGCCTCACGATGGACGAGCGCGTGGTGCTTGCGACTCACATGCCATCGCCGATTGCGCGCTCTGCGTGGACAGCCCACCTGCTGCGCGACAAACGTCTGAGTCGCGCCCAACGGGGCTATCTTGAGCGCCGCGCGATCGAGCAACATCTTGTTGCAGGTCAAGCGGATTGGGCGATTGCAGAGGCCCTCTCAACATCGTTCAGTAAGTTGACGGATCAAGAGGCTCGCGTTCTGCGTGCTTCGGCGCTTGCTGCAACAAAAGAAGTGCCGCTGTTGCGAGCCGCTGCCTCGGCGCTTGCCAATCTCGAACTGTCCGACGCCGCGAAGACACTCGCCCTCGAGCTTGGCCCCTCGGTGAGCCGGCCGCTCGCGGATATGGCTCTTAGGCAGGCACCACCGCTCGAAGCCACGCCCACAGCGCTTCGTTTGGCGGCGTCCTCGGACGTGGCGCAAGCCGTAAGCCTCGTACGTACAGCACTCCGATTGGGAGAGCTCAACGATGATGACGCCTCCGCGCTTGCCGAGACGCTGAGCGACCTGGGCAGTTCGGAGGATATTGGAAACTTGCTTGACGAAATGACGGCGCTCATGCCGAACCGCCCGAAGGTTTGGGCGGCGTATGCGCGCGTCCTCGATGCGCAGCACCGGAGCGATCTTCGCGAAAAGGTCATGGCACGCGCGATCGCGCTCTCGCCCGCTGACACCCACCTTGCGAGCGCGAAGCCGCAGCGGCACCACGAGTATGACGAGCGGTATCTGATCGAACCGCAGGCTTGGCTGAAGACCAGACAGGGCTACGAGGCAGGTGTCGCCTCAAGGGAGCTTTTTTGGACGCGCGCGGTAACGATGAACGACGATCGTCGCGTTTCGCAGCTGATTCACTACGCGCGTGAGATCGTTATCGCGCCGCGCACAAACGAGGAACTTGAAGAGGAATTGCCGTTCGAGAGCGACACGCTCGAGATTCTTCGAGCGCGCGTGCATCACAAAGACGGTTCAATTTCTTTCCCGATTGAGGAACGTCACGACGCTGAGCATCCGCGCCTCAAGTGGGCGGAGCTGCTTTCGGGTGACACCGTCGAAGTGGCGGTCCGCGTCCGCACGAAAAAGCCGGTGGGCGGCAAGAGCGATGCGCCGTTTTACTTCGTCGACTACGGTGGTTCGACGGTCACGCGTCCACTCCTCAAGAACGACGTGATCATTGACGTGCCACGGAGCGTCTCCATGCACACCGACGTTCGGGGCGCAGTCGACGTTCACACCGAGCGCGACGAGGGTGCACGGCACGTCTCTTGGTACTCTTGGAAGACGCCGATGCGCGTGGCCGAGGAGCCGCTCGCCCCGCAGCTAAGCGAGCTGCTTCCCGTCGTCGTGGGGTCCACATTTGCGAGCTGGGACGAATTTCGCCATTGGTACAAGGACGCGGTCGTCGGGTTCACCGAGCCCGACGCAGAAGTGCGAACACTCGCCAAAGTGATCACCAAAGGAAAAGTATCGAAACTTGACCAAATTGGAGCACTCTTCAAATACGTCGCCGACCACATTCGCTACGTGAACTACGTAAGTGCCGAGCAATGGCT
Source organism: Myxococcales bacterium (assembly GCA_023248735.1). GTDB lineage: Bacteria > Myxococcota_A > Polyangia > Polyangiales > Polyangiaceae > JAHFDX01. The sequence continues at coordinate 15,322 of JAHFDY010000065.1, forward strand.
GCCCAATCGGCCACAAGAGGTTCTTTCGCGCCGCGAGGGAGATTGCGACGATAAGGCGGTGCTCCTCATCGCGCTTCTTAAAGCTATCGATGTGGACGCGCGCGAAGTCTTGGTTCAGACGCGTCTCACTGCAAAGCCCACGGTCTTGGACGGCAAGCGCGCGGTCGTTCCGATGTTCGACCATGGCATTGCCTACATTCCGTCACTCGACCTCTACCTCGACGCTACGAGTCCTCAGTCGAGGCTAGGCGTGTTGCCGAGCATGGATGGTCAAGCTCCTGCACTGAGGCTCGATGACGGGCCGGCAGCCATCGTTCGCCTGCCGGAGAGCAAGCCGGGTGATCACGGGAGCGACGTTTCGTGGCGTGTTGACCTCACCGAGGCGGGTGATGGAACACTGACAGCAAACGAAACGTATTCGGGCGACTCGGCTTTCTACATGCGAACGTATCTCGGCGAAGCCGCGCAGCGCGCCGACTACGTCGCACAAGGGCTCCTCTCACCTTGGTTTCCAACGTCGCACGTAACAGGTGTGGTTACTTTTGACGGAGAGCGCGAAAAGGGGGCGGCGACCGTTGCTTACGAAGCGCGTCTTACGGGGGTCGCACGTCGTCAAGGAAGTGTACTTATTGTGCCCTTGGGCCCGTCGACTTCATTGGTGTCCGAGCTCGCACCGCTTCCGATTCGAACGTTGCCCATGGTGCTGCCTCCGTCGCTCGCGCCGTCGCGTCAGAAGAAGCGTCTGGCGTTCGTGGCGCCCGTCGGTCGAGAGTGGTCGTCCGTTCCGAGTGGTGGGTCCGTTGAACACGCGATGTTTGGCAGTGCCTCACTCGCCCTGAGAGTTTCGGGCCGTGAGCTCGTGATCGTCCGCGAGCTTCTGCTGCGACGCGACCAAATTTCCGTCAAAGACTACGCGGCGTGGCGGGCTTGGCTTGCAAGTGCCGATGCGCTCTTTCTGAGAACCGCGCAACTCTCACAGGCAAGCCCACGATGAAACGCGCTCTTGTGCTGGCCCTTCTTCTTGTGGGGTGTCGCACGCCATTGGCACCCGTCGCGGGCCACGTCGATTCGTATCAGCGTGCGATACAATTTGAGCTCATCGGCGAGACCGAGCATGCGGTTGATGCGGCGTTCGACGCGATCGCCGGCGATCATGAATCGAGTGCAACGACGACTCAGGCGGCGCTCGAACTCTTGACTCATCGCACCACTGCGTCGCTCGGTCCGCTCGAGGACTTGTCCCTTTCGTCGCGAATGGCGCGACCACTTGCTGGGCGCCTCGAAGACTTGCTTATCGGTTCCAGTGGCGACAAGCGCATGTATTTGTCACTCGCGCTGTTTCAATTGTCCAACAGGACAAATACCACTCTGGATGCGAGTCGCAAATACATCAAGTGTCTTGACCGTGTGGCGATGTACGGCCCGATGTGGTCCGCCAGGGGTCCAGAGAGTCTTGCGACGTTGGGCGGCAGCACCGACTCCGACGAGGTCGCGCATGTGAGAGATCGAGGTTGCGATCTTTCATTGAGTTTGCCTTCGGCGCGCACAGGATCGCGTCGCATCAGCGGGTCGTACGTCACTCACCAGCGAGGTATGTTGCGCGTTGCTTGGTTTGCGACGAACGCAGCGACCCTCTCGGTCAACCGGCGGGTGGTATCAACGCGCGCGTTCTCGGCAGGCCCAGGAACGACGCTGAACGTCGCCACCATGCCAGTCTCCAGCGGTAAGCTTGGTGTTGACGTCGTTGCGTGGATGGGGTCGGCCTCCGACAAGGTGAGCGTGTTTGTGTGGCTCAACGATCAGCCGCTCGAGCCGGAGGCGTCCGGGTTGGGAGATGGTCGTGTCGAGGCGCAAGGCGGTCCGGTGGCCGGCGACGAGCGACGTCCTTGTGAAGACGACGCATGCCTCGCCGTTCGTGCAGGTGCTCTTGCGTTTCGCGACGATGCTCGCGCAGTGCAAGCACTTCTTGCCGATCGCGCTTCTGCGTTGCCGCAAACGAATCCCACGATCGCGCTGAGCTACGTTCGTGCCCTTCGGAGATCGCGTGATTTGCCAAAGGGCGAGATGTTGCGCGCGGCGGGTGCCATCATCGAAGGTGTGCTCAAACGCGAGCCGCGATCATGGGAAGCTCTAGCGACGAAGGGCGCGATTACCGCCGATATGAAAGGTGGCGCCGAAGGGTGCCGCGCTGCGCTTGCGGAGATAGCGAGCGAGCGAGCGGACGATCCGGCGAATGCGATCGTAAGGTTGAGCAGCTCGTCATGTTGGTTGACGATTGGACAACCTGGTCGCGCGCGCCAAGCGCTTAGTCCCCTACTTAGAGGGACCGAGAGCTTCAAGCTCGCTGAGGCGCAACCGTTTCCGCGAACACCTGAAGAGCGTGACGCCGCGGTGTGCATGGCGAAGGGAAATGAAGCGTGCGCCAACCTTCAGCGCGAAGAAGGGAAGTGGCTCGACGCTCGCCGGTCTCTCGAGAACGAGCGTGCGCGAAGGGGCGCCCCAGCGGCATTCGCGGGCCAGGTTGCCGAGCTCGATTGCTTGCTCGGAAGGGAGGTGCGATGGGACGAGATATTTCCGGGAGAACGCACCTTGGCGCTTTCTTCATGCCTCGGGAAACGCGTTGTTTCTGCCGCGATGCCAGACGTCCCTCGATCACTACTATCGGTGCGGCGCGTTGACTCGGCGTTGCCTTTCGATGGCCTCGCCGAAAAAGCGTTGGCGAAGAGCGTCGCGAATGTGGGCGAGGCGACCGTCGTCATCGAGCATCAGGAGCGGTATGAGGTTTTTGCCGGCATTCTAGGTTTCGAAATTTTCGATCTAAGACGCCTTGGGGGCACAACCGATGTTGAGCAGAACGCACAGGCCGACGTTCCAATGATTGACGGCCTCGTGTCTTCGCGCACCGTGCGGCGACGCATCTTTAAGCGCGACGGCCGCATCATTGAACCCAATCGCACGCCAGAGGCCGCTCAGGCAGGAGCTGACCTCGTGCAACTTGAGGCCGGCGACAGCGTCGAGTCCGTTATCGCCGGCTTCGCCGTTGCCGACGCGCGCGGGTACATTGCGTTTGACACCCCAGACTTGCTCGGCGAGCGAACACGAGTCGAGCACGTGCGCATCGAAGTCCGCGCACCGGCCGCATTTCGGATTCGCGCGCATCCGTCGCTCGGCGGGCCACGAGAGGTCCTCGTCGAGGATCCAAAGTGCGTGCGCGACGCGACGGTGCGCGATCATGGCTGCGAGCATTCGAAACAGGAGTCGACTTACGAAGCGCGCAACTTAGGCCCGCGCAACATCGAATGGCGCGGGCTGCTTCTCGATCGTCCAGTATCGGTGCTCGTGACGAACGATACGTGGCAGGGAGTGGGTTCGCGCCTCGCGAGCGCGCTTGTTGCACTCGACGACAAAGGTGATGCCGAAATCCGCAACCTCGTCGCTATGTCCGGCGCGGCAAAAGCAAAGGGAAGTCTCCAGACTACGAGTATGATCGTCAAGTATGTTGGCGAGCGCTTGCGTGTGTCGTCGCCATGGCTGCTCGCCGACTCGGGATTCGCGCGCACTGAGGGAACGCTCGCACAGAGCGCGCGCAGCATGCTCCTCGCTCGCGAAGGATCGCGTACGTGGGTCATTCATCGCGCCCTGCGCGAGGTTGGAATCGCATCAGAGGTCGTGATCAGCGAGCCGGAACCGGTGAGCGTTGACAAAGACCCGATCGTGCACCCAGGTCGCTTTACGCATCCGCTCTTGCGCGCGACGATCGACGGAAAGCAGGTGTTCATCGACGCCGACGTGAGCGGCGCCCCCCTTCCGCTTGGCCACGTGTCACCAGAGCTCGTCGAACGACCGATGCTGCACGCCGATGGTCGCATCGAAAAACTGTCACGCGGTTGGGTCAAAATTGATCGCGACGAAGTTCATTTGAAGCTGCGGCTCCTCGCCAATGGTGATGCAGAAGGGGAAGTGCATCTGCAAGTGGGCGGCCCCCCCGCGCAAGAGCTCGATGAAGCGCTGCAACGCGTTGTCGGAGAGCCTCGTGCATACTTGTTCCGATCGCTCGTGCAAGCGTGGGTGCCTGGCGCAGACATCGGATCGGTCAGTGCATCGCGTGACGGGGATCGCATCGTCGTCAACGCTTCCGTTTGGGCTGCTCGCTATGCTGAGCGTGAAGGCGACTCGAATCGATTCAGGTTGCCCGGGATCGTGCCCTTTCACCGCGTGGCGCCGGTAACCGCGTCGACGCTGATTCGCACGTACGGGGCGCGCAGCGATCGCGCGACCGCGCTGTTCATTCGCGATGCGCTCCAATACCACGTCGTGCGCGACGTCGAGTTCCCAATGTCTCTGACGATGGGCAATAAAGTTGACGATGCCGAGATTCGAGAAGATCACTTAGTAGCCCTGCGTCATGCGACCAGCGCTCCTCACGGCGTCCACGACGAATTAACGTTCGACCTTCGGCCGAACGTCATCGCCCCTGATCAGTTTGCGGCTTTCCTAAAGCTCTCACGTCGCGTCGATGAGCTTTTCCTGGCAAGCCATCTTCTTCTGCCGATCGCGTCTGCGAAGCTTGAAGCCCCGGCCCCCATCCAAGTAAGGTAGCGCTCCTCCATCGTTTTTCGTAAGGCATGAGGTAAGCGCATGAGTGGCCACTCCAAATGGGCAACGATCAAGCACAAGAAGGGCGCTCTCGACGCCAAACGCGGCAAGATGTTCTCCAAATTGATAAAGGAGCTTACCGTTGCAGCGCGCCTCGGCGGCGGCGACATCAGCGGTAATCCTCGGCTCCGAAAGTCGGTGAGCGACGCGAAAGGCGCCTCGCTGCCTTCCGACACGATTCTGCGCGCGATCAAGCGCGGCACCGGCGAAATCGAGGGCGTGAACTACGAAGAGGTCCTCTACGAAGGAACGGGCCCCGGTGGCACGCTCTATCTCGTGGAAGGCATGACCGATAATCGCAACCGTACGGTTGCAGAATTGCGAAAGATCTTCGACAAGGGCGGGGGGACGCTCGGCTCCTCCGGCGCCGCAGGTTGGGCCTTCGATCGCAAAGGTGTCATCGTCCTCGAGAAGAAGGCTGCGAATGAGGATCAATTGATGGAAGCGGCCGTCGGCGCGGGCGCTGATGACTATTCCGACGAGGGCGACGAGTGGCACGTCACGACCGCGCCAGAGTCGCTTCAGATCGTGCTTGACGCACTCGAAGTGGCCAAGGTCCAAACAAAGAACTCATCGCTCGTTTACCTGCCCAAGAACAAGAAGCAGGTCGCCGGCAAGGACGCGCAGCAATGCGTCAACCTCGCCGAAGCGCTCGACGACAACGATGATGTTCAGAACGTGTTCGCAGACTTCGACCTGTCGGACGAAGAGCTTGCCAAGCTCTCCTGAGCAACGCCTTTGAAAGTTCTCGGCATCGACCCCGGCACGCGCCACTGCGGCTGGGGCGTCGCGTCGCGCGAAGGCACGCGCGTCAAACATGTCGCTCACGGCATTATCCATCTCGACGTCGACGCAGCACTGGCCACAAGATTGGTCCAGCTCGAAGCCGATCTCGACGCGATTACGCGCGAATTTGCGCCCTCGATGGCGAGCATCGAGACGCTTTTCTTCGCAAAAGATCTTCAGGCAGCGTCGAAGCTCGGCCATGCGCGAGGCGTGGCGCTCCTTGTATGCGCCCGGGCAGGCCTATCGATTTACGAATTTGCCCCCACTTTGGTCAAAAAGGCCGTCGCCGGAAGCGGAAGAGCGGAGAAAATCCAGGTCGCGCGCATGGTTCGCATGATGCTGGGCCTGGTTGAGGTGCCGCCGCCGGATGCCGCCGATGCCTTGGCCCTGGCGATTACATGTTTGCAAGCTGCCCCGTGGATTGCGCAACAAAAGCAAGGGCTAGAGAACGCTTTGCGAGCTCGTCCGTCTAAACGATAGTTTCCGCAGATTTCGTCGGAAGCTTTTTGCGCTAAGTACGCTTCTATCCACCAGGAGATCAACGTCGATGCCCCGTATGTCCTTCTCGCTTCTCGCGGTTCTTTCGTTTGCGGCCGTTACTGCCCTGCCATTCGCGGTTGAGGGTACTGCCCACGCAGAAGACGCAACGCCGGCGGGGGATGCGAGCGTCGATAGCGTGGTCGACGGCATGCAGAACTTTTACGACGGGTCGCAGAGCTTCTGCGCAAAATTCACGCAAACGTTCAAGGTGAAAGCCCACGGCCGCGAGGACAAATCATCCGGCGATGTCGTCTTCCGCAAAGACGGCGGCAAGATGCGCTTCAAGTACAGCAACGGTAACCACGTTGTAACCGACGGTCATAAGGTCAAGGTCTTCCAAAAGAATGACCGCCAGCTGTTCGTCAAGTCGATTGAGAAGAGCCAATTTCCAGTGCTCGATTTCTTGCGTGGCAAGGGCAAGCTGCGCGACAGCTTCAACTTCACGATTAACGCACCCATGACCGAGAAATTTAAGAACGGTTATGTCCTCGAGGGATCGCCCAAGAACGATGCGCCGGAGTACAAGAAGGTGTTCTTCTACGTCGACAAAGCCACGAACCAAATGCGCCGCGTGGTGATTCTCGACGCGCATGGCAATCGTAACCAGATGAATTTTGAGTCACCGCGCCTTAATTGCAAAACGAACGACGGCGACTTTGAGTTCACGCCCCCGAAGGACACGAACGTGGTCGAGGGCGATTCGAATTGAGCGAGCGCTAGGAATGTGTCGGGCAAAGCCCGCCCCATTCCGTCGTGACTGATTGATGGCTGGTGGAGCGCCGGCTCCCCCAAACCCCCACCATGCGGAAGCGAAAAAAGCGCGTTCGATGGATGGACAACGAGCGCACAAAACTTATCTTGTTTCGATCGCAGACGCGAATGACCGCGCTTGCAGCCTGAACACCGCGCGAAAACGAGCCATGTCTACTCGCCGCAACGTGACGACGGGACTGGAAGATAGACATTTCGAATCCAAGTTGCGGGTGGGGTGCTCGAGGGG
>JAHFDY010000066.1 GCA_023248735.1 Myxococcales bacterium
ATTCCCCACGGGCGACGACGTGAAAGACGCTTTGCAAGCGGCCGAATTTCAGCGATGGGCTCGTTGTTGCGGCACAAGACGATCACGTCGTTTGGGCCAAGCTCGGCCAGATGCCGCGATAGGTGGGTCTTCGCCTCGTGAATGTTGAGCCGCTTTGCCATTGGTTTAAGAGTGAACTAACCTATGAACTAAGTCAACGAGTTGCGCCAGCGTCGGGCACCGCACCGGACTTCTCTTGTTCGACGTAAATCTCAAGCTGGGGCACGTGCCACGCCGAATGCGGCACTTCGTCCCACTGGAGCGAGGGTAGAGAAGACGCGGTGTATCGAACCGCGATTCCAAAAAACGACTCTGGGCCGAGCACCTCCATCTGAACGATAGACCGAACATCCACACGGAAGAGCTGGCTGGTCGGCATGCTGAGAAAAGACAAGGCGCTTGACGATTGACCAAAGTGAGGCGACTTCCAGAGAGCGCTATCGAGCGTCCACGACTCCAAAATAGGCTGTGCGGCGAAAGTTCCTCCGCCGGGACCGAAAACGTCGTCGCGTGATCGATGGAGATCGAGCTCAGCAATTGAGAGAAGAACATACGCCTCAACAATCGGACGCTTCGGCAAGGGACGGAGGTCGAACGCGAAGAGAAGTTCGTCGCCCGATTGCAACGTGAGCAGACCTCGTACAGCGGGTCGAAACGGAATCACAGCGCGCCGCTGCGCTGCAAACACGAAACGTTCGGCACGGGCCACGGCCGGCGTCGCGCCATTCTTGAGACATCGACCCGCTACGCACGCCTCGAGGCGGCCGCATTCGGAAGGTGAACACATCCGAGGACGCGCAACGCACCCCGAAAGGGCAGCAACGACGGATGCGAAGATCGCGCTCCTCACGGCCGTTCGATTCGCTCGATACGTTTGCCTACGCAGCATTCGGAGATATGAGTGAAGCACGCATGACGCTACTTGCTGTCGACAATCTCACCACAGGGTTTCGAACCGACCAAGGGGTCGTGCGAGCGGTCGAGCGCGTTTCGTTTGAGGTACCCGAACGCACCACGGTGGGGGTGGTGGGCGAAAGCGGGTGCGGCAAGAGCGTCACGGCGCTTTCGATCATGCGCCTTGTGCCTTCACCGCCCGGGTTTATCGAGTCGGGAACGATCAAATTCAACGGACGCGACCTGCTTTCATTCACCGAAAGCGAGATGTGCAACGTACGCGGCAACGACATTGCCATGATCTTTCAGGAGCCAATGACGAGTCTAAACCCTGTGTATTGTGCAGGTAGTCAGATCGCCGAAGCCATTCGGATTCACAAGAAGGTGCGAAGCCGAAGCGCCGCATGGGCGCGAGCGATTGAAATGCTTCGCCTCGTTGGAATGCCAGCGCCCGAAGAGAACGCGAAGGCATATCCGCATGAACTCTCAGGGGGCCAGAGGCAACGCGTGATGATCGCGATGGCTCTCGCGTGTGAGCCGAGACTTCTCATTGCGGACGAACCGACGACCGCACTCGACGTGACCATTCAAGCGCAGATCCTTGAGCTCCTCCGCTCGCAGCAAGTGCGCCTTGGCATGAGCGTTCTTCTCATCACGCACGATCTTGGGATCATCGCTGAACACGCCGAGTTCATGATTGTCATGTATGCCGGTCAGGTGGTCGAACAAGGACCTGTCGCGCAGGTGCTTGCGAATCCGCGCCATCCATACACGCGCGGGCTACTTGCGAGTTTGCCAGGCCGAGGGTGGGCTGCGCCGCGCACTCGCCTTCCAACGATCGAAGGGATCGTGCCTGACTTGCGAGCGCTCCCTCCAGGTTGCCGCTTTGCAGACAGGTGCTCGATGGTTGCCGCGTCGTGCACCGCTGGCGATCCCCAATTAGTCAACATCATTGACCGTCGCATGAGCCGCTGCTTGCGCTGGGAGGAGATGCCTCAATGAGCGCAGCTGCTGAATCGACCGCGACGCCAGGACAACAGCCTCGAACGTTGATCGCCGCCGACGGTCTGGGCAAGCTCTTTCCGGGGCGAAGCAATTGGTGGGGTGGCACGCAGACCTTCGTGCACGCGGTGCAAGGTGTCTCGCTGCGGGTGAGGCGCGGCGAGACGTTGGGGCTCGTGGGTGAAAGTGGCTGCGGCAAGAGCACCCTGGGTCGCCTACTTTTGCGCCTGATCGAGCCTTCCTTCGGACGCGTTTTCTTCGAGGGGAAAGAGATCACTCACCTTTCAGAACGCGAGCTTCGTCCCCTTCGACGACGGATGCAGATCATCTTTCAAGACCCGTACTCAAGCCTCAATCCACGCATGACGGTGCGTGAGATCGTGGCGGAGCCGCTGCGTATTCATCGACTGGTGAGCAGCGTGAACGATGAGGTTGAGCGCGTTTCCGAGCTCCTGCAGAAGGTCGGCCTCCGCCCAGAAATGATGCCGCGCTACCCGCACGAGTTCTCGGGAGGACAACGACAACGCATCGGCATCGCGCGTGCGCTCGCAGTAGAACCCCAGTTTATCGTCTGCGACGAGCCAATCAGTGCACTCGACGTTTCGATTCAGGCGCAGATCATCAATCTGCTCCAAGACCTGCAAGATTCGCTCGGCCTTTCGTACTTGTTCATTTCGCACGACCTCAACGTGGTGCAGCACTTCAGCCATCGCGTCGCCGTCATGTACCTGGGGAGCATCGTCGAGCAGCTACCCGCACTTGGGATGCACACGAGCGCACGCCATCCGTACACGCGAGCGCTTCTCTCCTCGGTTCCTTCTGTCGACGTTGGCAAACGTCGGCTACCCATCGTACTCGAAGGCGAACTGCCCTCCCCTCTGAACCCGCCTCCCGGCTGTGCGTTTCATCCTCGTTGTTCGCGCGCGCAAGGCGGAAAATGCGACAAAGAGGCGCCTCCGTTCACGGAGATAGCGCCTGGCCATAAGATCGCTTGCTTCAATCCCGCACCACCGGACGGTGGGACTGACTGATGGCGACGGCGTTCGGACGATACGAGTTGGTGAGCAAGGTCGCTGCAACACAGATTGAAGAGCTCTGGAACGGACGCGATACCGTCCTCGAACGCTCGGTGTTTCTCAAGGTAGCGGCCGCAACGGCAACGGACGAGCAACGCAGCGCGTGGTCCACTGCGGCATGTGCCGAGGCTCGCGCGCTCGCCAACCTTAGCTGCGCGAATATCGTCATGTTGCTTGACGTCGACGAAGAGACGCCTTGCCGCTTCCTGGTCTTCGAGCACGCCTCCGGCCCGACGTTCGCAGAGCGCCTCGTCCCTGCTCCAGTGACGATCACTCTTGCGGGGTACCTTGCGAGCGAACTCGCGGATGCTTGCAACGCCTTTGAGGCTGCGAAGATCGCTCTCGTCGTTCGGCCCGAGTGCATTTTCCTCGGCGGACCCAGCGGCAGCAAAGTTATCAACTTGATTGACTGTCATGAACACGGTCCGAAAGGAGGCCGTGAACTCGCGACCATGGCCTGCGTACTGGTCTCTGCGATTACAGGCCTCCCGGACGTCGCAGACGGACTTGCAGCGCTCCCGATCCACGTGCGACCCCTATTCGAGCGTGCCATGCAGCTCGAGGGCATCGAACCTTACGCCAACGCTAGCGCATTCGCGGACGCGCTCAACGACGCGGCAAGGACGAACCAACTGACCGGCCCCACCATCGAGTCACGGCGACTCTCGACGCCTCGTTGGCAAAATGTACTTCTCGCAGTTGCATTTATCGCGCTCATCTTTCTCGTCCTGCGCGCTAAGCGGGGTGGAGCAAGGACCCCCCTCGACCAGTTGCGAACCGAAGTGGTGAAGCGCTATGCGCCGAAGCCAGAACCCGTCGCGCCCAAACCACAAGCGACCGCAGCTCGCTAGGCGAATCGACAGATGCGGCGATACACTTGCCCGCATGGCCAAGGAGTCTTCGACGAAGGCGTCGCCGCACGCGCATTCGGATCGGTTCATCGAGGCGGCAACGGAACGTGCGCTCGACGTTGACCATCTTGCGCATTTGTATCGGCAGATGTTCCTTATTCGACGTGTCGAAGAGGAGTCGGCGCGTGCTTATGCAACTGGAAAGGTCGGCGGCTTTCTGCACCTCTACATCGGGCAGGAAGCGGTCGGTGTAGGAGCGATTGCTGCCCTAAGGCCGGACGACAACGTTGTGACGACATACCGAGACCACGGAATTGCGCTCGCGAAGGGAATGCCCGCGAAAGCGCTTCTCGCTGAGCTCTGGGGAAAGAAGACCGGCTGCTCGCAGGGCCTCGGCGGGTCGATGCACCTCTTCGACAAAGCCCACAACATGCTTGGAGGCTACGGGATCGTGGGTGGGCACATTCCCTTGGCGTGCGGCGTCGCCTTTGCGGCGAAGTACCAACAACAAGATCGCGTCACACTCTGTTTTTTCGGCGAGGGCGCGGTATCGATCGGGGGCTTTCACGAAGGGTTATCGCTTGCTGCTCTCTGGAAGCTGCCAATCGTTTTCATCTGTGAGAACAACGAGTACGCGATGGGCACCCCGCTCTCGCGCACGCTATCGATCGAGGACGTTTCGCAGAAGGCGGAGGCCTACGGAATGCACCGCGACCGGCTCATCGTAGACGATGTTCTCGATGTCGAGGCTCACGTCGCCGTCGCTGTCGAGCGTGCACGCAAAGAGCAACTTCCCACCCTGATGGAACTCCGCACCTACCGTTTTCGGGGACACTCGATGAGCGATCCCGCCAAGTATCGGACGCAGCTCGAACTAGACGATCACAAGCAGCGCGACCCCATGACGCGAGCGCGCGCCCAATTGCTTGCGGCTGGATACGCGGAGGATCGCCTTCTCGACCTCGAACGATCAGCCGAGGAAGAGGTGGCGGCCGCTGTCGCGTTTGCAGACGATAGCCCCGAACCTGATCTTTCTCTCCTTGCCCCCACAACGTACGCCGGCCCTTTCGCATACTGAGGAAACATGTCGAACATGCGACAAATGCGGTTTCGCGAAGCCCTTCGTGAGGCGATGAGCGAGGAAATGGACCGCGACGAACGCGTCTTCTTGATGGGAGAAGAGGTCGGGCACTATCAAGGCGCATACAAAGTTACCGAAGGGATGCTCGATCGTTTCGGCGCAAGGCGCATTATCGATACGCCAATCGCTGAGAGCGGTTTCGCTGGAATCGGCATCGGCGCGGCTATGATGGGCCTTCGGCCGATTGTCGAGTTTATGACGTGGAACTTTTCCGCGGTTGCTTTCGATCAAATTCTAAACAACGCGTCCAAGGTCCGGCAGATGTCGGGTGGTCAATTTAGTTGTCCAATCGTATTTCGCGGTCCGAACGGAAGCGCGAAGCAGGTGGGCAGTCAGCACTCAACTTCGATGGAGCACTTTTACGCCACAATTCCTGGCCTCAAAGTGGTCGCACCCGCATTTCCTGCGGATGCAAAGGGGCTCATGAAGCAGGCGATTCGAGACGACAACCCCGTTGTGTTCATCGAGTCTGAAACGCTCTACTCGGTCAAGGGTGACGTTGCCGAAGACCAAGACGCGATCGAGTTTGGTCACGCCAAGATCGTGCGCACGGGAAGCGCCGTGACGCTTGTTGCCTACTCGCGAATGACGCATGTGGCGCTCGACGCCGCTTCGCTTCTCGCAAAGGAAGGGATCGACGTGGAGGTAGTCGATCTCAGAACCTTGCGACCACTCGACGAGGAGACGATCGTGCGCTCGGTTCAAAAGACACACAGGTGCATCGTCGTGCACGAAGGTTGGTCCTACGGAGGAGTCGGTGCCGAGATCGCAGATCGCGTCCAGCGCCTCGCGTTTGATTGGCTCGAGGCGCCGATCCTGCGCGTGGCACAGCTCGACGTCGGAATGCCCTACAACGCAAGGCTTGAGCAAGCGTGCATTCCTCAGCCTGAGCGCGTGCGCGACACCGTCAAGCGCCTTGTCTTTCGCGACGGCTGACCAATTTTTGCGCCGGTCGGCGCGAGCGGAGAGAATGATGGCCAAGATCACAACAATGCCCAAACTGTCGCCAACCATGGAGGAAGGCGTCTTATCTGTTTGGCACAAAAAAGAGGGCGACACTGTAGAAGTCGATGATCTGCTCGCGGAAGTCGAAACCGACAAAGCGACGATGGAGTTTCGCGCCTTCGACAAGGGCACGTTGCTCAAGCAGCTCGTCACCGCTGGTGCCACCGTTCGTATCGGGCAGCCTGTCGCCATCATGGGCGCCGCGGGAGAGGACGTGAGCGCACTTGCGAAAGCAGCCGGGAGCCAAGCCGCTCCGTCACCTTCCGCAATCGGTCGCGACGAGACGTTGCCAGGCGTCGCGTTGTCGCGTGCAGGAGCGGCGGCCGAGAGCACTGACGCGCCAATTACCGCACCACCGCAGGCGATACGCCATGCTCCGAACGCGCTGGACGTTCTCATGCGCACGGAGCTCGAGCCCGAGTGGGCGCCCGTCGCGGACACTCACCGCGGCCCTTCGCGCGCTTCGCCTTACGTGCGCAAACTTGCGCGGGAACGCGGCGTTGATCTCGAGGCTGTGGCCGGCACGGGCAAGCACGGACGCATCTTGCCGCGTGATCTCGAAGCGCAGAAAGCTCCGGCCGGGCCACCGAGCACCGAGCTCACCGCACGCCAAGGAGCCCCACTCGGTGCACCCACCCTTTCGCCACCCGAAGTTCGACCGCTGTCGATGATGCGCAAGACGATCGCGCGACGCCTCACTGAGTCGAAGCAAAGCGTGCCTCACTTCTATCTGACGATCGACGTTGATGTTGATGCACTGATGCTATTTCGCGAATCCCTCAACATTGATCTCGCAAAGAGCGCAGGCCCAGACGAGCCTGCAAAAATATCGGTAAACGACTTGATTATCAAGGCGGTTGCCATTGCGCTCAAGCGTGTTCCCGCTTGCAACTCATCGTTTTCGGCAGACGCACTCTTGCAGCACACTCGGGTGGATATTTCGATCGCCGTGGCTGTCCCTGATGGGCTCGTAACGCCCGTGGTGCGCGACGCCGACAAGAAGAGTGTCGTAGCGATCGCCCGGGAAGTACGAGAACTCGCGGGGCGCGCGCGCGCAAAGAAGCTCACCCCGGAGGAGATGCAAAATGGCACCTTCTCGATTTCAAACCTCGGGATGTTTGGCATCGACGAATTTTCCGCCGTGATCAATCCTCCAGAGGGCGCAATTCTCGCGGTGGGTCGTGTTCGCCAGGAGCCGACTGTACGAGACGGACAAGTCGTCGTCGCAAGCCGCCTGAAGATGACGCTCTCTTGTGATCACCGTGTCGTAGACGGCGCCGTTGGCGCGGCATTTCTCGGCGAGCTTCGCGCCCTGCTGGCAGAGCCTCTCGCTGCCGCGGTAAGCTGAGCCCAGTGATTGCTGCAGCTACCATCGCGATTCTGTCGCTTACGCTTCCCCCTTCGGGCCGCGTACATGTGCCGAGCGGAACGTTCGAGATGGGATCGACGCCTCTCGAAATGGAGCGCGCGCTGCAGCTATGCGAGAAGGAACTCTACCGGAACCATTGTCGCGTGAGCGTAGGGCCCTTCATTTTGGCCGAAGGTTATGCTCACGAGGTGATGATCCACGACTTCTGGCTCGATCGCACCGAGGTCACGGTCGCGAACTATGGCCGATGCGCGGCAGCTCGTGCTTGCGCGCCACCCTCGTTCGAGGAAGGCGACTTAGAATTTGATCGAGGCTCATTCCCAGTGACGCACGTTAGCCTCGAAGATGCGCACAAGTACTGTTCCTATCGCGGCGGACGCCTGCCGACCGAAGCGGAGTGGGAGTTTGCTGCGCGCGGCGCCGCTCACAGGATCTTTCCCTGGGGCAACGTCTACAACCCGAAGCTATCCAACCACGGCGCGTTTGCTTCAAACGAAGGCGACGCTCAGGACGGCTTTGCAGGACTCGCGCCGGTTGGCTCCTTTCCTGATGGAGCAACGCCACTCGGCATTCTCGATATGGCAGGCAACGTGAACGAATGGGTCGATGGCCGCATCGTCCTCGAAGACACGGGCCTTGGATACCCACCAGCCTCCGCCGTGAATCCAAAAGCGAATCTCAACGCTGGAAGGCCCGTCGTGCGGGGCGGAAGCTACCTCGAAGGTGCAGCTTGGGTCCGCAATGCTTCGCGCGGTACCCTCAACGCCACCCGTTCTTCAACCGTCGGATTTCGTTGCGCGTACGACCCATGAAAATTGCCCATCTCTCCGACCTCCATCTCCTCGACCTGACCGGCGTGAGCCCCTTACGCTTCTTGAACAAGCGCATTTCAGGCTATTTCAACCTTCGTATCCGGCGGAAACACATCCACCGGGTCGACTACGTTCGGGCAATGGGTAAGCAACTTGACCGTCTTGATATCGATCACGTTATTATTACTGGCGACATTACGAACATGGCGCTCGAGAGCGAGTTCGCCTTTGCACGCGATGTCATCGCGAACGAACTAGAGCTCACGCCGGAACGACTCACCATAGTGCCGGGCAACCACGATGCCTACACGCGGGGGGCTTACAAGAAGGGTCGGTTCGCGGCGTACTTCAGCGAATACCTGCGATCGGACCTGCCCGAATTGTCGATCAAGTTGCCAATGGGCCCCTTCCCGGTGGTGAAACTGAGGGGGGCTGTCGCGATCGTTGGACTGTCGACCGCGGTGCCTCAGATGCCATTCATCGCGGCAGGCGAACTAGGCCACCTCCAAGTTACGGCGCTCGAGAAAGTAGTCATGCATCCGGAGGTGAAGCGCCGCACGTTGGTGCTCGCGTTGCATCATCCCGTGGAGGCGCCGCCGTCATCGCTCAAGGCGTGGCTCGAGGGGCTGCGCGATCGCGATGCGCTGCTCTCCGCACTCGCGATGCAGCCGCACGCACTGGTGCTCCACGGGCACCTGCACAGACGCATTTCGCGACCACTGGATCGCCGCTTCGCCCACCTCGGAGCGACGAGCGCATCGCTGCATCATGCTGACGGGGCGCGGCACTCCGCGTTCAACGTGTACACGTTTGACGACGAAGGCAAGTTCGTTGACCAATGGTCCGAGGTGCTTGAAGAGGACCAAAAGACGTATCGGCGCGAAGCGGTGCCAGAGAGTACTTGGGCATAGAAACCACCGTCTAGTCTTGACGCCTGTGCCTCGGCTATTCGGAGCTCTTCTTTTCCGACCGATTCGCGTTCTGTTTTCTCGCGTGCGACACCGTGTCTGAAAATGGACCAGACTGTGTCGCGACATATGCGATTGCGCACGCGAGAACACCGATCACAACGATCGCGACGAATTTGCCCATCGAAGACTCCGAGAATGCGCCGATATCCAAAAAGCAGACGCCTTCTCATGGTTGAGAACGGAGATAACCAGGGGGCCTTAAGGGCAAATCCTCATCTCTCAACGCATAAGAGACCCTTCAGGCATCTCCGTTAGCGGTCAGGACAAACGCAAAAACGAGCGAACCTTCAGATCCGCTCGTTTTCCGTTCTTACCCGCTGCGGGAGTTTGAGGCCCCCATCAACGTCGACTAACGCCGCTGCGTCACGCGTCGGCTTGCTGCCGAATCACGTTGACCGCCTGCAGGCCCTTCGGACCCTCTTTGATCTCGAACTCAACGGTCTCGTCCTCGAAGAGGCGCCGGCGACCGTCGCCACTGATCTGAGAGTAGTGAACGAAGACGTCTGCGCCGTCGTCCTGCTTGATGAAGCCCCAGCCTTTTTCATCGTTGAACCACTTGACTTTACCTACAGCCATCGGAATGCCTCCACTTCGAACAATTCACCCGACGACGCTTCAGTAGGATCGGACATCAACATAAGTCTCTCCTACCTGCTGCCATTCGCGAACGTCACGAATGGCTCCGAAGCCGGTGATCTCTACCCTATGAGAACGCGGTAACGCAGGTCAAGGTCCGTTGGACTTGGACTGACGGTTTTCAACCAGATGTAGGCAAGAACTTAACGTAACTAAAAATGATCTATTTACTCTTTTCAAGCTGATCGAGTTCTTGCAAACTTGCTTTGACACGAGGGTCAGTTGGATCGAGGGTCCTTGCCTTCTCGAGCGACGTTCGCGCTTCGGCGCGAGTTGCCGGGTCGCGAGCGAGCACGGTTGCGAGATTGATCCATGCGCTGATCAACTTGTCGTCGAGCTTGAGCGCTTGTCGATATTCAGCGATCGCCTCGGCATTCTTCGCGCGGAGCTGCAACGCGTAGCCGAGATTTGAGTGAATCGCCGCGCGTCCAGGATCGAGCCGCAACGCGTGCTCCAACTCTTTCGTTGCGCGATCAAGATCGCCTGACGCGAGCAGCGCCGTGCCGTAGTCCGAATGCGCGCGCGCATCACCATCGGCCAGACGGACCGCACTCTCGTACTCGACGATCGCCTCTTTGGTACGCCCCATCATCATCATGGCCGTTGCGAGGTTTGCGTGGCGCGATGCGACGCCCGAATCAAGATCGCGCGCTTTGGTGAATGCGGCGACCGATGGTTCGCTTTTGCCCGATGCGAGAAGCGCCACTCCGTAGGTGGAATGCACCTCTGGATGCTGCGAGAGCAGCTGCGTTGCCCGCTCGAGCGACGCGAGCGCACCTTTCGCGTCGTCAACAAGCAAAAGTGCGCGGCCTAACTCATAGTAAGCGGGGCCAAAATCATCGACGAGCTTCGACGCGCGTCGCAGCTCCGCGAGTTGGGCCTTCACGATCGCATTGCCTTTTGCGATTCCAAGCTCCAGACCGAGCGCCAACTTGCCGATGCGCGAGCGCGCCTGCCCAACAATACCGGAAGGGTGCCTCGGCGCGAGTAACCGCGCTTTGGCATAGAGTTTCTCGGCATCGGCGTACCTGGCCTCGGAGTAAGCGCGATCGGCTTGGCGAACGAGCAGCTCAGCGTCGCCATCGAGGCCTTGCGTGAGACTCACGATGATCTGTGTCGACGGAGTCGCAGGAGCGGCCTTCTCGACCTCGGCTGCCCTCGGAGGCGGAGCCTCGACCTCTCGTGGCGGCCCCTCGTCAGGCTTTGGCGCTATCGTCGCTTCGGGTGGCGCGAATAGACCGCCCAGCGAGTTCGTCGGTGCGGGCGCTGGCAGCAGCGGTCCCTTGACCTCCTGAACGGAAGGAGGAACGCAGCCCACCAGCACGAACGCGAGGGTAGCGGCACGCGCCCTATTCATGACGAACCATGATCGCATAAGCGTGAGCTTGAATATCACGCACTGCCTCGACGATTCGGTGATCCTTTGCGCGCGTGCGCAACAACACAATCGATGGCGCCGCCGAGTCCGCTTCGAGAATGAGACGGCAGGCCGATCGCACTTCCGCGGGCACGGCCTGATCGTGCGCGACCGCAGCCAGATGCTCAATGTATGTGCGACCCCATGCGACCTTTGGCTCGAGCACGAGCGCCGCGTTCAGCGCCATCCCCGCGGCACGCTTGCACGCCGTTGTGGCCGTCCGCGCACGATTGCCAGCGTACGCGGCTTCCGCCTGCGCGAGCTCTCTTAGGCTCACACTAAGCCACTCGCGTGGCGAGTACTTCCGCAGCCAATCGTTCGGATCGCGTTCGAACGTCACAGCCATTTGCTTGCTCACTTCATCTGTGACGTTGTCTGCCACGCTATCTATCGCGTTGTCTATCGCGTTGTCTGTCGCGTTGTCTGTCGCGTTGTCTGTCACTTCATTTGGCGGACGGAATGTTCCTTTCCGTCGAAGCGTAAGATGGCCGTCTTGCTCTCGATCATCGTCGTTAGACTGACAGGCCGCTTCCACACGCGCACAAGACTCTTTAGCACCTCGCGTGCGTAGTCGCTTCGAAGGTCCTGACCTTGGTGATCGTGTCTAAGGAGAAGCTCTCCACGATTCTCGTAGTTGGCATCCTCAACGTAGATGAACGGGTTGCCACCATTGGTGAGTTGAGAAAGCAACTTGTCTTTTACCTTCTTGAGTTCGCGCGACTCGATTTCGAACCGCTCGCTCTTGTTCGACCAACCGAAGCTGAAGAGCTTTTGGTCACGACAAAAATCGGCCGTTAGAAATTCGTCGATGAAAGTGACGTCTGTGTAGTGCGAGCGGACCTCGAAGATCTTCTGCTGGCCGAGGCCGAGGCGCACATTCCACGTGCGCTTGGCGTCAAGGTCGTCGCAATCTTCCCACTCTTTTCCGAACTGGCCCTTGTTCCAGCGATCTTCGATGTCGCGATAGAGCTCGACCCCGAGCTTGTAAGGGTTCAGGCGCCCGCCGCTGGTCGCCATGACACCGGCGTTGTTGTCGGCGTATTCGATGATCTCAGAGGAATCGAGGATCTTTGTTGTCATGAGGCGCGAGTGCCAAAAGCTCGCCCAACCTTCGTTCATGATTTTCGTCTGCCACTGCGGCGCGAAGTAATAGGCCTCCTCGCGAATGACCTCGAGCACGTCGTGCTCCCAACCCTCGAGCGGCGCGTGCTCAAGCAGAAAGGCGAGCACATCGCGCTCAGAACGCTCGGGGAACTTCTTGGCGCGATCACGGTCAGCGTCCATCTTCGCTCGCTGCTTGTCCATGAACTCAACCGGATTGATAAACGACTCCATGTACGGCCGCTCGGTGCGAAGCCGCGGCACTTCCTTTGGCGTATCGCTTTCGACGTCGGCTTTTTGTTGCGCTTGGAACGGCGCATGAATGTTGATCAGGTTCTCGAGCGAAAGGCAGTGGTCGACGAACTCTTCGATACGATTGATGCCAAAACGCGCGACGTGTTTACGGATCCGCGTGCCATGGTTGGCCATCTTGTCGATCCAGCGACGGTTCGGATCGTAAGGGTTGCGCCGCTTGGATGGGTCCACCGTGTGGGCGCCCGCGTCGAGATCGGTCGCGCGAAACGTGAAGTTGTTCTTGAAGAAGTCGACGTGGCCGTAGACATGCGCCATCACGAGCTTCTGATCGACAAGTGAGTTGCCTTCGAGCAAGTAGGCGTACGAAGGGTTGTTGTTGATGACCATCTCATAGATTTTTGAGAGGCCATATTCGTAACTCTTGGCGAGCCTTTCGTACTCCATGCCGAAGCGCCAATGTGGGTAGCGATTGGGGAAACCGCCGTACGCTGCGATCTCGTTCATTTGGTCGTAGTTCAAGATTTCGAATACGACCGGAAAGAAATCGAGACCTTCTCCCGCTGCGATCTTCTCGACGCGATCTTGTTCTTCGCGCAAGTACACAGGGAGGGACGTTCGGAGTGCGAACTCGCTCATCTTGAAAGCTTATCGCGAAGTGAAACGAGATAGCGAAAATCGCGAAAAGCTGGCCTGCATGGGTCATGCTCACAGGCTTCGCTGCTCACATGCTGCTCACACGCGCTACTTCCCGCGGCCCAAGAATTCCTTGATGCTGCCCACGATCGCATCGCGATCGCGAATCTCGCTCATCACCACTCGGTCGTCCGCGGCGAAGTGCTCGCGCAGATCTTTGATGAACTGGCCCGAACCGTAGGGACTTTCAACCTGACCGTACGCGAACATGTTCACGCGTGGGAGCAGGTGCTGCTTCATGATGTCGACGCAGAGCAGCGTGTCGTCCATTGACCAGTTGTCACCATCCGAGAAGTGAAACGGATAGATGTTCCACTCGTCGGCCGGATAGTGGTTGTCGATGAGCGTGGCGCAGAGGCGATACGCGCTCGAGATCATCGTGCCGCCACTCTCGCGGGTGTGGAAGAACGTCTCGCGATCGACTTCGCGGGCGACGGCGTCGTGGATGATAAAGCGGCTTTCCAATCCCTTGTATTGCTTCTGCAGCCACGCATCGAGCCAGAAGCTCTCGATGCGGACGATCTCTTTCTGCTCGTCGCCCATCGAACCCGAAACGTCCATCATGTAGATGATGACGGCGTTGGCGACAGGCTCGGCCTGCGTTTTCCAACTTCGGTAGCGCTTATCGTCAGGAATCGGAACTATCATTGGCCGGTCGGCCGAGTAGTTACCCATCGAAATTTGGCGGCGGAGCGCTTCGCGGTACGTGCGCTTAAAGTGTCGCAACGACTCTGGACCGACGCGGCGAATGCCGGTGTACCGGTCCTTTTCGCTGATGATGCGTGACTTGCCCTTATCTTCGATGTCGGGAAGCTCAAGCTCTTCACCCAAAATGTCGGCGAGCTCGTCGAGTGTCACGTCCACTTCGAGCGAGTGCTCACCGGCTCCTTCGCCGGCTTTCTTGCCGCTACCTTCCTCGCCCTCTTCCGGATCGCCACCCATCGGATCGCCAGGTTCGCCTTCGCCCTGCCCTGCACCACCTTGCTGCTTTTGACCGTAGGTGAAGTGAGGAATGTCGATGTGCGGGATCGGAATGGTGACTTGGTCTTTGCCTTTTCGACCGATCAGTTCGCCTTGCGCAATATACTTCTTAAGATTCTCGCGAATCTTGCCGCGAACGATGCCTCGAAAGCGCGAGTGATCCTGATCGATCTTCAGCGACATGCTTGATGGAGCATACGAGAAGAGGCGCAAATGGGGAAAGCGAACGCTCGTCCCCGCGATTTGAGGGCCCTACGCCTTCGTGTCGAGGCCGTGTCGCGCTACCCAGAGGCAGGCAAGCGCATTGACTATTGCGAAGAGGCGAAGACCGACAGAGCCGTACACAGTCGCAACGTCGGCGCTGATGGCCAGCTGAACAAGGAGCGCGGCGCTACCGAGCGCGTAGCCGCCGATGAGAGGCCGCGCCCGCGTTCCGAACCCGATCGCAGCAAGCGCGAACGTTGGGATCAGACTGGCGAGCGGTAGAAACTGATGGAGTGAGGGCGACAAGAAGAACGACCACTCGCCGACCGGTCGACTCAGCACCTCGAGCACGGGTGCGGCTACACCCGCTTTCGGTAAGATGCCCAAGAGTGGGACGGCGAACAAAAGACCGACACCAGAAGCAAATGCCGCCACCAACGACGCTACGCCGAAGACGCCCTTGCCACCCTGCTTGCGGACGCGGTTGCGCACCCAGATCGCAAGAAACGCGAGCGCGGCTAATCGTAACCCGAAGTGTTGCCAAAAGACCGATTTGAGAGAGGATGCAACGTTCAAAATACCCGCGCCGAAGTGCTCAGGGTTCGATTGCGTGCGTGCGCCGCTGGCGAGGGCACTTGCCACACTCGAGGGGTTCGTAACGCCAGCGCCGACGAGCAGCGCAGCCGCTCCGGCGACGTGTGGAGCAGCCATGCTGGTGCCGTTGAACGTGCCGAAGATTTCGCAATGATCGCGACCACCGTTGCAGACGGTTTGCTGCGTAACGGCGACGCCGGGTGCGGCGATAAACACCTGTTTGCCACGCGACGAGAACCACGCGATGCGATCGTTTGAATCGGTCGCGCTCACGGCGATAACGCCGGGATAGGCGCCGGGATATTCAACCGTCTTACCGTTGTTGCCGGCGGCTGCGACGACGATCACCCCACGATCGATCGCGTACTTCACGGCCGACGCGAGTACAGGGCTCGAGCCTCTTCCGCCGAGGCTCATGTTGATGACCTGCGCGCCATTTTTTGCGGCGAAGCGGATACCCTCCGCAACGTCGCTGAGGGACCCGAACCCACGCCCGGAAAGCACCTTGATGGGCATAAGCGTCGCGCAGTACGCGAGGCCCGCTGCGCCTTTGCCATTGTTCGTCGTTTGCGCGATCGTGCCCGCGACGTGCGTGCCATGGCCGTGATCGTCGGCGGCTTCAGGCGTGTCGTTTACGAAGTTGTAGCCGCCTGTGCAGCGCGTGCCACTGAGATCGGTACCGCGCGAAAACGGGCCCTTGTCGAAACAAGCAACGCCGGTATCGATAACGGCGACCGTGACGCCGCGACCACAGCCCATGTTCCATGCGTCTTCGGCGCCGACACGCTTCATGTGCCATTGCTTCTCGGCGTAGAGCGGGTCGTTGGGGACGAACGAGGCGAACGCGTACGATTGTAACTCCGCGTGCTCGATTCGAACGTCACCCCGCATGCGCTCGAGCAGGGCGGCGACGTCGAGGCCGTCGATGCCGTCGATGCTTGCGAGCTCTATCTTGTCGAGCTCCCGACTAAAGACGCTGTTGTCGTGAATCGCGAGGCCGTAGTCGCGACCCACGGCGGCGACTTCTGCGTCAGAAAGGTCGTCGCGCAGATCGAGGACAAGCTCGTTCGCGGTCGGAATCGAGGACTCGTCAACAGTTGGGTAAGGCGCAGGTGCGAAGGGCTCGTCCGCAAAGGCCGCGGTTGATGCCAGCGTTAACATGCTTACCGATGCGCAAAGGCCAAAAGCTCGACGGTTCAAAGCGCCCTCCTGAGGGATTGAGCGGAATTCGCGGAAAAGTGTAGCACGTCCCCCAAATGAGTCGGCGCCGGGGGTTGAACGCTCGAGGTGAGCGAAAAGTTTCAGCGAACGACTCTCGTTCTTCCGGTTTCTTGTCTCTCGCCGCCAGACGGGGCCCGATTCGGCGAGACCGTGGGAACTAACTGGTAACGACTTTGTGCCCAAGGGCTGGAATCCGCTCGAGTCCCGTCGAGCCCACGTCTGAAACCAGCTGGGAAAGGGATTTCGTCCCAACCTCTATACTGGCCGCTTTCGCATTTGTGGCGAGGTCGATCGCGGGCAGCGCCTCGTCCATCTCGTTTGGGTAGTGGGTCAAATATTGGGCAGTTACACTATCTATTAGTCTCCGGACCCTCGCAAAAGGAGCCGTCGCAGACGCACGATTCCCAACTCTCATAACCGATAGCCTTTCTATCTCATATGGGATTCCGATCACATGCACGTCCGATAGCTTATCGGTAATCTCTTCGAGCCCCGTCATGCCCCCATGCTAATGAAATGGATAGTTCAACTCTCCAAACAGGTGAAGCCAACGATGAGTGAAGCAGCAGTCACAACAAACGAAGAAGCGCCCCGATGGTCTCGACTGTTCGATAACATCGACCGTGAGCACGGGTTCGAGAGCCTACGCGTCGAAGGGCATCTTCCGCAGGACCTGATCGGCACGATTTATCGCAACGGCCCTGGCGTGTTCACGCGAGGTGGTGTCCGTATCGCTCACCTCTTTGATGGTGACGGAGCGATAGCTGCGACGCGATTCTCGCACGCAGAAGCCGAAGGCGCCGTTCGGTTTGTCCAAACACGCGCGCGCGAACGTGAAGAGCGCAAGCAACGATGGCTCTACGGTGGCTACAAACAATCGTTCCAGCGACCCATTCGCGAAGTGCTGCTTGGCCGCTCTAAGAACCCCGCGAACACTGGTGTCCTTCTGCACCAAGGCAAGCTCTTCGCGCTTTGCGAGGCGGGCAAACCCATCGAACTTCACCCTGACGAGCTCTCAACACTCGGCGAAGAGGACTTTGGCGGCGTTATCCAAACCTTCAACGCACATCCGAAGCGCGTTGTGTCTCGCGCGGCGACCTACTCGATCGGCGTGCGGCTCGGACGAACGCACCAAATCGACATTTTGGAGGTGCCCGATTTTGGCTGCGCACGAAGGCTTGCGACGCTTCCCGCTGGAACGGTCGGGATGGTGCACGACTTCGCGGTTACCGAACGTCATCTCATCCTCTTCATTCCGCCCCAGCGCGTCAAACTGCTGTCCATGCTCCTCCGCAATCGCGGGCTCGTAGACGCAATCGATTGGGACCAGTCTGCCGGAACGGAAATTGTCACTATCTCACTTGACGCGCCTGACCAAGTGCGCCGGTTTCGAACTGAGTCGTTCTACATGGAGCACGTCGCGAATGCCTACGAAGAGAAGGACGGTGAGATCGTCATCGACTTCACGCGGTACGAGAACCTCGCCACGTTTGAAAATCTTGTTCAGCCCCTCGTCCACTTGCGCGTGGGCGCTCCACTGTCGATGTCGCTTTCGCGCATGCGGCTAGCCGCTTCATGCAAGTCGGCGACCTTCGAGACACTTCTCGGCGAATCCTGCGAATTGCCCCACACCGCGAATGCCCATCGAGGAAAAAGGCACAACGTCACCTATCTCGCCGGTCAACCAGACAGCGAGCGCCCGTACGATGCGTTCACATCAACGCTCAAAATTGACCATCTGCACAACCGCGTAGAACGCTTCTTTCATGGAAAGGACACCGCCGGAGGCGAGCCGATCTTTGTGCCTCGGCCCAACGCAAAAGACGAGGATGACGGCTACCTGCTGGTCCCGGTCTTCGATCCGAAGACCGGGAGTTCGCACGAGGCCATCTTTGACGCACGGCGCGTGAGCGACGGCCCGATCGCGAGGGCGCACCATAGTCAGCCGATTCCGCCAAGGTTCCATGGCGCGTGGTTGGAGCCAGTCTAATGGCTGTCATGGTCACGTCCCCTAGCCTTGGCGCCAACAAATTCAAACGCGGCTTCTACGCCTGCCACGATGCGGGCCGTCGACGGAATGGACGATATTTGCACATTGCGTCTGGCTTCCGGCAAGTGAGCGGGACTTTCTTCTAAAACGATAGTCTATCTATCTAATGCGCATGGGGTTGGCGATTTCACATTGAGCGGACGCTCAATTTTATTGCAACAACATCTCAGGAGTAAGCATCATGTTTTCTATCAAAAACCGCTCGTTTCGGTCGCTCGGCGCCATCTCTGTCAGTGCAGCGGTCGCATGTTCTTCGCCCCCGCAAGAATCGACTGGAAGCGCTGAGGCCGCGGCGACCAGCGAGCAGTACGGCCTCGTCCCCATCTGGCAGGGGTCGTCAATCCGCGCCAACACGGGGAATCAGCCCGGTGTCTCATTTCTCAACACACGTGTCGAGTACGACATGTTTGGGGACGTCACGACCACGACAAAGTACGCGGCTGGGCTGCAAACACTCAACGTTGGAGTCACGAACGAATTCGACGATTTCGATGGCGGCGGCAACCACTTCAAAACCAACTTTGCCGCGATGTCGTTCAACCGAAACTACATTCGCGTGCTCACGGACTCCGTCTCGATTCATTGCGAAAGCAACGATTATTGCGAGGCCTCCAAGACGTTCGACCTTGTGGCACGGCATCTTGATACGAGCAGCAAGGCGTGGCTTCGCGGGAAGAAGGCAACGGTCGTTCTCAACGGGTTCACGATTGACAACGCTAGTAATGAGACACGTTCCCTCTGGTTTGATGGAATCAAAATAGACTTTCACGACGGCACGCCTGACGACGGCTCGCTTGAAGTGCGAGCTCGTTTCGATGCGCTTGGCAGCACGGCCTCGATTGGCTGGGACGGAAGCGCTTCAGGCGGCAGCGACTACACACTCTCTTACGCTGCCCCAAACTTTGATGCGACCGCGCACTTTGCTATTTTCGTCTACGACGAGGCGAAAGCGTCGGTGACCGAAAAGGCCATCTCGACCGGTTACAACGAAAACGGTGGCGTGAAATACGGCGCTGATGACGTGGACGTTCAGACAACACTGACGACGACACTGTCAGGCGTTCAGCCGGCGTCGAAGGACAACATCATGGTTGGCCTCGGGAGATTTGGCTTTCTCAACACAAGCGGATCGGACTTCTATCGCATTCGCGGTCTCGTTCAGGCGACGAGCTGGCTGTCTTCCAGGTTGAGCGTGACGTCAGCCGGCGAGGTCGCCTATGACGACGGCGCCGACATCTTGTACACCCAGTTTGCCCCTACCATCCGTGTTCTTGCTTGTGCAGACAGCACCGTTTGCCAAGTCCAGCAGTCGGATTACAGCGCGGATGCGACTGGCATCTACGGCTCGGTACCAACGCAAATTTGGGCGGGCGCTGGCAACACGCCGAAGCCACGCTGAGCATCCCAAGCAGCGAATCGTCACGCGTCCGGAGGGTCTGCTTCTTATTCGTAACCACAAGGGCGTTCTTTGGCCGTCGAAGAACGCCTAGCCAGCAAAGCCAATAACGTCCGGGCCATATTCAACGTCCACAAGGGGCGCGTCCGCGGCCGCTCAGGGCAACGGTACGGGGATCGCATTCGTCTGGGCGTTGGATTCTCGACCCGGCCTAGCTAGGCCCAGTGCGTAAAGCGTGCGGCGTCGTCCGCGGCTTCCTTTTGAACCTCGGGGTCATGATCGTGGGCACCTTCATCGCCTACGGAGGACTTTGGTGTCGCTTCGATGGCTTCCGCTTTTGAGGACATTCACGCATGGGATGCCCTCCAGCTTTATTGGATAGTCTTGCTCTCCGAACTTCATTGTAAGCCCACAATCATCACTCGCAAAAAAGGAGTAACTGGAAACTTCAGCTCATGTTGATCGAAGTTGGGCGCGACAGAGTGAGAAGGACATCCTTGCATGCCACTTTTGGATAGTTATACTATCCTATGGAATATCAGGCAGAACATCGCGCTAACACGGTCCGATGCGTCAGCTGCCTTTTTTTTCCGGCAGTCCTCTCCATGATTCTCATCTGCCGCGTCGGAGGTGCATCTCGCCCCCTATGCAATCCGCCGCCTTACGCGCCATCGCCCCCCAATCTTGCACCGCCTGAGGGAATCGTCGCTACGCAACAACGCACTCACCTCACTTGCACGGGGTCCACGTGGCCCCGATGCAACTTTGAAGTCACGTTGACTCTTGCGAACGGCGCTACATCCGACATCGACGTTCCCTTCGCCATTTGGGAGTCCCGGCTTTCGGGCGTGGCCTGGTCAATCGGCAAAGGGAGTTCGCCGAACTCCGCAAAGTCATTGTCGGTTCCCTCCCTTGGACGTGCCGATCTCGTCGCGCGCGGGTCGATCACGTTCGTGGCCCAAGATGATGAGACCGGGAAGCCAGGCTGGTGTGGCTCGCTCGTGCTCGATCCGATTTTCCAACGACACATCGTGACCGCGCGGCCGCGCCACCGCTTCGTTGCCCGACTGCCCGTGCTCGCGCCTGCGTCGGTAACGACGGTCTCCAGCCCAAGTGGATTGAGCGTCCGGCATGAGGTCGTTGTGCGCGAGATCGCGTTTGGCCAATCGGTTACTGAGGTCGAATTCGCGAGCAAGCGATCGGGCTCCTTGCTGCGAGTTGGAGGCCCCTTCGTTGGGATCGGTTCTCAGATGCGCTGGGACAGGCATTACGCGGAAGCCGTTCTTCGAACCGGATACGAAATTGCCCATCCAGCGTGGCTTATCCATTCGCTCGCAACGGAGAGTGATTTCAAGAATGTTGTCGTGCTAACGCCAGCAGTGGAAGCGGCCCTCACCGGTAACTGGAGTCAGATCGTTTCCCTTGGAGTAGGCCTGCCTCTTCGCCTCACAAAGGAAACTGACGTGGGCGTTCGCGGCCAGTTCGGCATTCAGTTTCCTCTCGTGGGGTTTGTAGCGACGTTTGATTTCTTTCCGAGGAGCCCGGGCACCGTCTCAATGTACTTCCAGCTCTCCCTCTAGAGGAATGCGTGCGAGACGCGCTCTCAAACGATCGGCCCACGCTCAAGCGGCGAGCCGGGTTGGCCCCGCCTTGACATATCGGATATATGCACTATCTATATTGAAATCATGAACGACACTAGTCGAACGATCGTCGTAACCGGAGCGACAGGGCGGCAAGGCGGGGCAGTAGTTCGCCATCTAATGCGCAGCGCATATGGATTCCGAATTCGCGCACTTACCCGCAATCCTGGGTCGCCACGCGCGCAGGCTCTCATCACGCACGGTGTCGAACTCGTGCGAGGTGACCTCAACGACCGCGCATCGCTCGATCGTGCACTTGCAGGAGCGTACGGCGTTTTCGCTGTGCAGGACTTTTGGGAACACGGAGCCAAAGCAGAAGTGCTTCAGGGCAAGTGTCTTGCCGACGCCGCACGAGCGACCGGGGTTCGGCACTTCGTTTTCGCATCAGTCGGTGCAGCCGACCGCGGAACAGGGGTGAGTCACTACGAAACAAAGTGGGAGGTCGAGCAGCACTTGCGTCATCTCAGATTGGCTGTCACGGTGCTACGCCCGGTCTTCTTCATGGACCTGTTTGATGACCCCAAGTATCCATCGCCCGCGGTCTGGGGAATACTCGCCGGTGCGCTGGGCAACAAGAAAACGCTGCAGATGATCGCAGTCGACGACATCGGAGCGGTTGCGGTCCACGCCTTTGAACGTCCCGAC
This sequence comes from Myxococcales bacterium, assembly GCA_023248735.1. Classification (GTDB taxonomy): domain Bacteria; phylum Myxococcota_A; class Polyangia; order Polyangiales; family Polyangiaceae; genus JAHFDX01. Next base: position 21,997 of record JAHFDY010000066.1, read on the forward strand.
ATGTATGTTGGTCGTGCCATCGAGTTGGCGGGCGACGAGCTGACGATTCCAGAAGCCGCGAAGGCCTATCGCGACGTTACCCAGAGAGCGCCTCGTTACGTGCGCATCCCCACGTGGCCGGTCGGATTGTTCAACCGAGATGCGGCAAACGGGCTTCGATGGCTGAAAGATGACGGCTGGCGCACCAACATCGCGGACGCGCGGGCCGACCACCCCCACCTTAAGACATTCGCACAGTGGCTTCGCTTGCGCGGCCCCTAAACCGAAGCGCCAAACACCCGTGCCCGTGATCCACGATGCTG
>JAHFDY010000067.1 GCA_023248735.1 Myxococcales bacterium
TTCACCGTCGTTGACAGCGAGGGTGCGTTTTTTCGGGCGAGCCTCAAGTCTCTCTCTGAAAGTGGTGGCGAAGCACTCGTCTATGAGGCCATGCACGGCTCGACGGAATCGCCCGCCCACGTCACTCTCGTGTGTGGGGTCCTCGGCCGTCAGCGGATGCTTACCGTTGCGCAGAAGGCGACGGAGCTCGGGTGTGAGCGCATTGTGCCGGTGCTGTCGGACCACAGCGTGCAGCGCGTCGATCTGGAGCGAGAGAAGCCGTGGGCGTGGCAGGGGCAGGCGATAAAGGCGAGTCGCCAATGTCGTCGTGCGAGCGTGCCCGAGGTCGCAAAAGTGATCTCGTTGAGTGACGTATTGTCGGCCGCCTACTGGACCACCGCTAACCGAATATTCTTGCTCGATGATCGGTTGGACGCGCCAGCCGATCCATTCGCCGGCCTTCCGACGGAGGGTGACTACGTACTCGCCATTGGTCCGGAGGGCGGCTGGTCCGACGACGAGCGCGCGCGCCTAAAGGGCGCTGGGGCTGCGGTGCTTCGATTGGGTACCCGCGTTCTTCGAGCGGAGACGGCGGTTTTCAGCGGTCTCTCAGTGCTGCAACATCGACTCGGCGATTTGCGGGCGTGAGCGATCCGTCTGGTGCGAACATGTGGACGCCATCGTGAAACTCCATTTGGTCGACGGTACGTACGAACTCTTCCGAGCACACTTTTCAAAGCGTCCCGATCACCTGGCGCCTGAGGGTTACGACGCGAAGGCGACGATCGGCTTCGCCCATTCGATGCTCGCGTTGCTTTCCGACTCCAATGAAGCTGTGACTCACATTGCGGTTGCGTTCGATCGTCCGATTCGATCGTTTCGCAACGATTTGTTCGAGGGCTACAAGACTGATGAAGGCGTGCCCGAGGAATTGCTGCGGCAGTTTGAGCCCGTCGAGGAAGCGGCTGCCGCGCTGGGGATGACTGTGTGGGTGATGGATCGATGGGAAGCCGACGACGCGCTCGCCACGGGAGCTTTTCGGTTCTTCGGCGACGTGGACCAAGTACGTATTCTCTCGCCGGACAAAGACCTGGGACAGTGCATCGTGGGTCGTCGGGTGGTGCAGGTCGATCGGCGTCAAGGTAAGGAAGTTGACGAAGATACCCTGCGCGCCGCAAAAGGAATCACACCGGCGAGCGTTCCGGATTGGCTCGCGCTTGTGGGCGACTCCGCCGACGGAATTCCGGGAATCAAGGGCTTCGGTGAGAAGGGTGCATCGGCTCTCCTTGGCATGTACGGAACCATCGAGTCGATTCCCGCGTCTGCGGAAGCGTGGGTTGTGAAGCCGCGAGGCGCGGCGCAACTTGCGGCGACGCTCCACGCAGAACGCGACAGGGCGCTGCTCTATCGCAAGCTCGCAACACTGGTACGCGACGTGCCGCTCAAGGAGTCTTTCGACGACATGCGGTGGCGCGGCGTGCCAAGGAAAAAGTTCGCAGCGTGGTGCAAGAAGCTGGGCGCTGACTCGATGCTCGCGCGCCCCCACCGTTGGGACGACGCTGGCTAGGGCGAAGGCGCGTCACTTGTTGGGGCTCGCACCGCGTCTTCGTGAATGGGCGCGCTTTTTCGGCAACACACATCAGGTGGTAGTGCTTGGTCTTATTGCAGCTTGTTTCGGACTTACGTTTGCGCTCGCTCACGATGCGAGCTGGCTGGCGGCGATCGTCTACGGGCTATTTCTCGGCAGCATGACGACCTTAGTTGCCGCGCTCCGCAGTCCCAGTGCCGCGTTCCTTCGCGTCGCGGCAGCGATGTACCTGCTCAACTATCAATCAGAGATGTATGTGTACATCGATCACGGATTTCCAGGACTCGTGCCCGTGAGTCGCGAGTCTGTTCTTTCGGCGATTGCCGTCGTGACGGTGTTTCTAGTGTGCGCGTTTGGCGGCGCAAATGCGATTAACCGTTGGCTCGAAACCAGGCTCCCCACGCAGCCGAAGGCGATAGCCGGTCGACACGTCGTCGGTGCGGTGGTCCTTTTGGCCATCACGACAGCGTTTGGCGCAAAATACGGAACGTTGACCAACTATGGACTCGAAGCGCCCACTATCGAAGGCGGCGCTGTACGACCTGATCTTTACTACAGCACCACGCTCCTTGTGACATGGGTCGCCGTTATTGAGGCGTATATAGTAAAGAAAATTGACATACGACTGGCCTCCTTGTTGGCGATTGTGGTTTTCGTGTTGCTCTTCGGATTTCAGATGCGCCGGCTCGTTATCGCGGCCATTTTCTTTGCGGTGTTCCGCCTCGCGCCGCTCTTCTTCGCGATGCAGCGAAAGAAGCGTGACTTGCGGGCCGTCGCCGTGGTGCTCGTCGGGGTCGGAGCGCTCGGTGGAGCCTTCCTCGGCAGCAGTCTATGGCGTCACGTTTTTTTTGAAGGAAGAGGCGACACCATGGTCGAACGAATGGGGTCGCTCGAGGACGTCGACGCCACCGAACTCGTTCGTAGTACGGGCAAGCAAGTGCGCTCCCGCCTCATCGACCTGTGGAGTGACGCAGCTGCGATCGAGTATCTGCCAAAGCTTGAGTCGCGCGAGGCGGCTCCGGCCGTCTGGGGTCAGGTGGGGCATACGATGCCAGGCATCCTCTATCCGGAGAAATATCAGCTCCCGTACTGGACCTGCGAAACGGCATTTGAAAAGCTTGGCCTGTACGACGACCAGGCGTGCCCAGCGACGGCCGAAGCACTGCTCGTCGATGGTTACCGCGGTGTTGGCATCGCTGCGCTCGTTTGGCTCCTATGGCTGGCGCTGTGCACGCTTGCGTGGGCACGCGGAGGTCCGGTCGTTCGACTCGCGGTTGTCGGAGCATGGGAGGCTGTGTTCAATCTCGACAACTCTGTCGCGCTTCCGCTGACGGTGGGCCTGCGGTCGGCGCTGATGGTTTTCGTCTGTCTAGCCCTTGTCTCGGGGGCCCTTTCCTTGATCAAGAAGGGACGATCGTTGCGATTGGGCGGCGTTCCTAATGGTCAATATAATTGACTATATGTCCGACGTTCCGTGCGTAGTGACGCGCGCTTGCGATCAGACTTCTTCCAGGTACTTGAACACCGTGCGCACGCTCACGAGCAGCGCGTCTGCGGCCGCAGTGCGATTGCCGTCGAAACGCGCAACGGCGTCCTGCACGTAGCGCTTCAAGTAGACATCGCGCGCGACAATCAGCGGTTGGACCACCGGGCCGTCTGGTGCGTGCCCGTCGTCGAGCCCGAGGTCGACCTGCGTAATCACTTTGTCCTCGGCTAGCAGTACGGCTCTGTGCACCACCGCTTCGAGCTGGCGCACGTTGCCGGCCCATGCCGCACGCGTCATGGCCGAGAGAGCCCCTTCCGAAAACGACAGCCCGACTTTCTTCTCAGCGCGCGTCGCCGCATCAAGAAATCGATGCGCGAGAAGCAAAACGTCACCTCCACGGCTACGAAGAGGCGGAAGCTCGAGTGTCACCCCAGCGAGGCGAAAGTAGAGGTCTTGCCGGAATCGACCCGTCCTTACCCCCTCTTCAAAGTCCAGGTTCGATGCTGCGAGGATCCGTACGTTTACGGGCGCACCGGTCTCGGCTCCAACGGGGACGACAATGCGCTCCTGCAGAACTCGCAGAAGCGCGACTTGTTGCGGTATCGGCATGTCGCCGATCTCATCAAAAAAGAGCGTACCGCCGTCTGCAGCCATGATGTAACCTTGACGGTTACGAGCCGCCTGGGTGAATGCTCCCTTAACGTGGCCGAAGAGCTCGCTCGCGAAGAGCTCCGACGCAATGGCGCCGCAATTAACCGCAACGAACGGGCCCTCGCTCCGGGGACTCTGGCGGTGCAGCTCGCGTGCGACCAACTCTTTGCCAGTGCCGGTTTCGCCACGAATGAGAATACTGACGTCGGAGGGCGCGAGTCTCCGAACCGACTTGCGCAGGGCAAGTATCGGCGGCGACGCACCGATGAGAGAGCTCGTATCGTCTTCACTTTGGCCAAGGTCGCAGAGCTTCGCTTCGAGTCCCTCCGCGCGCTTTTCGGCGCGCAGGAACGAGACGGCTTGGGTTGCGTAGAGACTCATGAGTTCAATCGCGCCGCTGTCGAGCGCGCGCTCGGTCTTTGCTGCGAGGTAGAGGACACCCCACAGACGCGTTCCGTCCGTGATCGGGATCGCGGCGCGCGCGCCGATGCCCGCCAAACTTGGGGCACCAGCCGTCGAGTGCGCTTCGTGCGGGTAAACCACGACGGCTTGCAGCGTGGTTCGGCAGCGCTCGATGAGCGTTCGGCTATAAAGCGCTTCGTCATCGGCAACGTCGACCGCGCACGAGAATAGACAATAAGGTTGACCATCTTGTTCGAAGCCCACGAGCGTTCCGCGTTGCGCGGACGTGAGCGCGAGTGCGTCTTCGAGTAGTCGTTTCGAAAGTGCCTCGGCTGTGTCTCCGCCCAGGATCGCCAACATGAACGTGCGAAGGCGATCCAGCGGCTCGGTGAGGCGTGGAGAAGGGTTGGTGGTTTCGGCTTGGAAAGCGAGCGCGTTCTTTCCGATGACGATGAGATCGTGTGGCGCGAGTGAGTGCACCCGCGTGCGTAGGCCGTTGACGAGAAGCGGATTTTCCTCGCGCACCAGGACGTAACGGCCGTCGTTCCACTTGATCGTCGCGTGATGCGCGGCGACGTCGGGATCGGCGAGAACGACGTCGCAGGTCGACGCGGATCCAATGGTCAGCGTGGCTCCGCACTTTCGCTCGATTCGAATCGCGCCTTTGGTCTGCAAAACGGTGAGCGAGAAGGGGGTGGGTGAGGCATTGGTCACGGCAAAAAGCGGTATAGTACGTGAACATGCATGGGCACGCGTCCAAGGTCGCTTTTCTTGCTCTCTCTGTCGCGTTCTTTGCGCCGGGAGCGGTGCGGGCGGAGGAGGGTACTCCCTCTGAGATCGTTTTTCGTGAGGGAAGACTTGCGGTGGCGGAAGGGGACTACGTAACGGCCCGTAACAAGTTTGCCGAGAGTTACCGCCTCGAGCCGACGGCTGGCGCAGCGCTCAACCTTTCCCTTGCCGAGGAGAAAGTGGGCCGTTTTCTCGACGCACACACGCACGCGCGCGCGTCGACGAAGCTCCTGGCGGAAGACGATGAGCGTAGGTCTTTGGCTCAAGCTCTCCTGGCGCGCCTGGAGCACAAATTGGGCCGTCTGCGATTTGTCGCCGAAGACCACGTGAATGCGGAGGTTACGCGTGACGGTATTCCTGTCGATCGTACCCAGTGGAATACGGTGCTCTTCGTGGAGCCCGGTCACCACGCGATCGTGATCCGCGCGCAACAACACGCCGATCGGAGATTCGAGCTCGACATCGCCGAGGGTGCGACGCTCGTCGTCCCGATTGTATTGGGGATCGCAAGGCCCGCACTGAATCCTCTGCAAGACGCTCCGCGCCGCTTACCCGAAGATGGCCCGACGCGAACGCGAGCGATACTGACCACCTGGGGTTGGACCACCGCGGTGGGTGCCATCGGCTCGGGGGGGCTGTCGCTCACGATGGGTGCCTTGGCGCTCGATCGCAAAGGGCTCGTTGACCGTGAATGCAATGCAACGTGTTCGGAGGAAGGCTTAGGAGCGTCGCGCCAAGGTCGAGCGTTCGCCACCGTAGCGACCGTGGCGGGTGTCAGCGCGTTGCTTTTCGCGGGGGCGAGCTTCACGTTGTTCCTGGTGCGGCCACGCCAGCACGATGCTCTGAGCGTTGGACTTGGTCGTGTCGAGCTGGCCTTGAGGTTTTGAGAGCAGGAAATTTTTTTCCGGCGAGCGCCAGCGCTTGGCAACTTTCTGCTGCTTTTGCGTGAGTGAACTGATGGATGCCTTTGAATGGTCGCTTTTCGCGCCTGTGGTGAGCGTTGGCAGGGAACGTGCTCTTCCCGCTGAAGCTCGCGCAAGAGACGAGTCCACTGTGAAAGGAAACATCCGATGTTACGTTTATCAATCGCGTCTGGCCTGCTCTTCACCGGTTGCGCGCTCATTCCGGGATACGGCAACTTGATGGCCAAGTCGGCCGCCAATCCGCTTAAGGGGGAGCCCATCGTGCTCAACGAGGCGCCTGAAGGGTTGCCGTTCACCAAGGGCGAACAGCTCTGCACGATTTGGCCGATCGAGAACTCGTTTCGCGTGACCGCGACAGACTCGGAAATTTGCCTCGACGCAACGGTTCACAAGCTGAGGCAGCCGCAGTTTGGTGCGAGCGGCTCGGAGGGGATCGACGTCGCATCGGATGGGACAATGGATAGCAACGGGGGCGTAGTGGCAACGCCAGCGAGGCAGCGGTTTGAGGCGCGGCCACACAAGATCGGCACGTGCACTGACGATACGCGCGGGACGCAGTCAATCTGGGTTTCGGAATACAAGGGTTGCGTTCCAAATGCTGATGGCCTTGGGAAGCCCGTGCTGACGAAGAGGTCAACCTTCTTGGAGATCGGAGGGAAGCGTTGGAAATTCCCTGCGCCGACCGAGGGACCGGCGACGGGTGCCCCCACCGTTTCGAGCACCACTGCAGCAAAGTAGGGTGCGAGGTCAGCCATCAACGCTGCTTGTCGAGAGGGTCGCCTTTCGCCGATAGCGGCGAGGCGCTCTTGACCGGTGCGGCCACCTTCGGCCCAGACAACAGGGTCGGCGCTGCGAGGCGCTTTGGCGTTGCCATCGGCGGCGTTGACTCACTTGATCGACTCGGCTCGCCTTGAGGCGGTCCCGGCTCAATCGTCAATGAAACTGACGACACGAGAGCGGGCCGCGGTGTGGCAATCGGAGGAACTGGGCTTCGGTACGCAAGGTAACCTGCGATAAGCAACACCACCGCCGCCACTGAAACTTGTGCGAGCCGGCGTGCGCTCCTCGGTGCTGGATACGGTGTAGCGAAGTTCGAGGCCGGAGGCGAAAGCGCCAAGAGGGCGTGCCGCATATCATCGGCCGTTTGGAAACGGTCGCGTTGCCCGAAGGCGAGTGCTCGATCGAAGAACGTGAGCACGTCGGCAGCTAGGCCCGTGCTGCGGTCGGCAAGATTGTTGACGGGTACAACCGCCGCAACAGCCAGCCGCGAGAGCTTCGTCTCGCCTTCGTGCACATCCTGTCCGGTCGCGACTTTCCATAGCGTGGCCGCCGTTGACCAAAGATCGGAACGCTCATCGACGAGGTCCCAGCGGCCACCGGCCTGCTCGGGCGACATGAACCCGACCGTACCGAGAACCGTGTCGACGCTTGTAAGCGCGTCCTCCGCGGAATCGTCTTCGAATGCGCGTGACAGGCCGAAATCGAGCAAGCGCAGACGCTTCGTCTCGTCGACCACAATGTTGGCCGGCTTGACATCGCGATGGACAACACGCGCCCCATGGGCCGACGCGAGTGCGACGAGCAATTGGTCCCCCAACTTGACAACCTCTCCCCACGGCAGCGTTCCGCCGTTCGCTACCCGCATCTCCTCGACCGTATGGCCTGCCGCCCACTCCAGTACCAAGAACGGACATCCGTGGTCGTCGATCCCATCGTCAAGTACCTTTACGATCGAAGGATGGGGTACGCGGTTCGCCAAGCTGGCCTCGCGAGCGAAACGCTCCACGATGCGTGCGTCGTGTAAGAAACGCGGGTGCAACCGCTTGATCGCGACCACGAGGCCATTGCGATGGCGCGCTTCGTACACCGTTGCGAGTCCTCCGCTTGCTACCGTCGCCACAAGCTCCCACTTGCCGGCCAATAGCGTGCCGATTTCGAGCGAGGAAGGCGCGCTTCTTACGACGACGGCGGTCACGTAGCGCGGTGTAGCAGGCGAACGGTGCGGCCGCACGTGTCCCGACGTGGAGTCTGGGCGTCCAAGTCCTGTCGTTCTGGGGGCCTGCTCACCAACGCCCGCACGTCCGCGAGGCAAACACGGGGCTCAGAAACATGCTGCATCGCACTTTCATCCGGTCGAGGGCGCCGTTCACAGCGACTTTGTGCTGAGCGTAGACCGTTTGGGGACCACCGGCCTCGACGATGAAGAGGCGGTTCTGGGCGACGAAGAGACGCACTTGATAGACGAACGGCTTGCCCCCCTCGTCGTGGCCAAACACGACTTCGTGGCCTGCGGTTCCGTCAAGCGACTTGACGTCGCGCTCGGAGACGACGGCATAGCCGTTGAGCTGCCGCATGCGCAGCGTCACGGCGCGGGTCCAAAACCCTAGGTCGCCTTTGTCGTTGATGTCGATGGCGCGCACGCCGATCGCCACGCCCTCGGGAGCGATGGCGCGATAGTCGTAGCTCGTTTGATCGTCCATTTCCACGAACCCAGCGGGTGTGGCTGCTCGAAAGGTCACGCCGCAACCAGTGGCGGCCACCAAGATGGCGACGCCAATCAACTTCGGGACGTTGTTCATCGGTCCACCGAAAGCAGAGGCGTGAGGCCCATTTGTTGCAGCCAGGGGAAGGGGAGAAGCGACCGGTCAGGTACCGTCGCGTTGTCACGCGCCGCAAATGAAACGACGATCGTTGCGAAAGAAATTTTGTTCTTGAGCAACTTCATCTTGCCCTCGAGCTGTTCGATGATCTCGGTGACCTTCGCAAGTTCCTTCGAAATCTCGACGGCATCCTTGACCGAAGCGTGGGTGAGCAGGGCCTCGAAGCGATCGCGAAGTGCGTGCGCGTTTTTGAGCCTCGCTTCGGTGTCGACGTACTCGTCAGTGACGTCTGTGGCCTGAACGTCGCGGTGCAAGACGTCACCAAGTTTTTCGATTGCGGTAAGGACCTCAAAGAACTTTTCACGCGGCACTCGGATCGTGATTTCTTGATCGGCGCGCTTCGAAAGGTAGCCGCCCGAGTTGCGAGCGAGCGCCTCGACTGTGTTCATCTTTTCGACGACTTGAAACACGGCCAAGTTGAGGCCTGCCGTATAGACGAGCAGTGCCACATCGTGCGCGTCACTGGCGGTGTCGCTCTTTTCCTTGGGCGCGTTCGCAGCCACGACTGTCCTTTGGGCCGTGTACTCGCGGTGGCGGTGGCGAGGGCTATACGGACGGACTTTGGATCGATAGGTTTCCGCGCTTTGAGCGTGCACGAGGAGCCCTGTCAGGGCCACCTCCGAAAATTGTGCGTTGGTCATCGCGCTGCTAACGCCACCTGATCGATTCTGCACAACACGGATCTCCTGATCCATCGAAGGCGCGGTCGTCGCCTCGGGCTCGGCATACGCCGCGGGCTTTTCCGATCCGCCGCAGCCTATCGACCCTAGGAGGATGGCCGCACAGAGTCCGTGAAGCAGGAGGGGACGAACGTTCACGAGAGACATAGACGTTGGACGCATGCTCGAGCTTGCACCCGGGACGCCGGGGAGACAATTCACGGGTAAGATTCGACAGCGGATCGCAACGAACGCTGCGCTTTATCGGCTTTCGTGCGCGACCCAGACGGAAACTGCCCTGAACTGTGTTTCACGAGCAAATCGCCGCGCGCCGTGCTTCCATCCGCGCGAGCAGTTCATGACAGCGACTCGCCCACTTTCGGCTGCACACGCGCTCGCGTCCCTTCGCAACGGCAACGATCGTTTTCGCGATCATGCCGGGAGCGTGAACGGTCCTACGTCGTCCGAACGTCGTGAGGCGTTGACTGAGAGCCAATCACCCAACGCGATCGTGCTCTCCTGTTCAGATTCGCGCGTGCCTTCCGAGCTCGTCTTCGACTGCGGCCTTGGTGATCTTTTTGTCGTGCGTGTGGCTGGCAACGTGTGCGCCCCTTCGTTGGTCGGAAGTATCGAGTTTGCGGCGTCGACTTTTGGGACCGAGCTCGTGGTTGTGATGGGGCACACGAATTGCGGCGCCGTCAGCGCGACGATCGATGCGCTTTCGAAGATTGCGCAGGGAGAACTCTCAGAGAACATTCGCGACATCGTCGAGCGCATTAGTCCTGCGGTGAGGCCGCTTCTTGATCGCGGCATTGAACCCATCGAATTGCTGCACGCCGCGACCCGCGCGAACGTACTTCACACGGTGGATCACCTTCGGAATGGAAGCCGTTTGCTCGAACGACTTATCGGCGAAGGCAAGCTCGTCGTTGTCGGTGCCGAGTATTCGCTGATGACAGGGGCGGTCGATTTTTTTGATGTCCCCAAGCAATTGATCGGCTGAGTATGACTCGTGAATAGGTTCCCGCTTACAGCCGCCATTTTTTTCGTCGTCAGTGCGATAGCCCTGCCTGGGTGCGATCGCGCTCATGTTGACCTCGTAGCCGCAACCGCGCCGAACGCCGCGACACGCAATCTTCACGCGATCTTCGCGCGTGAGTGGCAACACGACCTGAACGAGTCGCCCGTTTGGGCGTCTAGCCTCGGCGAGCGCGGCTACGATGCGCGATGGGACGATGTGAGCCTCGTGGCGCAGGCGCGAAGGGATGCGCACGATCGCGATGTGCTTGACGAAGTAGCGCGCATTGGCCGCGCCGAGCTCTCGCAGACCGATGCGCTCAGCTACGATCTCTTTCGCCTCAAGTACCAAACGGCGGTTGAAGGACACCCGTTTCGTCTCTGGCTCTTTCCGTTGAACCAGCGAGGGGGCATCCAGACAGCGGACGAGATCGCGGACGCTCTTCCATTCACGACTGTGCAAAATCATGTCGATTGGAACGCGCGGTTGGCGTCGTTTCCGACATACATGGCGGCAACGATCGAGGTGCTCACCGAGGCCATTCGCCAGCGGATGGTGCATCCACGCGTTCCGATGCAGCGTGTGGTCGCGCAGATCGACGGGCAGATCGTCGACGATCCCCTCAAGAGTCCCTTTTTTGCTCCCTACAAGAAGAACGTCGCGACGCTTTCTAACGTTGAGCGGGAGCGCTTGGTAAATGAAGCAAAGACGCTGATCACAACGCGCGTCGTGCCGTCTTTCGTCAAGCTGCGCTCGTTCTTCGTCAATGCGTACTTGCCGGCGTGCCGGGAGACGGTTGGCGCTTGGGATCTGCCGAACGGCCCGGCTCTCTACGCGTTTGCGGCGCGCGTACATACAACGACGCGGGTGACCCCGGACGAAATCCACGCGATTGGACAACGCGAGGTGTCTCGGATCCGAGGCGAGATGGAGATTGTCAAATCGCGCGCAGGATTTTCGGGGTCCTTGCGGGAATTTTTCTCGTTTCTCCGCTCCGACGCTCGCTTCTTTTACAAGGACGGAAGCGACCTCCTGCGGGCATACCGCGAGCTCGCCAAACGAGTCGATCCCGAACTCGTCAAAGTCTTCCGTCGCCTTCCGCGGACACCCTACGGGGTGACGCCGATTCCAGAGATTGCTGCGCCGGACACCACGACCGCCTACTATCGCGAGTCCGCGTCGGACGGCTCGCGCGCGGGGACGTTCTTCGTGAACCTCTACAAACCAGAGGTGCGCCCGCGTTGGGAAATGGTCTCGCTAACGCTTCACGAAGCCGTTCCTGGCCACCATCTCCAAACAGCGCTCGCGATGGAGGACGAGACGATTCCCAAGTTCCGTCGGCACGGCGAGTACAGTGCTTACGTCGAGGGGTGGGCGCTCTATGCGGAAACGCTCGGTGAAGAAATGGGGCTCTACGACGACCCCTACTCAAAGTTCGGGCAACTCACCTACGAGATGTGGCGGGCGGTTCGACTCGTCGTCGATACGGGTATCCACCACCTCCACTGGGATCGCCAGCGAGCGATCGATTTTTTCATGGAGAACGCCCCAAAGTCCGAACACGATATCGTCAACGAGGTTGATCGTTACATCGTCTGGCCAGGGCAGGCACTGGCCTACAAAATGGGCGAGCTCCGCATCAAGGATCTTCGCAAAAGGAAGGCAGCCGAACTCGGGACGAGCTTCGACCTTAAGGCATTTCACGAGGATGTCTTGCGATCGGGACCCTTGCCGCTCGACATCCTCGAGCACGAAGTGATGAAGGGCGCACGGCGGCCGTCAAGGTGACACAAGGTGAAGCGGCTACTGAGAGCAAATGAGTCTCAGTGAACCTTCGAAAAACGGACGCGTGCGCCAATCGCCGTAGCGCTCATTCCATTGGCCAGAACGCAGATCATCGTCAAGCGTGCTCACGAATCGATCGCGTACATCGCCCGAGAGGAAGCCCCACGCCGATTGCGAGAGCCTTACCGCTGGATCGAGAAACCTCTCCGGTCTCGCGTAGTAGGCTTCGGTGAATCCATCGACGCAGTCGATCGGAATCGGCAACTCGGACACGATCGCGCCCCCCAGGGCCGCGCAGATCGCGTCGATTTTGGGATACCTCCGACGCTCGACGACAATGAGCTCAGGCACATATGCGGCAAGCCAAAAGCGATCGAGCGCGTCGCCGTCAAACGTGAGTAGGACCACACGGCCGCGCGTCACGCGCCGCATCTCGGCGAGTCCCTTGCGGAAGTCTCCCCACTGATGCAACGTGATCGTCGCCATCGACGCATCCACGGATTGATCGTCGAGCGGCAGCGCTTCGGCGATTCCGTGAATCGCTGGCACCCGATGGGCGGGCCTCTGAGCGCGCATCGCGGGCGAAGGTTCGATCGCGATGACGTGCCTATCGGTGGGTTCGTACGAGCCAGCCCCTGCGCCAACGTTGAGGATCGTGCGTGCGTCGCCCAGCGCTTCGTGCACCTTCGCTTCAAAGCGCGGATCGCTGCGACGCTGAGTGGCGTAGCCAGTTCCGTGCGTCTCGTAATCGAAGTCGCCCGCGGGCCGACTCATCGTTATTTCCCAGCCCGTTCTTGGTCCCGAAGTGCGTCGGGCTTCCCGTCGTGTTTACCCTGTGGGAGTTTCGTTATGTCGCTCCACCAGTGGCTCCATGGCATGTCGCTCTCACGATGCGGGTGAAGTGGATAGAAGATGCGGTTGTCAGCCTTGTTGGCCTCACCGCCCACGAGCAACGTGGCGTCAGCGTGTCCATTGTTGATGAAGGTGTGACAGATGCCGGTGCCCGCAGGAAACGCGGCGAGGTCGCCACTCTTCATCGCGTAGAGCGTTCCGTCGATCCACGCTTCAACCTCACCATCGACGACGAAGACGAACTCTTCTTCTTTTTCCTCTGCGTGCGGCCACGAGATACGGTGGCCTGGGGGCACGCGTTGAAGGTGCAAGCCAATCTTGAGGAGCCCCGCGGCCCGACCGATCGCGCGAGCAGGCGCCAGCGGCTCGGTGCTGTTCGGATAGTTGTGCGTCTTCTCGACAACGTCTGTGGCACTTACGATAAACGGAGGGCGCTTCTCGACGGGCATGGCGCTCTCTTAGCGCACAATGCCATGCGTTGATATGGTCAATATTGTTGACGACAACTGCCGGCCGTCGATTTCCGCCTTCTTGTGCGGTAAGTCGAACCCAATGGATGCGGTCGGCTCTTTCCCAATCCTTCGGACTGTCCGTCTAGCGCTGCGAGCGATGCGGGAGTCCGATCTGGATGCGTTTCACGCTTTGTGGTCCGACGCATCGACTGCGACGCACATCAAGCGAGCAGCCCACGTGTCACGACAGCAATCCGAAGTTCGTTTTTTGCGCATGTCTGTCCGCCAGGCGGAAGGAGAAATCATGACCTGGGTCATCACCGACAAAGCGGATGGCCCGATGCTCGGACTTGTCGGGCTCTGTCGTTTTGTTCACGAACACCGTCGTGCGGAAGTTGCTTACGAGCTGCTGCCCGAATACCGAGGCAGAGGTCTCGTGTCGGAGGCTGTCGATCGGGTCGTGGAGTACGCGTTCACTGGTCTCGGATTGCATCGTGTTGAAGGTCATGCCGATCCTGCGAACACGAAATCAGTGCGCGTTCTTGAGCGGTGTGGCTTCTCGCGCGAAGGCCTGCTTCGTGAGAACTACCTGTTTGGCGGCAAGTTCTATGACACGGTGATTTTTGGTCGCCTTGTCGGGTAGGGGCGCGTCGATGTTCCATCTTACGATTGCCGGTCCTGATACGCACGTCACCTCGTCGCTCTGCGCGAAGTGTCCACACTCACCGGCGGGTTGTTGTGTTGCGCCGCCTCGCTTTGCGTGGGCCGACATTGCGCGCGTCGTGACCTTGGGTGGTCGCGATTTCTTGCTTCAAGCCATCGCTGACGGGCAGTTGCGACGCGCGCCACATGGACTCACGCTGCGTCGCGTGAAAGGAAGGGTGACCGATGCGCACGGATCTCCACGCATCGCGAAGTGCGTCTTCCACGACGGTAAGGCGGGATGCACCGTCACCGCGGCGCGACGGCCCGCGACGTGCAACTACTACGTTTGCGAGGACGTGTTCGAGGAAGGAAAACGCGAAGGACAGGAAGCCCTCGTGGCGTCGGCGATAAGGACCCACGATGCGCTCGTGGAGAACTTCGTCGCATGGGACGCCCATCTCCATACGTATGTGCGCACCAAGTATCCAGAAGGCGCGCCCTATGACGCCGCGTTTTTCGATGACCTCGCGGGCGAATTTTGTAACGTATCGAGTGTCAAATGACGTTGAAGGGCTGCCTGTTGGAATCGGCGCCGAACCCATAAATAGTGTCGAACCTTTTTGCCTGACCGGTGTTTAACCTCCCGACAATGCACTTAGACTCGGACGAGGTGCTTCATGCGCGGGTGCGTGCAGGCGAAGTTGAAGCCTTCAACGTGCTGTATGCCCGCTACGAGACTCGTCTCTTCACTTATCTCCTGTCGCAGCTTCGTCATCGCCAAGATGCCGAAGACGTGTTCCACGACACGTTCTTGCAGGCGCTTGGCGAGCGAAGCGCGACTTTTGTTGGCGAAGGCTCCTTTCGTGCTTGGCTCTATCGCGTCGCTCGCAACGCGATTCTCAATCGTCACCGGCGAGGTGAGCGCGGCGAGCGGGCACGCGCTCAAGTTGCGAGACCGAACTCGCCCCTACAAGCAGACGACGAACTCGCACAGCACGAGCTACTTCGTGAACTGGACGGCGCTGTTTCACGGCTCCCTCAACCTCTGAGTGAGCTCTATCACCTTCGGTCGTCCGGGCTTAGCTACGAGGAAATGGCCGACGTGCTCGAAATTCCGCTTGGAACGCTGAAGTCACGGATGAACCAAATGGTCACCAACCTGCGAGAGGAAATGAAGTCATGGACTGCGCGCTGATTCAAAGCGAGCTCGCATTTTATCATCTTGGCGCCATCCTCGATGCTGATCGCGATCGCATTGATGCTCACCTCCTCGGCTGCCAAGAATGCCTGCGTGCGTACTTTGCCATCAAGCGGCAGATCGATTCGCGGCGGGAACGGCCAAGCGATGCGATGCGCGTGAGGCTTGCGAACTCGGTGCGAAAGAAGTTCCGACCGGCGAAGTTGGTTCGCATTCAACGTTGGCTTTGGCGCCCGATCCCGCTGTATCGCGGTCTTGTCGCGGCAGCGCTCGTCCTCGTGGTCGCGGTCCTTGCGCCAATTTTTGCGCGCGATGCACATCCAACTTCGCTCTTGGCCGGTGAAGAGCGTGTCGACACGGCTCGGGTTCAGTCCTCAACGCTGAGTCTGTTTTGAAAGGTAACCTTATGAGATCATTTTTTGCATTTTGCGCACTTGCTTCGCTCACGTCGTGCTCATCCACGCAGTCCGACCCGCTTGGCGCTGGGAGCTCTCTGGCGATGCCTTCGGCAGGCGTGCAGGTGGCGAGCAATGTTGTTGCGACTGAAGCGAAAAACGATGCCGATGACGCCGTTGCACCGGAGAAGTTCACCGAGGGCGCGAAGGCTTTCGCGAGCGTTCGCGATGACTTGCTGAAGGAGTACTACGCGGCCGGTTTCACCGAAGATGACCTCTATCGTGCTGCCACGCAAGGCATGCTCGAGCGGCTCGACCCGAAGATGAAGAAGTGGAACAAACTACTGCCGCCCGACGAACTGGCGACGCTTCGCTCCGATCTCAAAGGTGAGTTTGTGGGCATCGGCTCACAAATTCGTTTCGACGAATCGACGGGTTACGCCGACGTTCTCGCCGTCATGCCCGGTACCCCTTCGGCGAAAGTTGGCATCCTCGCGGGCGACAAGATCGTCAGCATCAACGGACAGCTCTATCGCGGGAAAAAATTGCGCGACGTCATGGCCGATCTGCGGGGAAAGGTTGGCGAAACGGTTGCGGTTAGCATCTTGCGAGCAGACAAGCTGTTGCCCTTTTCGATTCGACGCGAGATGGTGTCCTACGATTCCGTGATGCCACTTGTGCTGGCCGATGTGGGTTACCTTCGCGTTCGCAGCTTCTCGGGCAAGACGGTGCCGATGCTACGCGCTGCGCTCGACGATTTCGCGACCAAGAACGTTCGCAGCCTCGTTGTTGACCTACGGGACAACCAAGGTGGTCTGTTCGACGAAGCCGTCGCAAGTGCCGATGTGCTGCTGCCGGCAGGCACGCCGATCGTCAATATCAAGCGGCGCGATCAGAAAACTGAGACGCGCAGTTCGAAGAACGAGCATGTTGTGCTCGGGCAATTGCCGATGGCGGTTCTTGTTGATCGCGAAACGTCTTCGGGTGCGGAGTTTCTGACAGCGGCGTTGCAGGAAGGACGACATGCGCCCGTGATCGGCGGTCGTACGCTTGGCAAGTGGAGTCTGCAAACGGTGAAGGACCTGAGCAACGGCTATTCCGTAAAATTCACCGTCGGCCTCTTTGCTTCACCGAGCGGACGCTCCTTCGACGGTATGGGCATGTTGCCCGATGTCGAAGTCACGATGGACGAGGGGCAACTCAGGCGCGCGCTGGTGATAACCGATCCCGAGCCAAGATTCGCGGCCGATCCTCAACTTCGCACCGCGGTCGCAATGCTGCGCGGGAAAAACTGAATGTTACCGTAGTAACGGTTCACGGTAGTCCGCCCTTCCGATCCGTACTAACCCTGGCGCCCATGTCGGCAATGCTCCCCGCGAGGTTCGCTGGATGGATCGTGCTGGCAGTGCCTTGGGGTATCGCTTTCGTGATGAGCACGAAGGTGGAGCAGCCACCGCGTCCAAGCGTTCCGCTTGCAGCGCAGGTTGAAGCATTCGCAACGACCGAAGCTAAACTGCGCAGCGACTCCGCTCACAACTTTCCACGCGATCGCTGGTCTGCCGACGACGATTTTCACAACGCAGAGCGACGTTGGGTGCACGGGCTCGCGTCAAGTCCTGCGCCGACCTTCGTATTCGAGCAGTTGGATCGCAACCTCAGGGCAGGATATCCAAACGCTAACCGCAAGGTGACGGCAAGCCCGTGCAAGCCAAGACCCTTCTACGATTGACCAGCACTTGGGTGCTGTCTCTGCCGTGGCGGCTCGCGGTGATGACTTGCGTTGCGTGCGCCGCACACTGGCACGCGCTTCGTTACGCGGGATTCGCCAACGACTTTCGCGACGCGCAATTTCATCAACTCTACGAACACGTCGCTGCCACATCGCTGACGACTCACGGCCAGGTTCCGCTCTGGGATCCGTACTCGTGCGGCGGCATGTACGCGCTCGGAAATCCTCAGATTCGGTTTGCGTCGCCAACGTTGCTCCTGTCCGTTCTTTTCGGAGGGATTCGCGCGCAGGCCCTCACCGCGTGCGTGATGACAACCATCGGCATGGAGGGCGCGTACCGGTGGCTTCGTCAATACGGTTGCTCCGCATCGGCGTCGGTGATCGCTGCGTTGGTGCCGAGCCTCGTTGGGCACTATGCGGTCGCCTACTTTTTTGGATGGGTGAACTTCTACGGATTCCACCTCGTGCCTTGGGTTCTTTGGGGAACGGGTGAAGCGCTTCGAGGCAGGTTCCGTGGGGCTATTGTCGGCGCGGTTGCTGCAACGTGGATGATCGGCTTCGGCGGTACGTACGCGCCGTTGATGACAGCAGTGTTTGCGCTCGTCTGTATCTTGGGGCAATTTTTTTATCGACCCTCGCTCCGGCAAAGGGTCCGCGAGACCTGGAAGCTGCTTGCACTACTCGCCGTGTTTGCGCTCGGCCTCTCGGCGTTTCGGACGTTGCCGATTCTCGATGTGATGCGCGCCTCCGGACGCGTGATGGCGGGTCTGCCCGGATCTTCGCTTCGCACACTTGCTGGCATGACCCTCACGCACGTGCCGCCCACCGGTGACGTTGCGTCGCCTGCGGGTCTCTTCTTTGTCGGTCCGGTTGCGGTCATTGCTTTCGGTGTCGCAGGGATCTTCTCTTTCAAGCGAAGTCCGCGCGTTGCGATCGCCGCGTTGACGACGACGATCGTCATGATGTGGCTCGCCTCGGGCTACGGCGTGAGGCCAAGTCTCTTCGGCATGCTGCGCGCCTTGCCCGTCTACGGAACATTGCGATATCCAGAGCGCTACGTGTTCTTTGCTGCGAGTGCGCTCGCGCTTCTCGGTGCGCATGGTCTCACTGAGGTTCAAAGCTGGAGGAGCTCCACAAAACTTGGCGTGCGACGTGCGGGATGGGTCCTGTCGGTCGCGTTGTCGGCCGCGATCGTCCTCGGCGTCACGCACGAAGTCGTCGTGTTTCAGCGGACGACGCGTGCGCTTGCAAGAATCGTCCTTCCGGAGTCCAGTCACGATCCCGAGTTTCGACAAGCACGCGGCAATCGATGGCTAAGCGCGCACTTCATTCCGATCAATCGTGGATCGATCGCGTGCGGCGAGGCGTACCCGGTGCCGATGTCGACCGATTTGCGGGGTGATCTGCCCAACGAAGAGTATCTGGAAAATCCCAATCTCGGAACGGTTCGGAGAGTCGCATGGACACCCAATCGCATTAACTTGGACGCTGATGTTTCCGAGGCTGCGTATCTCAGGGTGAACCAAAACTGGCATCCTGGATGGCGAGCGAGTGTTGGTGATGTCGTCAATCGCAATGGACTCATCGGCGTTCATCTTCCGCCTGGCCATCACCAAGTCACGTTGAGGTTCATGCCGTGGTCGGCCGTCGCAGGCTCATCGATCACGGCCCTCACCGTGTTGCTCATGATCGGTATCGGGCGAGGGCGGGTGCATCGCCTCTTTTCACTCGCGATTCCCATTGCGCTTGCTGCGTCTTTGCTTCCTGCATTCGCGTGGATGCCGAAGAGCGCGCCGACCAATCCCGACGGGACGCCGATCTTGGGCGATCATCACCCGACGATCGCCATCAACGCGACGTTTGCTCTTCCGGTCGAACTCGTCGGTGCGGATCTACCGAAGGCGCGCGATGCCGATAACGTAACAAGATTTGATCTCTATTGGCGAGTCACGGGATCGGTCCGTCGCAGCGCTGCGATCTTTGTGCACGTGGTTCCCAAGAAGGGCGACTTCGTGACGCTCGATCGCGAGGTTCTCGGCGGAACGTTTTTTCTTGCCGATGCTCCGCGCGACGTCGTTCTGCACGACGTCTTTGGCTCGGGCACCTTTGAGCCTGGGCACTATGAGGTGTACGCGGGCTTGTGGGACCCCTCCTCAGGAGAGCGCATCGCGGTGAAGCGCGGGGGTGGATCGGACAACCGCGTGTTCGTGGGTGCGTTCGATTTGAAATAGTCGGGCGGATCGTGTCGATTGTCTCGTGCGACTAAGGCGCTTCGCGCGCATCTTGCGCAAGTCGCCAAATCGCATCCGCCATTACATTCCATAGGGGGCGCGGCAAATCGTGACCCATGTCGCCAAGTTCGAGCAACCGCGAGTTCGGAATGAGCGCCGCGGTCGCCCGGCCTGCTGCAGCAGGAATCAATGGATCCTGCGACCCGTGGATGACGAGCGTGGGCAACTTGAGCTGCGGCAATTTTGCCCGTCGTGAACGTGATGCGCAGATCGCCGCGAGATGCCGGGTGAACCCCGCCGGATTGCTTCCGCGATCAAACGACGTGCGGCCCATTTCAGTGAGAAGTTCGATGTCGATCGGATGCGTCTTTCCACCGATTGCGACGAACGTCGCAGCGCAACGATCGCCTGCCTCTTCGCGCGTCCGTGGAGGGGGACCCAAGAGCGCGCGTAAGGCCGAAGGCTTCGCCATGAGCGCGTAGCGGCGACAGCCCGGCGTCGAGCTTATCGACGTGAGGGTAAGCGCACGGCGTTCGTGCTCGAGACAAAACGTCTGCGCGATCATGCCGCCCATCGACATGCCGACGATGTGCGCCCTATCGATCTTGAGCGTGTCGAGCACCGCACGCGCATCTCTCGCCATGTGCGACAGCGTGTAAGGTGCATCGAGCGGTCGTCCGATAGCGGCGCTTGCGAGCGTCTTCCGTGGATCTGGAATGGCCGCGCCAGAGAGGTAAGAAGATTGACCAACGTCTCGATTGTCAAACCGAATGACGCGAAAGCCGTGCTTGCGAAGACGCGCGCAGAAATCGTCGGGCCACAGCACGAGCTGTGCGCCGATACCCATCACGAGGAGCAGGGGTTCTCCGCTGCCGCCAGTGTCATCGATGTGAATCTCGAGCCCGTCTGATTGCGCTTTCATCGTGGCCCGCGAGTCTAGTCCAAGGTGTATCTTTCGCCCACGATGCTTCGCACACTTAGACCCCAATTCGTGATGACCTTGTCAACTCTCGGAATCGCGAGCGTTGGTGCGGGTTGCAAGACGCCACCTGCCGAGGTTCCTCCGGTGCCATCGATAACGCCGGTCGCCGAGTCGAGCCCGTCAACGCCAAGCGCGGGCCCGGCGCCGAGCATCCATCCAACCCACAAGCCAATCGACTATACGGCGTATCCGCAGCAGCTGAACGCTCGCGACTCGAAGCAGGGGATCATCTACCGGACGCCAACAGGCTGCGTGGTGCAGGTTGCTGACGACTCGCAACCCACGTCTTGGCGCCCTCCGAAAACGGCAACTATCGCGTGTCCGGCGTCGATGCAGCACCCCGCTTGGAATCTTTGCACCTACGGAACCCTCTCGGCGAACGCGGATCGCAGCGAGTGCGTGTGCTCGAAAGACGGCAACCCGCCACCACCACCGACACTAACGGACTGCCCGCGATAGCGCTGTTCGGTGGCCTCCGACTCGGAACCCCCTATGATGCGCGGCATGTGCCGCAATATTCGCGTCCTCCACAATTTCGCCCCGCCAAGCACGCCCGAAGAAATACGCGCAGCGGCGTTACAATACGTGCGCAAGGTGAGCGGCCTTCGCGCTCCGCCGAAGACAGATGCTGCTGCCTTGGACCAAGCTGTCAATGAAGTTGCCGAAGCTACGACGCGTCTTCTTGCGGCGCTTTCCACGCGAGGTGACGCGCGAACGCGCGAACGCGAAGCCGAAAAGGCACGCGAAAAATGGCTGACGCGCGTTGTGAAAATGTCGAAGCTCGCTGGGTGACCTGGGATCTCAACAAACGGAGAACCTAACGAATCGATCCGTGGAGAATCAGCTCTCGTCGTCCAACGATCCACACATCGTCGAGCGAGCTACCCCAAACCGCTCCGAGCGATTCGTCGGTTGGTGAAGGGATGGTCTTGGGATCCATCGTTCCCGTGTTGCATGTATAGATCCGGCCCTGATCACCGACTGCGATGATCTTCTCGGCTGTGCCCCAAATGCCTTCGATGTAGGCGAACTTTGCGCCAGGTGAGGCTTCGTCGTGGATGAGATCGGTCATCTTATAAGAGACCGCGGCGTCTTCACCCGGTGGTCCGTCACCGCCGGAACCGTTGAACCAAGCGACGCCATAGTTGTTGGTTCCGAGCAGAACGCTGGTTGTGGGGCCGGGCAGTTGCCACGCGAATCGAACCGAGACGTCGATCTCGGGCTCATAGTAAGCGATGCCTCCCGCGGCAGGTTCCCAGTGGAAGAGCCGCTTGCCTCCCGCAATCGTGAAGTCGCCGGCGGAGCGACCCGAGATCGACCAAAGCGTGACGTCGTCGCTGGTTTCGACTTTTGGAATCGTTTGAATCAGGCCCCAAGTTCCATCAGCGCTCGTCGCAAAAATCTTCCCGTCGGCACCGACGGCGAGTACGGAGCCCGCGCCCTCGGGGACTCCCCATACGCCGTAGAGGGCGGTTTTCGTTTGGTAGACTTCCGTCCATCCAATCCCGTCGAAATGGTCGACAAAGCCACCGGATGGCCGCCGCCCCACCGCATAGACGTTGTTGTCAGAGGTGCCCCAAACAGCCGAATAGTCGCGGCCAAGCGAGTTCCCACCGAGGCGATTGAGTTTACCCTTGGCGTAGACGAAGCTCACAGAGCTCGAGCCGACGGCGACAAAAAAATCGGGACCAGAGCCCCAGATGCCGTAGAGGGTTTCGCCCTGAGGCTGGCCGTTCACCACTGCAAAGGGCGACCCCGCATCGCGCACGACGACGGCGGCGTCTGCGTCCGCATCAGGTCCACCCGCCTGGTTAGCCTGCGTCTCGATTCCAAGAACCTGTCGACACGCTGCAAGCGACGACAA
>JAHFDY010000221.1 GCA_023248735.1 Myxococcales bacterium
CCGGCCTTTCGCAACACCTTCGGTAACTCTTCAGGACCGAAGACTACGAGCGCCACAAGAACGATGACGATGAGCTCGCCGAAACCCAGGCCGAACACAAAGGTGACAGTACTCTCTTATTTCGCCCGAGGCGACGCTACTTTCGCCCGCGATTGATGCATCGCGTGAGCATTAGCGCGATGAGGGAGGGGCCGTGCTCGCGTCGTTGGCTCAAGATCGCGTGCGAACGGCTCTGGTGCTAAGGCGATGGCGCGCCGATGAACGATTTTGCCCTCCAAGCCTTGACGCCCGAGCGCCTCGTTCAATTGGTTCCGACAATTGACCTTTCAGAGGCGCGCAAGATTGTGAGCGACGTGCACAGCGAGCGCGACTTTCGGGCGCCTCGGTCCGATGTTCGACGGTCGAGTCGCGAGGCGATCGGCGCTGTGGGTTACGTCCCGCCATTGGAGACCGTGTCCGTGCAGGCGAGCGCGATCGATCCCTTCATGAAGCTCGCGCTGCGCACTTCTTCGGGCCACGTGATCGAGACCGTGCGCATTCCACTCGAGAAAGCGGGGCGCTTCAGCGTCTGCGTCAGCTCTCAGGCGGGCTGCGCGCTCGCGTGCGCGTTTTGTGCGACGGGACGTCTGGGGCTCTTGCGCAACCTCGAGACGTGGGAAATCGTCGAGCAGGTTCGTGCGGTGCGCCGCACGCTGGCTCAGTTGCCGCAAAGCGAGGCACACAGGAATCGCATTCACGGCGTCGTGTTCCAAGGGATGGGCGAGCCGCTCGCAAATGTTGATCGCGTGCTCGAGGCTATTGCCGTTTTCTCCGAGCCGAGTGCACAAGCGATCGACGCACGCAACATCACGGTATGTACAGCGGGCTTACCATCAGGCATCGTCAAGCTTGCTGACGATGCTCCGCGTGTTCGCCTTGGCCTTTCGATCGGCAGTGCACGGCCAAAAGTGCGCGAGCGCATCATGCCGATCTCGGCTACCTTCTCGCTTGATACGGCGATCGAGGCGGCTTCGTACCATGCGAAAAAGACCGGTCTATCGCCCATGTTTGCCGTTACTTTGCTTGCAGGCGTCAACGATTCGATCGAAGACGCGAACGCACTCGCCGATCTTGTCCTCGCGTTCGGTGCACGCACTGGCCAGAGGCCGCGGCTTAGCCTGATTCCTTATAACGAAATGCGATCAGTAGATGATCCATTTCGACGTGCGACGGGCGTTGAGGAAGGTCGCTTCGCGAAGGTCCTCTTCGCGCGCGGCGTGCCGGCCCATCGTCGCTACAGCGGTGGAGGTGACATTGCTGCCGCGTGTGGGCAACTTGCGGGGGGCCAAGAGCCGTCGCCGACGAGACTGTCAATCGTTTCTGCTCGTTTGAGACAGTTTGTGTAGAGTCTTGTGCCCATGTCGAGGGAGGATGCGCCTGTCAGGTCGCAAAGCGGGGCACGGCGAAAGGCGCTGACGCCACTGCCACGAGCATGGGCCCTGTTCGCTGCGTTGTTCGTCTGCGCAACCCGTGAGGCGGTAGCGTCGCCCGAGGATATTTTTTCATACGGGCCGCGCTCGCCCAGCATGGGCGGAACGGGTGTTTCGCACTCGCGCGACTTCGAAGCGACCTATACGAACCCCGCGCTACTTTCGCGGATGCGCGACCGGACGTTCACGCTTGGTTACGCATCTGCGACCTTTGATCTTGCCGCAACCAAAGCTGATGGAACACGCGAAACGTTAATCCCATATGGCCCGCTGAAGTCGAGTGTGATCGGTCTCGGCCTGCCGCTGCCGTTCATCGGTCCGCTTCGCAATCGCATCGCGTTCGGGATGGCGTTTTCGACACCGATCAACGTCATTGTGCGCGGTCGCATTGTCTATCCGGAAAAAGCGCAGTTTCCTTTGTTGCCTGATCGTGCACAGACGTTGGCGATTCGCCTTGGGCTTGGCGTTGACGTTGGCTACGGGTTTCGGGTCGGTGCTGGTTTTGCTGCATTGGCTGAGATTGTCGGAAGCGTCGTCGTGGCAACCGATGCGTCTGGCAAGGTCGGATCGCGCGTGGAAGATCAGCTGGTCGCGACTTATGCCCCGACGTTTGGGTTGTCATACGAGCGTCCGCTTCATGATGATCGCGTCTTGCGTGTCGGCGCGGTGTTTCGGGGTGCACTCGACGCACGATTTGCGATCGACATCGATGCATCAAAGTTAAGCAGCTTGCCTATTCCGATTTTGAACATTTCGGGCTCGGCCCAATACGACCCGATGCAAATCGCGCTGGAGGCGGCGGTAGAGAGTCCAAGTAGCGTTTTCGCACTCGGCGCAACCTACAAACAGTGGAGCAGCTATGGCGGCTTGCTCGAGCCGACGATCGTATGCCCGCCAGATGAGTGCAAAGCGCTACGGCCGCCGGTGATCGGCTTTCGTGACATCGTCGTTCCGCGTGTGGGCGTTGAGTATCGGTTTGAGCCGCATCCGCATGTTGCTACGGCCCTTCGCGCCGGCCTCGCGTACGAGATGTCGCCACTCCCAGGAACGCTCCCAGCAAGCGACGCGTATTCGCCCACCTCAAACTCGCTCGTGCGGGTGCGCACGGCCTACTTTGACTCGGATCGCATGGTGCTCACGATTGGTGGTGGCGTTGCGCTAAAGCGTCCGTTGCTTCCGCTCAAGCTCGACGCGTTTGCGCAGCTTCACCATTTGTTACCAAGAACGATCGAATTCGAGTCGGCGAGTTCTGGTCGGGCATCGGGAACGGTCGTTGCTGCCGGCGTGATGGCGGGGGTGTCGTTTTGAGGCCCGCACAATGGCTGGGTGCGCTTGTCGGCCTTTTGGGTCCGCTCACGGCAAACGCAAACCCCCTCGACACCTTCGGATTCGGCTCTCGAGGTACCGCGATGGGCGGTGCTTCGACAGCTGATTCGGCCGATCCAAGCGCCAACTATTACAACCCTGCTGCGCTCGCCTCGGTGAGGGCAATTCAGATCAGTTTGGGTTACTTTCGTGTAGACCACCACCTCTCCATCAACGGACAGGACAATCACGTCGATCCCGTCAAGGGAGTGAACGTTGGCATGGCCGTGCCAGGCCGCGTGCTTGGAGTTCCCGTCGCCTTTGGTCTGGCCCTTCATCTGCCCGACGATCGAGTGTCACGTGTGAGAGCGCTTAGGCAAGAGCAGGTGCGGTGGGAACTCTACGACAATCGCAATCAAAGGCTCTATCTTGCGGCGAACGTTGCGATTCGTCCCGTGCACTGGCTCGAGATTGGCGGCGGCCTATCGTTTATGTCTTCAACGCGTGGCCGTCTCGACATCACAGGTCAAGCGAACATTTTCTCAACGAAGGACTCGACGATGCGCCACGAGGTCGACGCTGACCTTACGTCGATTCGCTATCCTCAGTTTGGCATTCGCGCACATCTGGGGAAGCGAGGTCGCGTCGGACTCACTTACCGAGGTGAGTTTCAACTCGGCCTCGATCTCAAAGCGCGGCTCGACGGTAACATTTCGTCGATCACGACTGCGCTCTACGATTTGTCCACGAGCAGCGTGAATGCGTTTCTGCCTCAGCAAATCGCGCTGGGTGGCTCCTACGACGTGACCGCTCGCGTTCGCGCGAACGTCGATCTCACTTGGTTCAATTGGTCCGCGTACATTCCGCCGGTTGCGAAGCTCGACGTCGTTCTTGATATTCCTGCGCCCAGTGGCGGCTGGCCCGCGGGCATCACGCCACCGGCGCAGCCTGCTTCGACGAACATCGTGCCGATCAACATGAGCGATCGTTTGGTGCCGCATCTCGGCGTGGAGTGGCACGCCGTAAAGGAGCGGCGCCTGGACCTCTTTGTTCGCGGCGGATATGAGTTTGCGAAGAGTCCCATCCCGGAGCAGAAAGGCACGACGAACTATGTCGATCTCGATCGGCACACGGCGTCGTTGGGATTGGGCGTCGCGGTGCGACCGCGCTCGTCGTTCTATCGAGGCGAGCTCAAGCTCGACACGCACTTTCAGTGGAGTGAGCTTGTGGCGCACACGACAGAGAAGGACGAACCGTCCGATTTCGTCGGTGATTTTCGGGCGAGCGGACGCATCATCAACTTCGGCACCACGCTCACGGTGGGGTTTTAGATGAATTGGTCAATATACTTGCCAAAATACGCAATTCCTTGGCTCTTCCTGTCGTGCGCAACGCTTGGAACTGAAGGCGAAGGTGACCGCAACTTGCCCAGCGCCGGCGTCGGACCCTTTCGCAAACTCGATGGAGATGAACTTTTGGGCGTTCCTCCGTTCGTCTTCGCCGATTCGTTTGCTCACTACCGCGAGCCATCTGCACTCTCGCTGAGTGAAACGGAGCCTGACGTAGCGCTCTACGCGGTTGCACTGAAGCGGACCTCGACCACCGAACATGATGTGTTCGTGCGCAGCCGCGCATACGACGGTCGCTCGTTCTATGGTTCAGAAGGTGACAGTGGGCACGCTCCCGCAGTGGTTCTCGAGCCAACGTTGCCTTGGGAGGCGGACCACATCGCGTCGCCTTCAGCGCTCAGCTACAAGGGCGAAGTGTGGCTCTACTACGCAACACCCGCCGGTATCGCGCTGGCCACATCGTCAGATGGATTGACATTCAAGAAACGGGACAATCCCATTTTTGTGCGCGACGCAGCCGTCACTTGGGAAACCGATGAGCCTCACGCTCCAAGCGTCGCGCTCTTTCCCGACGGGACACTTCATCTCTTCTACGGTTCGGGAGGCGCGATTGGCGAGGCGATAAGTTCCGATGGAGTTACATTTTCTCGCCTCGACGGCGATTCATCGACGGCGGCGATCGACCCGGTGCTGACGCCCGCGACCGACATTGCGCCGTCGCAGCTTGCGGCGGGACAGAAGCCGCCGTTCGACACGCTGCGCGTCGATCATCCGGCTGCGTTGCCCCGAACCACCGCGGCTGAACGGCTGCATGTGCGGGTGCTCTACACGGGCTATCGCAGCGGGGAAGGTGGGACTGCGAGCGCGATCGGATTTGCCGCTCGCTATGGCGATCGAGGCCGGTTGATTCGAAATAACGCACCGGTGTTCTCGGTCGACAAGCACGAAGAGGCGCCGACCTTCTTCACGTGGGACGGGGGCGCGTTTCTATATGTGCATCACGATGCGGGACCTTCGAGCGCACCGTATCCCGCCGTTGCAGGGGCCTTCGCACCTGCAAATGGAAGGCTCCAGAAGCCGCTCGTGTTCTCCGATCGGCCCTAGATAGCGGGGCGCGATAGGAAACTGTAACCAGTTACCTCAAGCTGGGCTGTGACGCGCCGTTCTCGCTCTTTCGAAGGGGTACGGCGGCTTACGCCAAAGGAGAGGTCATGAGCTTAAGAATAGGATCGTCGATGGGTGTGCGACCGCCGCCGCCAAGGGAACCCGTGCGGAGCTGCCCACCGCGCCAAGATGGAAAGCCTCCGGTTTCCGGAGGCCCCGTTCCCAACGGAGCCCCGCAAGGACCACCAGGACCGCGGCCGCCATCAGGGCCCCCGAACGCGCCGCCCCCGTTCGGCTTCGATCCGTTCGGACCGCCTCCGGGGATGCAGACGCCGCCGTTTGGCCCGCCACCATTTGGTCAACCCGGTGGACCACCCCAAGGGCCGCCGCCGTTTGGACCGCCGCCATTTGGACAACCAGGTGGACCGCCACAAGGGCCGCCGCCGTTTGGCCCGCCACCATTTGGTCAACCCGGTGGACCACCCCA
>JAHFDY010000068.1 GCA_023248735.1 Myxococcales bacterium
GAGTTTCCATTCGTGAAGGGCGCGACGCCAATCACAAGCGACCTCGTCGAGTTGCTCCTCGGCAGAACCTGGCGGCCGACGCTATCGGTGACCGGGCAGAGCGGCATGCCGAACGTTTCGCAAGCGGGCAGTGTCCTGCGCCCGTTCACCTCGCTTGTCTTGTCCGTTCGTCTCCCCCCGACCTTGCGCGCTGAGCACGTCGGGACCCGCATGAAGGAGTTGCTCGAGTCGAATCCTCCCTACGGCGCGCGCGTGACCTTCGACGTCGAAAAAGCTGCAGGCGGCTGGGAAGCGCCCGCAACGGAGCCCTGGCTCGTCAACTCTCTTGACCGTTCATCGCAAGCGTTTTTTGGGAGACCCGCATGTGCCTATGGGGAGGGCGGGACCATTCCATTTATGGGGATGCTTGGCGAGAAGTTCCCTAAGGCTCAATTTGTCATTACGGGCGTGCTCGGTCCGAAGAGCAACGCGCACGGGCCCAACGAGTTCCTTCACGTCCAAACGGGTAAGAACGTCACCGCATGTGTTGCACATGTGATCGCGGATTTTTCGGCGCAATCGTCAACGCCTTCGAAGTAGCGGCTGAGCCTCAAAATCGCGCTTGAGGTGACGCGATTATCCTGGAATTCCTGTCAAGAGTTCGCGCTCGAGGGCGTTCATATTGGACATAGACGCCTTGCTCTGAGGCGCTTTGCTTCAACTCCCGCGAAGGAGGCTTAACATGCTCATGATCCCGACGAACACTCCCCCACTTCCGGCTGAGGTAAACCTCGCCCCTCCACCTCCAAGCCGGGCGATGATGCAAACGAGTTTTCAACGGCTGGTCAGCAGACAGCTCGTCGTGCCCCTGAAGAAGGCGGCGGAGGTCTGGCCTTAGACGCAGACGCAACAAGACATCCCCCAAGTCGCACTGGCGCGATACAACAACGCACGTGCCATTCGCGCTCACACGTGCCATTCCGAACACCTTCGCCAACGCAACGATGCAGGTCGCAACAGCGATCGACGTTGCGTTGGCCCGAACGCAGCACACACAATACGTGAGCGCACTTTCCTTCTTGGATATGGTGACCCGTACGCTTCCAGCCGACGACCAATACCCCGACTGTTGCTTCGTCGAAGACTGCGCGGTTATCGCAAACGGTGCGGCATTGATCACACGGCCCGGTGCGGTGTCGCGCCGCGGTGAAACGCCCGCCGTGCGGCGCGCGCTTGCGTCGCACCCACTGATCGAGCGCATCGAGGCACTAGACGCACCTGCGACGCTTGATGGCGGCGACTGCATGCACATCGGCGATCGCATGTTTGTGGGGCGCTCGCTGCGCACCAACGAAGCGGGAGTCGCGCGCTTGCGAAAAATGTTCCACGACTTGACCATTGTCGAGATCCCCTTGGCGGAGGTTCTCCATCTGAAGTGCGTTTGCTCACCGCTCGGGGAGGACCGCGTCCTTCTCGCGCGAGGCACGATTCCACCGGAGGTCTTCCGAGGCCTCGACGTGGTGCTCATTCCAAACGGCGAGAGCTACGCCGCCAATTGCGTCGCGCACGCTGGCAAAGTGATACTCGCAGAGGGGTACCCCGAAACGCGCACGGAGCTCGAACAGAGGGGCATCGCAACGATCGCGATCCCTATGAGCGAGATCCGAAAAGCGGACGGCTCGCTCACGTGCCTCTCGCTCATCATATGAAAAATCGCTACGGGGTCGGCGAGATGGCGCTTCCCAGGTTGGGGGGTGCGCTATCCGACTGGCCAAAGTAAACGCGATAGCGGCCATCTCCGAGCGCCACGACATCGGGGTCGTAGCGAATCTGCTTGTCGTCATCGACGGTCACACGCTCGCCAGCTTCGGCGGTAAAGGTACGGCCGTCGACGGAAACCGCGGAGCGAATGCGATGATTGGCGAGCGTGTCTCCAGGCGGCACCGCCAGAAAGAGCCAGTACCCGCCGGGTATGGCAACGATGTCGGGGTCCACTTGATACTTGTTTGAAATACCCGACAGCACGATGGCGCCTTCCCGCGTCCACGTCATGCCTTGGTCAGCCGAGACGGCGCTCTCGATGTGCTCCTCAGCCGCAACGAAGTACACGCGTAGTTGGCCGCTCGGCAACGCGATCAGATCGGGAACGCTCAGGAAATTTTTATCCGCACTCGAGGGAATCATCACAGCCCCGCTGTCGAGTGCGCCCGCCGTGCGCGCGAACGTGATGCCGTCGGTCGATGTCGCACGATAGAAGCGGTGTACGCCATCCTTTGTGCCTTCGTGGATCATCATGTAGCCGCCTTGTGGCAACGCAACGACGGAAGGATTCATGACGAGCTCGCCCGATGGCTCGGTGAGCGCGCTGTCGATCGGGGCAGACCACGTAAGACCATCGCTCGACGTCGCGGATCGAAACGGCCCGGCAGTCGGGGGGCCGCTCGGGCCGAAGTACATGCG
Source organism: Myxococcales bacterium (assembly GCA_023248735.1). Lineage (GTDB taxonomy): Bacteria > Myxococcota_A > Polyangia > Polyangiales > Polyangiaceae > JAHFDX01. The sequence goes on from JAHFDY010000068.1 coordinate 2,440, forward strand.
GAACGTGCCATCGCTCAATCGAAGCGTGCAGCTCGACGTCACATGGGTGACACGTACGCCGGACTCAACGGTCCATGTGGCAGGCCTTAGAGGAGGACTCACGACGCCCGCTTCAGACGCTGCCGCGTCGAGGGAAGCGTCCACACCTCCGTCAAGTCCACCGTCGACGGGCGCTGACGATGAAGCGCACGCGATCGGTGCGATCAAGAGAAACGCGGAAATGAAACATCGATGCATGCAGTCCTCACCAACGGGTCAACTTTGCGCGCAAGCGCGCGGCCAAGCCCCAATGATGCATCAATTCGCAAACGCACGTCGGCAAGGTCTTCCTACCTTCGCCAGCAGCCAATTTCGGGGGCTACTGTGACTTCGGACCCGCGTCTGTCGGCATCGGCGGACCGGCATCGGCCGTCGGAACATTACCGCCGCCGCCTTGGCCACCACCCGATCCACCTTGGCCACCGCCGTTGTTGCCGTTGTTGCCGTTGCCTGAGATCGCCAACGCGCAGGCCGGTGAGACCGCCGCAATGGCCTTGTTCATGCAATCGGATGGACGCGTGCCGCACGACCCCGACACGAAGCACTTTGAGAACTGCGCGAGCAATGCGTCGCTCATCGCGACGTAGAAACTAAGATCGCAATTGGTGCGCTGGCGGCATTGGCTGCTCCACTCGCCGCAGCTCGCTTGAAGTGCCTTCGCTGACGCGGAAATCGTCGTGCGCTGTCCGATGTCCTGAATGCAATCGCTGATGCTCGTCTCGCACAAGCCGGCTTCAGAGCACTTGAGTACGCTCTCCGCAACTGCGGGCTCGAAGATCTGCAGCGAGCATGTTGCATCGTTGCTGCATTCGTCAGCGTTGTAGTCGCGGCTTTGGCACTGCTTAGCCTTGTCGCTCATCGTCGCGCAATGGCTCGCGGCCCTGGCAGTTGGATTTGCGTCCGCAGCAGCATCCGCAGGGGTATTGGCGCTGATCGAGCCTCCGTCGGCATTCGCGCCGAGAACGTTCCCGCCGCATGCTATCCACAGTGGAGCGGACGCGATCAAACCGACAAAGTGCTTCGTCTTCATGCAAAACCTCCCAAGGGTCGCCTGTCGGTACCGCAGAAGGCAGTCCGCGGAAAGCCCCTGCTGCTCGATCGAGTCTGTAAGGGGACGCGACGGGCCGTGGGGCAAATGTAAGCGATCGGCCCCGTTTTCTTCCACGGTTGAGCTCAGCGATAGGCGCTGCCTTCCGGATTCGCTCCCGAAAGAAGTGCGCGCGCTTCACTTTCATCGGCCGCGCGAACGAGCACCTTCACGACGCCTGCGCCCGGTGTGATGAGGGCCATGATTTCGTCCTAGAAACGCTTCGATTCCAGCTGCTTCGAGCGATCCTTTCATGACTTCTGCTTCAATCGCTAAACCCGTAAACACCACCGTAAAGTCCTCGCTCATGCCACCAGGGTAGGCTCCACACAGGCGGGAAGCCAATGGTCACCACTCTTCGCCGAGGCGCGAGAGCGAGTAAGGTGGGGGTACGATGAAGATCAAAGCGCCCTTCGCGCTCGCGGCGGCCTGGTTCGCGTGCGCATCGCCTTCGCCACTTCCGCATGCCGAGACGCGCGTACTCGAAGACTACGCGCGCAAGACGAGCCTCTTTGACGCACCGTTTCCGAGCGAGGATCTGCGCCTTCTGGACGGGCATATCGATCTCGCCAAGTGGCCTCACGTTGACGATCGCGCGATTACCAAGCAAGCACGCGCGCTCCTCGCACGCGACGCGCGCGGTTTTTCGCGATCGGCCGCTGCGTATTTTCAGCTCAGTGCGGCTATCTCCGCGGATCGCCTTCCCGACGTATTCGCGAGCACCTCGAAGGCATCGCCCGTGTTCATCATGAACGTCGACAAGACGTCCGCGGGGTACGGAAAGCGCGCGCCACTCGCCGCCCAATACATGGAGGATGGAGGGCCGTTCGGATCGTCGCACATGCTCGCGCTCCTGCCCTACCAAGGCTTTCCACTTGAACCTGGAACGCTCTACGCCGCCGTGGTGACACGTTCGCTGCTTGACGCAAACGGTGCTCAACTTGCGCAAAGCTCACTCGTCAAAAATATTGATAGTCAATCATCAGGACTTTCTGATGCCGCGCGGGCGTCATACAAGCTAGCCTTCGATACCCTCGGCAGCGTCGACGGCGTCGCCGCAATGGCTGTATTTCGCACCGACTCTTACTCCGCGGAGATGGATCGTGTGAAGGCCGACGCGCTGCCCCGTCCGACGCTTGAAACCCCGTTCAAGTTGAGCGAAACACTTCCGGACTTTTGCGTCTATGCCGGGACCGTCACGATGCCCGACTACCAAGACGGTCAGCCTCCCTACGCCGAAGCGGGTGGCCAATGGCGCTTCGATGATGCAGGCAAACCGATTCTCCAGCGTACCGCGCAAGCCAATGCCGTCGTTACCGTTCCTCGCAAGGTCATGCCCACCTCGGGGTTTCCCACGGTCGTTTTTTCGCGAACCGGAGCGGGCGGCGAAAGGCCCCTCGTCGATCGCGGTGTCCGAAGCGTTGCGGGTGGCGAGGCAGAGGCGCCGGGCACTGGACCCGCGCTCGAGTTCGCGCGTGCTGGCTTTGCTGCCATTAGCGTCGATGGTCCGCTCGGCGGACTCCGCAACCCGAATAAGGGCGACGAGCAGTTCGCGATTTTCAACATTGGCAATCCAGGTGCGATTCGCGACAACTTGAGGCAAAGTGCACTCGAACTCCAGCTGGTCGCGCACATGCTTTCGACGCTCACAGTCAACGCACTTGACTGTTCTTCGTTCTCGTCGCCGGACGCCGCCGTTCGGTTTGACGTGAGCAAGCTTGCTCTCTTCGGCCACTCGATGGGCGCAACCATCGCACCGCTCGCCCTTGCATCCGAACCGCTTTTTGGCGCCGCCATCTTGAGCGGCGAAGGCGGAAGCTGGATTGAGAACGTCTTATACAAAGCGAAGCCTCTCTCCGTGCGTGGCATGGCCGAAATCCTCATCGGCTACTTGTCGTTGCAGCGGCCGTTGACCGAAGGCGACCCCGCGCTCTCGCTTGTGCAATGGGCAGCAGAGGCCGCCGACCCTCCCCTCTATGGATCGAACGTGGTGACAACGAGTGGAGCGCGCGGCGGGCGACAGATCCTCATGGTGCAAGGGATCGTCGACCACTACATCTTGCCTGCGATTGCGAATGCGTCGAGCCTCTCGTTTGGCCTCGACTTGGCGGGTGCAGAGTTGCAAACACAGAGCGACGAGCTGAAACAGTTCACGCCGCTGTCGAAACTCTTGCCGCTCTCGGGTCGATCGCAAATTGCACTGCCTGCGATGTCGAACGTCAAGTTACTGGACGGAGCACAAGCGACGGCCGTTGTCGTTCAGCACGTGGGCGACAACATTGAAGATGGTCACGAGGTCATCTTCCAGCGAGCCGAACCGAAGTACCAATACCGCTGCTTTCTCTCGACGTTTGCCCGTGATGGCGTTGGACGTGTTCCCGAAGCGTTGGCGAGCGAAGCCGTGTGTCCATGAGGTGATACGATCGAGCGCGTGTCGCTCACGTACGATGCCTTTCGCGCGCTCTTAGACGGTGAACGTCTCCCCGCGTTGGTGGTCGATCTCGACGCATTTGATCGCAACGTCACGAGACACGTATCGCTTTTGCGCGGGCACGCGTTGACGCTTCGATCCGCGACGAAATCGATCCGCATTCGAACACTGCTGCGGCGACTCCTCGATCGCGGTGGATCAACGTTTCGGGGTCTCATGTGCTACTCGGCCGACGAGGCAGCCAGCCTTGCAGACGCTGGGTTTGACGACTTGCTCCTCGCCTATCCGACGTTGCAGCCCGGACCCCTCCGAAGACTCGCAAAGTGCGTCGCCAAGGGCTGCTTGATCCGCGTCGCTGTCGATTCGAGCGAAGGCGCTACGGCACTCGCGCGCGCCGGCGCAAGCGAGGGCGTCGCGATGAAAGCCTGCATCTGCGTCGATATGAGCATTACCTTCGGGACGTACTTTCTTGGCGTGCGTCGTTCGCCCCTGCACACGCCCGAACAAGTGCTTTCCCTGGCTCGCGAAGCACGGACACAAGGACTCGAGGTGGACGCGATCCTTGCGTACGAAGCGATTGTCGCCGGCCTCCCCGACGACGTGCGCGGATCTTTGACGAATGGAATCAAAGCCGCGATCAAACGTCGCGCAATGCCGGAGCTCATCGATCGTCGCGCGAAAATAGTTAATCTACTTACCCGGGATGGATTCGCCCTTGGTATCGCGAACGGAGGAGGTACTGGGTCACTTGAGCAGACGGTGCACGACGGTTCGCTCACCGAAGTGACGGCGGGGTCTGGTTTCTTCAAGCCCCATCTCTTCGACGCGTACCGAAGCGCATTCGTTCGATCGCTCGAACCCGCGTGCTTCTTCGCGCTTGAGGTAACGCGAACACCCACCGCCGAGTTCGTGACCTGCCACGGCGGTGGCTATGTCGCCTCTGGGTCGTTCGACCCTCCGAAAGGACCGCTGCCGTCGCTCCCCCAAGGCCTGTCCCTCTTGCCTCACGAAATGGCCGGTGAAGTGCAAACGCCTCTCCGCCTGCCACGTGGCCTTGCCTTACCATTGGGTTCGCCGGTCATGTTTCGACACGCAAAAGCAGGGGAAGTCACCGAGCATTTTCGGCGAGCCATCCTTGTCCAAGGAGGTCGCATCGTGGACCGCGTCGCTACCTATCGGGGCGAAGACGACCCATCGTGATTGGTCCCGAATCGGATCCCGGCGTATTCTCACGCGAAAGCGGTTCGCGTGATGGACACAACCAACTCAGACACACCGGACAAGTACGAGAGTGGCGAACGGCACTTCGACGCGAGCGTACTTCTCGCATGGCGGATGGGCCTCGAAGGAATTGGCATTTCGTCCTCGCCTCTGCTCCAAGCAGCAGGCCTTCCCGAGAATGCAGGCTTTCGCGACGAGCGCTTTGCACTTAGCGCACTCAATCGCATGCTCCGGGAGCTCGAGCGTGTTCACGGCCAAAGACCTTGGGGCGTACTCGTCGCGGAACAGTCGAGCGTATTCATGCTCGGTCTTCTCGGGATGCTTGCGCGCAATAGCGCTACGGTGGGCGACCTGCTCGCCCGAGTCTCACGCTTTCGCGGACTCGTTCAAGAAGTGTACACGACGGTTCTCGTTCGCGCCGATGATGTCATTATTGTACGCGCCGCATACAACGTGCCCGAGACGCAACTTGAGCGCGCCCTCATCGAATACGGACCCGCTTCGGCGATCGTGGCGATGCGCACGCTTGTGGGTGACGCCACGGCGATTCCGCTTCGCGTGAGTTTTCGCCACGGAGGTGCGCCAGCGGACGCAGAAGTGATTGCGCGCGTGTTCGGAAAGAATGTCGTTTTCAATGCGGCGAAAGATGAAGTCGTTTTTCCACGCGAGGTGTTCGAACGTCCGATCGTAGGCGCGATTCCATCATTGTTGCCCGCGCTCGATAGCCACGCTGCGGACATCGTTGCGGCGTTACCACCAGTGGGCTCGTTTACGACCGTCGTGCGTGCGCAAATTGGAAAGATGCTCTCCGACGGCGAGCCTACGTTGCAAGCGCTTGCCAAACGCCTGGGCATGTCCGCCCGAACGCTCCAGCGGCGTCTCGCCAATGAAGGTGCCTCGGTGCGTGAACTCACCGAAACAACGCGTCATCATATGGCCATTGAGATGCTCCTGAGAAGCGCCCACTCGCTCGCGCAAATCGCGTTCATGACCGGCTTTTCGGATCATAGCGGGTTTCACCGTGCGTTCGTCAGGTGGGAAGGTGTGACGCCGGGTGAGTTTCGGAAGGTGGGTCGTGAGCGCTCGGACGGGTGATACCCTCACCCGACCTTGCGCCTCCGAATTCGTCACCAGAGCACTTACCAATACCCGGCGCCTTCGTCGCTCGGTCCACACACCGTGCGACTAAGACCCGCAGTGCACGCCCTAGCGCGAATCGAAACGTACGCCCTGCACATCGACCGAGAGCATCGACTTGCGTGGCAGCGCGATGCTCTTGGGAATCGAGTGGCGCGCGCCGTGTTTCGGCCAGAAGAGAAGTTCACTTCGGTGTCATTCACGGTCGAGATGGTTTGCGAGATCCAAGCGGTCAACCCTTTTGACTTTACGATCGACCTGGGCTTGAAAAATGCGCCGTTCGCGTATCCGAAGGATCACGAGCGCGACCTCGCGCCGTTCATGCGCACCGACGAGGCTTCGCTCAGAGGCGGCCCTCTCCTCGACGCGTTTTCGAAGACGCTACCGCGCGGGGGCGACACCGTCGCGCTTCTTGTCGAACTCAACCGACTCGTTAGTAACCGTGTGCGTTACGTGATTCGCGAAGAGCCGGGCGTATACGCGCCTGAAGAGACGCTCTTACATGGGCAAGGCAGCTGTCGAGACTCCGCGTTGCTGCTCGTACGCTTGCTTCGCGATCGTGGTTTCGCGGCGCGCTTCGTCAGCGGCTATCTCGTTCAGCTGCGTGACGATGGAATGCTCCCCGGCGTCAAGAAGGGCATGGATCGCGACGTCGTCGATCTCCACGCGTGGGCCGAAGTGTACTTGCCGGGCGCCGGCTGGATCGGCCTCGACGCAACCAGTGGCCTGTTGTGCGGTGAGGGTCACATTCCGCTCGTCTCAAGCTCGGCGCCCGAACTCGCGGCGCCGATCGAGGGCACGGCCGAAACGCTCGGCACACTCGACGTGAAGATGGAGGTCATTCGCCTCACCCATGAGCCTGGTCCAGCGCGCCCCTACTCCGACGACGAATACGAGGCGCTCCTCGTCGCAGCCAAGACAACGGACGCGGAGCTTGCGCGTCTGAAAGTAAGCTTGACCATCGGCGGCGAGCCCACGTGGACCAGCCGACTTCATCCTGATGCGCCCGAGTGGACGGACGAGGCCTTGGGCCTAACAAAAACCGAACAAGGCTTCGCATTTGCGCAAGAACTACGCATCGAGTTCGCGAAAAGCGGCTGCGTACTGCGCAGTATGGGCAAGTCTTATCCCGGCGAACCGTTGCCTCGGTGGGTGCTTTGGGTGCTCGGTACCAAAGACGGGACACCACTCTTTGCAGACCGAAAAGGTCTCGCCACCCCAACGCGCCGAGACGCTGAACGCTTTGCATTCGCGCTCGCGAAGGAGTTTGACGTCGACGTTGAGCCGCTGCCCGCGTTCGAGGACCCATGGCGATTCCTGCAGGACGAGGCCAAACTTCCTATCGACGTCGATCTTCTGAGGCACGACCTGACCGACGGAGGCGAACGCGCACGCCTCGCGCGAATTCTGGATCGCGGCGTTACCGAACCCGTCGGCTATGTGCTCCCGTTGGCACGCGTCTTCGGTAAGTTTCGCTCAGACCACTGGCGATTTCGACGCGAACATCTTTATTTGTTGGCAGGAGATTCGCCCATCGGTCTTCGGCTCCCCTTGCATAGCGTTGCCGGCGACGTCCTTCCGATTCCAGCAGAACACGCAAACAAAGATCCACGTCGTCAAGAAAGTGAACGTCCTGAAGCCGTCGCCGAAGCTTGGCGAAAGCTCGCATCATTTGGCCCACTCGGAGGCATGCGAACAGCCCTATGCGTGGAGATGCGCGAAGACCGCCTCTTCGTCTTCTTGCCGCCGTTCACCACGACCGATGACTTTCTCGTCGCCGTTCGCGCGATCGATAGTGTTCGCGCAAAAACCGGGCTCGAAGTGCAACTCGAGGGATACCCTCCACCGAAACGGAGCGAGCTCTTTGCGATCATGTTGGCGCCTGATCCAGGCGTTCTCGAGCTGAATCTGCCTCCTTCGGACAACACGACCGACTACGCCGACTTCATCAACCGCGCGTTTCAGTGCGCTCTTGCCGCGGGGCTCACGAGCGAGAAACACCTCCTTGACGGAAGGCTCGCGGGATCGGGCGGAGGCAATCACGTCACGCTTGGTGGCCCCACTGCCGAACGGAGCATTTTCATTGAGCGACCCGATGTGCTCGCAAGTTTGCTTACGTTCGCGCAACACCATCCTTCATTGTCGTACGCGTTCACGGGATTGTTCGTGGGCCCAACCTCGCAAGCACCGCGCATCGACGAAGGAAGGCTCGATGCTCTCGGCGAGCTCGAGATCGCGCTCACCGAAGCGTTCGCTGTGCGCGAAGGCACGCCCGAGCCGTGGTTATCGGATCGCCTCTTTCGCGATCTGCTAGTCGACCTCACGGGCAACGGCCATCGCGCCGAAATTTGCATCGACAAGCTCTATGACTACCGCACGGACTACGGAAGGCAGGGCCTCGTCGAGCTGCGCGCGTTCGAGATGCCGCCACATCCGCACATGGCCGTTGCGCAGGGTGTACTCATGCGGAGCCTCATCGCGAGCTTCGTCAAGGCGCCTTACAATTTCCCGCTCGTGCGCTGGGGCGCTCGGCTCCATGACGAGTTCTTCCTGCCTTACTACCTCGAACGCGACCTGGATGACGTACTCGCACACCTCGAGCGCGCCGGCCTCGGGTTGCCCAAAGCAACGTATCGCCCGTTCATTGCACTTCGCTGTCCACTCGTCGGTACGCTGCAAGCCGAGGACGTAGAGGTGTCCATCCGCAACGCGCTCGAGCCATGGCACGTTCTCGGCGAGGAGCTCACTTCGGGAGGAACCGCGCGCTACGTGGACTCATCGGTCGAGCGCGTTGAAGTACGCGTCAAAGGTTATGTTGCCGGCCGTCACGCGTTCATCGTCAACGGTATTGACATTCCTCTTCACGCGACGCGAGACCCACTCATCGCCGTCGCTGGCATCCGTTACCGCGCGTGGGCACCCCCAAGGTCGCTGCAGTCGCACCTCGGGATTCATCATCCGCTCAAATTCGAGCTCATAGACACGTGGGCCGACCGGTCGCTCGGCGCTTGCGCCTATCACGTGTGGCATCCAGAAGGGCGCGCGTTTGAGCATCCGCCACTGACTCGCTTCGAAGCGGAGGCGCGGCGAGCGCAACGGTTTACGATCGCCGATCCATCCCTCGCACCGGTAAGCGTGCGCACTTCGAATGGGAGGGGGGGAACGACGCGTACCCTCGACTTACGACACATGCGTGGCGACCATGCCGTGCCTGAGCCGATTGAGGAAGCCGCGATTGATGCGGCTCCGCTTGGCGCAAAACTAAGTTAGTCTCGGGGGTGCATGCCGAACCTTCTGGCGCTGTCCTTTGAGGGTCAAGTGGCGCCTTCGTTTTCGCTCAAGTGTCTTGACGAAGGACGCGAGCGTCCGGACGGCTGGGGACTTGGCTACTACCCGGGAGGTGAGCCAAGCGCGACTGTGCTCAAAGAGCCCGCGCCGTCGGCGGGTAGTATCCGCAGTGAGTTGGTGCGCGTTTGGGAGCACACCGCGTCGTCGGTTTTCTTGCTCCACATTCGGCGCGCGCGATGGGGCGGAAACTCCAACGCCAACACGCAACCCTTCGCTCGACACCACGGCGGGCAAGAGTGGCTCTTCGCACACTCGGGCAGCCTTGAAAGAAGGCTCGAAGGACCGACCGACATTCCGTTTGAGCCCGTGGGTTCGACCGATACGGAGCGTCTCTTCTGCGAGTTGCTCGAGCGGATGGCGAAGCGGAACTGGCGGAGACTCGCGGATGCCAGTCCTGAGGAACTCGCGAGCTGGTACCGCGAGCTCAACGCGTTCGGGTCATTGTCAAGCGTCTTGACAGACGGCCTCGACCTCTGCGTATGGGCTGACGAGGCGGGAAATACGTTGCCACACGTCGCAAGTTTCTACCCTCCCTACACGCGCGCCGTATTCGGCGACGAGGACGTGGAGCTCGATCTCACCAAGCGTGGCGCGATGAGCCGGCGCGGCGTCATCGTCACCTCGGGGCCGCTCGCAACGTACGGCGATGGCCAGGTCGAGTACCACCGGGTCGAGCCCGGCCAACTCATCTTGGTACGCGGCGGCCTCGTTCGCCACAAGACCGAGCCCGCCGTACGGAGTTACCCCTCCGCGGGCCCCGCCTCGGTGCCTGTCATCCGCGTAGGCAACAGCTCGGAACTGCCGCCCGCCGAGGAGGCTCAATACCGTATTCGACACCGAACGGTTTACCGCTACGTGAAACCAGTCGAGCGCAGCCACCATCTGTTGCGGCTCGAACCGGTGCACGATCGCAAACAATCGGTCGACCTCTTCGATGTGCGTGTCAGCGTTCCACATAATGGCTTCGACTTCGAAGACGTGTTTGGCAACCGCACGCGACGGCTCGCAATCGATGCGGACTACAATGAACTGGCGATCGAATCCGAATCACTCGTACGCGTCCACGCGCCCGATCGCATGCAAGCGCGGCCGCGACACGTGCGATCGACGATTCCCCTCTTGTGGATGCCCTGGCAACGCCACATGCTCGCGCCCTATTTGCTTCCGCAAGAACTCTTCGAATCGGAGCTCGTTGAACTCACCGAGTACGCGATGAACTTCGTGCGGCGCAACGACAATGACCTCATCGACACGCTCACCGACATCAACCAAACGATCTTCCGCGAATACAAATACGAGCAGGGCGCAACAACACTGCTGACGACGCCGTTCGACGTCTACAACGAGCGCAAGGGCGTCTGCCAAGACTTCGCCAACCTGTTCATCTGCCTCGCACGTTTGCTCAGCGTTCCCGCGCGCTACGTCTGCGGCTACGTCTACGTTCCAGGCGCCAACTCTGGCAACGGACGCGACGCGATGGCGCTTGCGTCGCACGCCTGGGTCGAAGTGTACATGATGGACACCGGTTGGCGAGGGTTCGATCCGACCAACGGCAAACTGGCAAGCACCGAGCACGTGCGCGTTGCGGTAGGCCGCACCTATCGCGATGCTACGCCGACGTCGGGCACAATTTTCATGGGCGGTGGCGACGAAACACTCGACGTCGCCGTCAGCGTCGAGCTACTCCCACCGTGAGTCTGCCTCAGCTCTCACCGCGACGGTACTCGAAGTGAAACGCCCGCCGTGTGAAGGCGCACGGTGATCAGCTTCACGTTGTCGGCATTCGCTTCAGACTTTTCAGGCTCGACCGAGAAGATGCTAACGCCAGAGAACGTGATCCTTCCAAGCTCGGTCTCACGATTCGACGCGAGGAACACGAGCGACCCTGTTTTCTTTGGTGCGCCATTGCGCGCGCCGTCGAGCCATTTGGACCACGCCGCGGATTCGGACTCGGGAAGATGAATCGACACGTCTGGGCTCGCGCTCTTTGAGCTCACACCGGCATCGCCAATTTCATGCGCCATCACGGTCTGCTTGACGGTGATGGCGTCAATCTTGCTGATGCTCTTCGTGTTCATGTCCCCTAGCTCGAAACGAAAGTTCGATGGAAGCCACACCTTCTCGTCGAACTTTGCCGCTTCCTTCACCCTGCCAACGGCGGCCTTGTACCTGACATATTCGGGAGAGAATTTGAGCGTGATGTAAGCCGGATCCTTCGCTGACCCGTCACATGCAGGGATGCCGAACTCGGTGACGAGCGCGTGAAAAAACTCGCGCTCGCTCTTCGCGTCAAGATTGAAATCCGCAGCGATGATCGAACCGTCCTTGCGCGCGTAATTGCTTTTCCACGAGTTCTCGATCCAGTCGTAGACCGCTGGCGTCATGTCGAAACCGATCTGAACAGCGAAGTTCTCGAACGCTCCAGAGGTTGAAGCGCCGCCGCCCTCAACGGCGTGCACGACACCTGCGCGCTTTCCGTCGAGGTTGAGCTCGAAGCGACCTGCGGCGTAGCTGCTTGCCGCTTGCGTGTCCTGCTCGGTAGCTTGGTCCGCATCAGAACCGCAAGCCGCAGCGAAAACGAGTGAAGAAACGCAGAGAATTGAGAGGATCGTTGTTGAGGTGTGTTTCACGGTAGAAGCGTTCTAGCGCGGAAACCCTTAGGCGCACGTCGTCCCAATGGGTGACTCGACCACACACTCGCATTTTGAGTTCCCATACGTTTTCGCTTCAAGATGAACCCGGGTGCTTCTGGCCAAGACAATCCAAATTCCGACTCCTGCGCCGCTTTCGTAACACGCCGGAAACAAGTTTCGTCGCACAATGGCAGGCGTGGATCTGTCCGTGTACGACATCGGCGCCTTCTTTGACGAAACGTTCGAGAGCCATGCGCACCCACGCGAGGGCCGAGCCCTTTTGGTCAAGTGGCTTTCCGAAGCGAGTCCTCAGGATCTTGCCGCGCAGCAGCGCACCGCCGAGCAGATGCTGCTCGACCTCGGCATCACGTTTAACGTTTACGGTCACGCGGAAGGTACCGAGAAAATTTTTCCTTTCGACGTCGTTCCACGCATCTTGCCGGCAAGCGATTGGGTCGTCATCGAACGAGGGCTCGTGCAACGCATCACCGCGCTGAACCTATTTCTCGGCGACGTCTACGGCCACCAGACGATCATCAAGGACGGCATCGTGCCGCGAGGGCTCATCGAGAGCGCCGGCGGGTACCTATCTGCCTGTGCGGGCGTGAAGCCGCCAAAGGGCGTGTACTGCCACGTCGTTGGTACCGACCTTGTGCGCGACAAGAACGGTCAGTTCTACGTGCTCGAGGACAACTTGCGCTCCCCGTCGGGGGTTTCGTACGTGCTTGAGAATCGCAGCATCATGAAGCGACTGTTGCCGCATCTGGTCGAAGCTTGCCGCGTGATGCCTGTCGACGGGTACCCAAGCAAGTTGCTCGAAACGCTGCAGCATGTAACGCCGCCGGGAAGCACGGAGCCCGCAACGGTGCTGCTCACGCCCGGCATCTACAACTCCGCATACTTCGAGCACTCGTTTCTGGCGCAACAGATGGGCATTGAACTTGTTGAAGGTCGCGATCTTATCGTGCGCGGCGGTTACCTCACGATGCGGACCACGTCCGGATTTCGCCGCGTCGGCGTGGTCTACAGGCGCATCGATGATACGTTCCTCGATCCGCTTGCATTCCGAAAGGACTCCATGCTCGGAGTGCCCGGACTCTTCGAGGTCTACAAGAACGGCCGCGTCGCCATTGCCAACGCACCTGGCACCGGCGTCGCCGACGACAAGGTTATCTACACCTACGTGCCTCGAATCATCGAATACTACCTCGGTGAGAAGCCGATTCTCCCGAACGTGCCGACCTTCGCGTGTTTCGACGACAAGGAGCGCGCGCATGTACTCAAGAATCTTGACCAACTGGTTGTCAAAACCGCGAACGAATCCGGTGGGTACGGCATGCTCATGGGACCGCAAGCGAGCGATGAAGAGCGCGCCGTCTTCGCCAAGCGCATCGACGACAATCCACGCGACTACATCGCGCAACCACTCATCAGCTTGTCGCGCGTACCCACACTGGTCGATGGCGAGCTCGCCGGAAGACACGTTGACTTACGGCCCTACGTACTGACTGGTAAAGAGACTTACATATTACCTGGAGGCCTCACGCGCGTTGCGCTCCGCAAGGGTTCGTACGTCGTCAACTCATCGCAAGGCGGCGGAAGCAAGGATACTTGGGTCCTGCGCAACGCACCGTCAGCGCATCCACCATGCTGAGTCGAGTCGCCGACACGCTTTATTGGCTGATGCGCTATGTCGAACGCGCCGAGAATGTGGCACGCTTCGTCGACGTTGGCCTCTACCTCAGCGTCGATCTCTCTGGCTCGCCCGCTGGAGCCACATCTTCGTGGGAAGCCGTCATCAAGGCGAGCGGCGAAGAGAAGGCCTACCACGAGAACTACAGTTCGGTTTCTGCCGACCAGGTCTTGTCCTTCATGTCGTTCGATCGTCACAACGAGAATTCGATTCTCACCTGTCTGTCGCGCGCAAGAGAGAATGCACGGAGCGTCCGCGAGATCATCGCGAGCGAAATGTGGGAAGCGCTCAATCGCGCCTACTTGATGGTGCATCGCGCCTCGCAGGAGAACGCGCTCAAGCTGCGTCCGCACGCGTTTTTCAAAGAAGTAAAACTCGCGACCCATCTCTTTCGCGGTTTGCACGAAGACACAATGAGCCATAACGAAGGTTGGCACTTCGCACGCGCTGGCTGCATGGTCGAACGCGCCGACCAGTGTTCGCGCATTGTCGAAGGCCACTACTCCGTACTGCTCGCAAACCCGGCTCACGCGCTATCAGACGCGATGGACCCGTCGCTCGTGGGCCTGTTGAAATCGATGAGCGCGTACGAGATGTATCGCAAAAAGTACCGACGCATCAGTGCTCAGCGCGTCCTCGAATTTCTACTGTTCGATTCCGAATTTCCTCGGTCGATTCACGCCTGTCTTTACCGCTGTGAGCGTTCGATGCGCGCAATCACGGGCAGCAGAGCGGGACGCGCAGATGACATCACCAATCAACGACTCGGCCGTCTCGCCTCTCGTTTTGCCTACTTTGATCCAAGCGAACTTCCACTCTCCGACCTTGAAGCGTTCCTCGTTCAGTTTCGCGACGAGCTCGCCGAGGTCGATTGGACGATCCGCACGCGGTTCTTTGGAACGCGGCAGGATGAGGGTGACGGAGCGCAGAGTCAGGTACTCCAATAGGGGCATGAGCAACGCGCACCGTGAGCGCGACAGCGACGAACGCGCGCTGCGAGCCCTAAAGAGTCGCGCACGCCTCGAGAGCGACGACGCGGATCTCATGCCACAGTTCGTACCCGTCCCTCACCTCGCACCTCACGCCGCGCGCCTTCCGAAGATAGTCGAGCCACTCAGCATTGTTCAGCACGTTAAGAACCTTGAGGGGTACATCGGTTGTGGAGAGCGTGCGTGCACGAAGGGATGATTTCGCCACCATAGGCTCAAAGAGGTGCGCAGAAAGCGATGACGTGATCGTCACGATGCGTCCGCCGGGCGTCAGCATGTCCGCTCCCTGCTGAGTGAGAAACGCGAGGAGATCAACGCCTTCGTAGGCGTTGTCTGCGATTGAACGCGGGCGGGGAATGTAGGGTGGATTGGTCACAACGAGGTCGAAACGCCGTCCTGCGAGTGCGGTTGTCGCGTCGCCACAAATCACCTCTGCGCGCGCATCTGGCACGTTTGCGCGCGAGCATGCAGCGGCGCCCGCGTGCCGGTCAACGAGCGTCATCGCGCGGAGCTTAGGGGCATGTGTCAGAAGGAACTTGCTGATGAAACCCGATCCACTTCCGAGTTCGACAGCAGACTCGACACCGTCCACTCCGTGATCGCCAAGGGCACGACAGCAGAGCAACGTGTCGATGTTGGGCCCCCAAACGCCCGGCCAACGTGCCTGCTCAAACGTGAGACGGACACCGCGAAATTCGGTAGTGCGCACAGGGCTCTCGAGCAATTTGAAGACGGTGTCGCGAAGCCGAGGCGCGAGCTCTGCGAGTCGCCAAGCGTCGGTGAGGAGCACCGGGTTGTCGATCGACGCCACGAAACGTTCGACGTCGTCGGGCCATGCATCGATGCGCTCACCGGCTGCGTCGCGGTCCATACCAAGCACACTCGCGAGCTCAACGCCGCATGCTAGAAAGTCTTGGCGTGAAAGGTCGCTCGCGAATCGTTGCAGCATGCTCTGTGATCGCACGAAGCGAGTCCGCAGGACCACAAAACTCTCAGCCAATGTGCGGCGCTCGCACTATCGTATCGACCCATGCCGGAGAAGATCACGCTCGCCTTTGACATCTACGGAACGCTCATCGACATCCACGGTGTCACCCAACTTCTTGCTACGCGTCTAGGCGATGCAGCCATGACGTTCTCATCGCGCTGGCGGGAGAAGCAGCTCGAGTATTCGTTTCGGCGAGCCCTCATGCGCAACTACGTCGACTTCGCAACCTGCACGGCGGAGGCGCTCGAGTGGACCGATCGGTCGATGAACACGGCTATGGATTCTGAGTTCAAAAAGCGCCTCCTTACGGTGTATGCGACGCTCCCAGCGTTTCCTGACGCCGCAGTTGCAATTGAGCAGGCACGGGACCGAGGCTATCGGCTCTATGCGTTTACCAACGGAACGATCGCGGCGATGGGGCCGCTGCTCGAAAACGCCGGGCTCCGTTCCGCGTTTCTTGATATTGTAACTGTTGATGATCTAAAAACGTTCAAACCCGATCCCGCCGCATACGGGTACTTTCTACGACGCGCGAACGCCGAGCGCACGCGCACATGGCTCATTTCGAGCAACCCGTTTGACGTCACCGGCGCCGTGTCGTCAGGCCTTCAAGCGGCATGGGTACGGAGGGACCCGCGCGTCGCCTTCGATTGCTGGGAGCTTCAGCCGACCGTGACCATCAGTTCCCTCGCGGAGCTGGTCCGCGCGATCGAAACGGCGAGTGCCACATGAGCACATTGGCGAGTGGCTTTCTTTGGGTCGGTGGCTGCGGGTTTCTTCTGCTGTTTGCGCTGCCACTTCTGTTTGCTCCGCTTCGGTGGGCAAAGTTGTTTCAATGGAGCCTCCCGGAAAACACCGATCTTACCGTCTATCTAGGTCGATGCCTCGGCGCGGTCGCCCTGGTGATCACGTTCCTAGCGCTTCGCGCCGCGTCCAACCCGGCACAGCATCGATACGTTTTTGAGATCATCGGGCTCGTTTCCGGTCTCATGACGTTGATCCACGTCTGGGGAGCCATCCGGCGCGTGCAACCGTGGACAGAGACGGTCGAGATTGCGCTTTACGCGACGATGACCATCCTTGCGACCGTCGCTTTTCGAGGCTTGAGCTAGCGCTCGCTGAATATGCGCCAGCTCAGGTGCACCTGAGAGAAGCGTTCACCCTCTCGCGTGCTAAGGAGCATGATGTCTCGTCTTGCAGCCGGATTTCTCTTGCTAGGTGCGATCGCCTGCGGTTCCACGCCCACGCAGTCACAACAGGATCTTGCCACCAAACAGGGTCAGGTGTGTGCCAAATACTGCTCAGGCACCACCGCAATTGGCATTTGTGAGACAAAGTTGGCCCCATACAGCCAAGCCGCGGTCGACCTGTATGAACCGTGCAAGGGTGACGGCAAGTGCATTACGGATGGGGTCAAAACGAAGGAAGCCAGCGCCGACGCCCTGACGTTCAGCCGTTGGGCATGCACGACATGCGGCCTCACGAGTACCGTCAAGTTGAATGACGATTTCGCGCGGGTCATTTCGGCGTATACGACCGAGGTCGTCGAGTCGAACAGGGACGGGTGCGACTCGCCGCTCAAGGCGATTGCGACAACGTACCCAAATGCCACATCGGCCGAGGAGATCGCAACGAAGGAAACCGCCTGCGCTGCAGCTGCTTTCAAGTGCTTCAAGGTCACCACGTATAGCGGCGACCTCTGCAAGGCCTAGGAGTTCATCACGGATCACAATGCGCGGTACATTGGCGACGGCGCGTCGCCAAACCGAGGTGGATCCATGAGGAAGCAGAGTGAACAACCACGACAACGTCGATCTATCGCGCAAGCGATGGCGCGGTTCTCGACGGAAGTTGCGCGCAAGTCGGGTTCGAGTTCCGTCTTCTTCACGGCCCTGTTCGTCGTCATTGCGTGGGCGCTGACGGGACCGTTCTTTCACTATTCCGATACTTGGCAACTCGTCATCAACACGAGCACCACCATCGTTACCTTCTTGATGGTCTTTCTCATCCAGCGGGCGCAGAACAAAGATTCCCTCGCCATTCAACTCAAACTGAACGAGATCGTCGCGGCGGTTGAGGGCGCGAGCAATCATCTCATCGATGTGGAAGATCTCAGCGAGGAAGAGCTTAACGTCCTTCACCAGCACTATCGCTTGCTTGTGAAAATGGCGCGAAGCGACGCATCGGTAACAAAGTCCCACTCCGTTTCAGAGGCGGAGGCACGTCACCTGAAAAAGCCGAGGCCTCGCGCGGAGTAAGATCGTCAAGAACATGAATGATTGGGTGAGCCGACGAAATCTCACTCTGGCGCGAAAGCACCAAATATTTGGCGCGTGCAGCCAGACATGATCGGAACATCGCGCTAGGACGTTTCGCCTATGCGCGCCAAGTTCGTCGCACCGATCGCGCTCACGCTGCATTTCGTGGCGTGTCGGCAAGTTCTCGGAATTGAGGACTTACCCGATCAAGCGCGGACCGACGCCGCGATCGCGCCATCCTCTCCCTTCACAATCACAAACAGAGTGCCGAGCGGTGAAACGCTCACGGGCGCCTGGGGTATGCCCGGCTATTTGGTCGCCGTGGGCACGCGCACGGTGAGTTATTTCTACGAGAACGGCCTCGTCGAGCGTTTAGGCGGCAACGCGGCGGGACGAGATTTCACGGCGGTATCGGGCCGTTCAAAGAATGACCTGTACGCCTCGGGGAAGACCGCCTCGGGTGGATTCGTCTCCCACTATGACGGAACCCGATGGGTCGTGATCTTTGAGACCGACACGGCGCTCCATGGCATTTGGTGCATCCCGGAGTTCGCCGGGGCTGTGCTCGCGGTGGGCGACAACGGCAAGGTCTTTGGTTTGGCGCCCGGTGAGACTTGGTCACTCGTGAGCGTCCTGCCGAAGGCCGTGACTGAAACCGACGTTGCGGAAGCCCCCGTCCTCTGGGCCATCTCAGGTCGCAGCCTCGACGACTTTGCTATCGCGGGTGGCAGCCAAATTTTCCATCGGGAGCCCATTTTCGGGGGATTCGCGCACTACCGACCCGTGGGTCGTGGCGACGTCGCGTTTCGATCCGTCTGGCAGCTTCCGGGCCCCACAACGAATGTTATTCTCGGGACCAACTACAGCGGAGCCGCGTGGTTTACGAGTTCCGATGGTACGGATGTCGATGCGAGTGCTGACGGTGGATTTACATACTCCGTCAGCGAGATCACGCGCAACGAAACCGAAGTCGGCGCGGACAAGAGATTCACCACCGGCGTCTGGGGAAACAGTGAGCGCATCGTCGGCGTTGACGACCACGGCCGGATAAGGACCGAAGACCAAGGAACGCTGAACATCCGGAAGGTCCCTTCGCCAACGGATGAGCCACTCTTCGGCGTCTGGGGAAACTCAACCGATGACGTGTGGATTGTCGGAAGCCACGAGCTCATTCTGCACGGATCGATTCGCTAAGAGAATCTCGAGCAAGTTGGCGTTGGTGGATACGAGCACGTCACGGAAGTTTTGCTAATACGGACTGGCTGCATGCGTACGTTCACCCTCTTTACTGCCACCACGTTGGCTTTGTCGTCGCTTGCAGCGTGTCGACAGGTTCTTGGAATCGAGACGCAGGCTAACCAGGCGGGTGGACCTGATGCGGACGCAGACGCCGCCGTCGTCGTGCGCGATGCGGGGTCGCCCTTTTCAGTGGTGAACGGACAGCCTCAGGGCGAAACCCTCTACGGCATTTGGGGCTCTGGTCCTGATTTCTTTGTCGCCGTCGGCTCGAGCTCTGTGAGTTTCGTCTACGCCAAGGGTAAACTCAATCGCCTCGGTGGGAACTCGCTTGGCCGCGACTATTCGGCTGTTTGGGGCACCTCTGACAACAACGTCTATGCGGTTGGACGGCGGCCATCCGGTGGCTTTGTCGACCATTTCGACGGGATTGGATGGACGGAAGTCTACCAAACGAAAACCGCCCTCTACGGCG